>PGYA01000005.1 GCA_002839435.1 Candidatus Riflebacteria bacterium HGW-Riflebacteria-2 | reverse complement strand
AGAACTGGTGCCCGCTGAAGCTGATCTTCCCTTCGCAGAACATCTCAAAGGGGTGGCCAAAATCAAGGGCAACCTCATTATGATCTACGATCTCGATCAGTTCCTGTCTCTTGACGAAGAACAGTCTTTGAGCAGTGCCATTTCAACTATCAGCAGCGAAAAGGGAGAGACCGTCAAATGAGTGAGCACCTGCCAGCCGCTCTTATGGCAAAAGTGAGCCAGTTCATTGAATCCAGAATGGCTCTGCATTTTTCACCTGACCGCTGGAATGATCTTGAGCAGAAGCTTAAATTTGCCGCAAAGGAATTTGGTTTTACTGATCATGAAGCCTTTTGCAACTGGCTGGTTGATTCCACAATGGATACCGGGCAGGCAGAAATCCTGGCAAGCCATCTTACCGTCTCCGAAACCTACTTCTGGCGCGAACCTCATGTCTTTGAAGCGCTTGCAGCAAAAATACTTCCCGAACTGGTGCGTGCCCGGGAAAATGGCGAAAAGCGCCTTAGAATCTGGAGTGCGGGCTGCGCAACCGGTGAAGAGCCGTATTCCCTCGCTATCGCCGTCAGGCGGGCTATTCCTGATTATAAGAACTGGAACATTACGATTCTCGCTACTGATATTAATCCTGGGATTCTTAAAAGGGCTGCTGCAGGTGTTTATGGAGAATGGTCGTTTCGCAACTCACCTCTCTGGCTTAAAGAGAAGTATTTCAGTTGCACTGACAAGCATAAATATGAGATATCAGCTGAAATCCGAAAAATGGTGACTTTTGCTTACCTGAATCTTGCTGAAGACACTTATCCCTCACCGATAAACAATACGAATGCCATGGACATTATCTTCTGCCGGAACGTTCTCATGTATTTTACCTGCAGAAGAATTCAGCAGATAGGCGAAAGCCTTTTTCAATCGCTGGTAAAAGATGGCTGGTTTATGGTAAGCGCCTCCGAACTGTCTCTGCAGCTTTTTCCGCAATTTGTCCCTGTTCATTTTCCAGAAGCTATTGTTTATCGGAAAACTGATCAGAAGCCTGCAGATAAAAGTTTTTTTCAGCCTTCTGCGCAGCAAGTCGAATCACCGTCGTTTTCCTTTTTTGCCAAAGAAGAGATTGCTTCTGAAAGAGAATTTGCGCCATTGCCTCTGTTGTCAGAACTGCTGCAGGCAGAACCAGAACCAGAGCCGGTGCCGGTTCTGGCGAAAGATCTGGTTGAAGAAATGCCGAAAAGTGCTCCTGCGGACATTGCCGGGCCGGTAAGAGAGCTTGCCAACCAGGGAAATCTTAAAGAAGCATTGAATATCTGCGAACATCTTATTCTCGAACACAAACTTGATCCAAATCTCTATTTTCTTCAGGCGACCATCCTGCAGGAACAAAACCGTGATTTAGAGGCTATAGCTTCACTTAAGCGCACTCTTTTTCTCGATCCCGATTTCTACATGGGGCATTTTGCTCTCGGCAACCTGATGCTGCATCAGGGCAAAAAGCAGATTGCCCGAAAACATTTCGAGAATGCGCTGGCAATTCTGGCTAAATTCCACCAGAACGATGTGCTGCTTGAGTCTGAAGGACTTACCGCCGGTCGGTTGCGTGAAATTGTTACTGCAACCATGCAGGCAGGAGCATTGACATGACTGAAAAGAAAAAGCCGCAGATCATCATTAGAAATGAATCAGAGCAGGAAATTCTGCATACCAGGGCTCAAGCGCTGGCGCAGGCGCCCGAAAAAGTTGTTCCTGCAAGCGAACTGCTGGATATCATAGTATTCAGCCTTGGCGGCGAAGCCTATGGTATCGAGTCCGTTTTTGTGCGCGAAGTTTATCCATTAAAGGATTTTACCCCATTGCCAGGAGTTCCGGCATTTGTTCTCGGCATCATCAATGTGCGCGGGCAAATCCTCTCGGTTATTGATCTCAAGAAATTTTTCGGACTTCCGGAAAAGGGGCTTGGACAGCTTAACAAGGTTATCATACTTCACAATAATCTTATGGAATTTGGCCTGCTGGCAGATGATATTGTGGGAACAACATCTGTTTTGCTGAGCGGTATGCAAGCATCTCTTCCTACCATCACTGGTATTGGCAGAGAGTTTTTGAAAGGTATAACATCAGAGCGTCTTATAATTCTGGATGGAGAGAAGATTCTTAACGACAAGGAAATGATTGTTCACGAAGAAATTGCCTTTATGGCCAGCAAATGAAGTATCAGGAGATGTGTTGTGCTGAATAATATAAGAGTGGGTATGCGCTTGGGTCTTGGTTTTGGTCTTATTCTGATTTTTTTGATCGGAATAATAGTTGTCAGCCTCAATTCGATGGAATCCAGTGAAGAGATCCTTGAAAGGATTGTAACGGTTAATAACACTCGCGTTGAAATGGCAAATGGTATGATTGACCAGGTGCGCGAGGTTTCGATTGCCATCCGCGATGTCTGCCTGCTGAACAACAGTGAAAAAGCGCAAAAAGTCATTGCAGATATTGATGAAATAAGAAAGAAATATGATGAGTATCTGAATAAATTTGAGAAACTGCCCGCAGCGGAGAATCGCGAGATCAGTGAAAAAATCGCCAGCATTAAGGCTATTGCGCCAGCTTCAAGAGAATTGAACAATGAGGTGGTCAACCTAGCAGTGGCTGGCAAGGTAAGTGAGGCAACTGATTTGATGCACAGCAAAGCAAGTCCGAAGGTGAGACAATGGGTAGATCTGGTAGATGAGCTTGTTCATTTAACTCAAAATCGCTCGGTTAATCGCTATAATGAGGCTAAAGAAGGCCAGGACGAAGCTTATAAACTTATTTTTATGCTGGGGATTGCGTCCGTTGTTCTGACGTTGGTGATATCCATAGTTTTAACTATGAGTATCACTGTGCCATTGGATCACTGTATTGTAGCTGCAAAGAGAATCGCTAACAAAGATCTTACCGGCGATCTTTCTGCCCAGAAAGATCGTAGTGATGAACTTGGGATCATGACCCAGTCTTTCAGCGGCATGGTTGAGACGCTTCGAGAGCAGATAAGGGAAATTTCTGATGGAGTTAATGTTCTTGCCAGTTCATCAAATGAGATTCTGGTTTCGACCTCACAACTGGCTTCTGGTGCCGTCGAATCAGCAACAAGTATCAGCGAAACCATGACAACCGTAGAAGAGGTAAGGCAGGCGGCCAGACTTTCTTCTGAAAAGGCGAAATCGGTATCAGACAGCTCACAACGTGTTGTTCAGGTCTCGCAGGCTGGTAAAAATGCAATTGATAACACGGTTGCTACTATGCTGCACATACGCGATCAAATGGGGGCTATTGCACAGACGATTTTGCAGCTGAGTGAACAAAGCCAGGCTATTGGCGGGATTATCGCTACCGTTACCGATCTGGCTGACCAGTCAAACCTGCTCGCGGTAAACGCGGCAATTGAAGCTGCCAAAGCCGGAGAGCAGGGTCGGGGTTTCGTAGTTGTCGCTCAGGAAATCAAAAGTCTTGCTGAGCAGTCTAAACAGGCTACCACCCAGATTCGTGCAATTCTAACCGAAGTTCAGAAAACTACCAACGTTGCGGTACTGGCTACTGAACAGGGCACTAAAGCGGTCGAAGGCGGCGTAAAACAATCGGCTCAAACAGGAGAGGCGGTCAAGATTCTCGCCGAAAGCAGCATTGAGGCATCACAGGTAGCGACCCAGATCGTGGCTTCCAGTCAGCAGCAGGTTGTGGGCATGGATCAGATCGGTGTGGCGATGACAAATATAAATCAGGCTGGCGTACAGAATGCTTCTGCCATGAAGCAGGCTGAAGTTGCCGCTAAAAACCTGAGTGAACTCGGCCAGAAATTGCGAAAAATAGTAGATCAGTTCAAAACCAGAGAGGCTTGAGTCTAATGGATTCGAGTGATGTAGAATTTAATAAAAGACTTCTCAAAACCTTCAGGGTTGAGGCTGAAGAGCATATTCAAACCATAACCAGCGGTTTGATCGAACTGGAAAAATCTCCTGCTCCTGAAAAATGCACACAACTCATTGAAACGATGTTTCGCGAAGTCCATAGCCTTAAAGGAGCTGCCAGATCGGTTAACCTGCGTGAATTTGAGATGGTCTGTCAGCCTCTTGAGACTGTGTTCTCGCGTGTAAAGCTCAATCAAATCGCTTTAGAGTCTGGTTCGTTTGATTTGCTTCACCGTGTCGTAGATTTTCTTGGTGGATTGGTTGCGACATTAGAAGAGAAAAGAACCCCGGCGCAAAGATCGTTACAGAAAGAATTGATCGGCCAGCTTGGAATTTTTTCAAATAATAATAGCAGCGCGTCTGTGTCGGTACAGCCAGAACCCGGTTGCAAGCTTTCGCAGGATTCGTATGAAGAGCCTGAAATTGAAGATTTAAAGCTGCAACCGAAAGGAGTGACTGCTGGGCAATTCGTCAGGGTTTCTGTCGCCAAGCTTGATTCTTTGCTTTTTCAGGCCGAGGAAATGATTCAGACCAAAGTGACTACCCAGCAACTGGTTATGGAGCTGCGCGAGATAAAGAATACTCTGGCATCTTACAGCCTGAGTTCCCGGCAGTGGAAAACCAGGCAGAATGCTTCCAAAACCAGTGATAGCAACGAATTTGTCAACTGGTGCGAGAACCACCTTGATACGCTTCATGCCAGGATCGACGCAGTTTCTCATGCGGCAGAACAGGATTTTCGAGTTATGCGCCGTATCGTTGACGACCATCTGGAGGCCATGAAAGAGGTTCTGATGCTGCCCGCCGCGTCTTTAACCGAGACTTTTCCTAAGATCATCCGGGATCTTGCGCAACAGCAAGGCAAAGAAATCGATCTGGTCATTTCTGGGGATGATATTGATATTGACCGGAGAATTCTTGAAGAGCTGAAAGATCCCTTTATTCATCTCATGCGCAATTGCACCGATCACGGGATAGAAAAGCCCGGGCGGCGGAAAGAACTCAATAAGCCGGCTGCCGGCAAGGTTGCCATTGCGTTTGCAACTAATGAGAATCGACAGGTTGAGATTTCCATCTCTGACGATGGCAGTGGTATAGACTGTGATCTTATCCGTAAACTTGCCATAAAAAACGGTGCTGTTTCTTCAGAAGCAGCAGAAAAGCTGGATTCCAGAGAGATTCTTGCGCTTGTTTTTCAGTCTGGTTTTACCACCAGCCCGATTATTACTGATCTTTCCGGTCGTGGTCTTGGCCTGGCAATTGTCAGTGAAAAGGTCGAGAAACTTGGGGGAAGCATTGCAATTGAAAGCAAATCTGATGTTGGAACCACCTTTCGGCTTCTTCTCCCCATTTCTCTGGCTACATTTCGTGGGGTTGTCGTGCGCGCCGGGGAACAGTTGTTTGTCATTCCGACCGCCAGCGTTATCCGGACACTGCGTATAAAGCCTGAAGAAATACAAACCGTAGAGAATCGTGAAACGATCAGGCATAATGAGAAAATTCTTTCTCTGGTGCATTTGAGTGATGTGCTGGGATTGCCTGAGACTTCAAGTTCTGCGTTGTCAATGATAACCATGGTGGTTCTGGCAACTGGCGACAGCCAGATCGCTTTTGTGGTTGATGAGGTGCTTGAAGAACTTCAGGTGCTGGTTAAGGGGCTGGGCCGGCAATTGAGCCGGGTGCGCAACATCACCGGCGCCACAATTCTTGGCAACGGCCGTGTGGTAGCGGTTCTGAATGTCCCTGACCTTATGAAATCTGCCAACCAGTTTGCATCGATCAGAAAGCATTGTGAGAGTGAGAAAACGCCAAAGAGCTCGACGAAAGTCCTGATCGCTGAAGATTCAATTACTTCACGAACCCTGCTTAAGAACATTCTGGAATCGGCAGGATTTCAGGTAGCTACTGCTGTTGACGGTGCTGATGCTTTTGCCAGGCTTCGTAACGGCGCGTTCGATCTTGTGGTTTCTGATGTAGATATGCCTCGGATGAGCGGGTTTGAGCTCACTGCCAAGATTCGCGCCGATAAAAAGCTGGGCGAATTGCCAGTGGTTCTGGTTACCGCTCTTGAGTCGCGAGATGACCGTGAGCGTGGCGTTGATGTCGGTGCCAACGCCTATATCATAAAAAGTAGTTTCGACCAGAGCAATCTTCTCGATGTTATCAAAAAGCTGATTTGATGGAAAAAAAATGATCAAAGTACTCATAGTTGAGGATTCACTTGTATCACAGGAATTGTTGATTCATATTCTGACTTCTGATCCGGATGTCAGGGTCGTGGGCGTGGCCCATAATGGCGAAGAAGCTATTGAAGCGGTTCAGATTCTCAAACCCGACGTTGTCACCATGGATATTCACATGCCAGGGATTGACGGTTTTGAAGCGACCCGGCAGATAATGGCAACGCAACCGACACCAATTGTTGTGGTAAGTAGCAGTAAGGTTACCGGTGAGGCTGCACAGGTATTCAAGGCAATAGAAGTCGGGGCGTTAGCGGTATTCCATCGTCCCCCCGGGGTAACTCATCCAGATCATAAAAAAGCTGCGAATGACCTTTTGCAGACAGTTAAACTTATGTCTGAAATCAAGGTTGTCAAACGCCTGCATCATCTTCAAAAAAAGTCGGAGAGTCTTCCTGCTCCTCCCATGACCAGAGTTCCGGCGCTGAAAAGTTCGGCTGAGATCCAGCTTGTTGCTATAGGTGCGTCAACTGGCGGACCGATAGCTCTGCAGAAGATCCTTAGTCTCCTTCCCAAAGACTTTTCTCTGCCCATTCTCATTGTCCAGCATATTGCGTCTGGTTTTGTCGGCGGCTTTGTTGACTGGCTGGCTAGTTGCTGTTCTTTGCCGGTGCTACTAGCTGTCCATGGACAGGTTACCTTGCCAGGTCACATTTATGTCGCCCCGGATAATTTTCATATGGGTATCGACAAAGGTTTGCGTATTGACCTTAGTGCAACTCCCCCAGAAGGCGGACTCAGGCCTTCGGTTGCTCATCTGTTTCGTTCGGCAGCTGAAATTATGGGCGCAAAAGCGGTTGGAATCCTTCTGACAGGGATGGGGAAGGATGGCGCTCAGGAATTAAAGCTTATGAAGGATAAAGGGGCCATTACCATAGCTCAAGACGCCGAAAGCTCGGTAGTATTCGGGATGCCAGGTGAAGCAGTCAGGCTTGATGCCGCAACCAGCGTTCTTTCGCCAGCTGAAATAGCTGACATGCTTTCCAGATACTGGTAACGGGGATGAGGGTAAACATATGACAGTAAATGAGAACGTTTTGCAGAATAAACATGAAATCCTGGTCGTTGAGGACAGCCTTACCCAGGCGCAGAATTTAAAGCACCTTCTTGAATCCTGTCAATTTAATGTAACGTTGGCCGGAGACGGTAAACAGGCGCTTGAGATGATAGCTGTGCAAGCGCCTGACCTGGTGCTCACCGACATTGTGATGCCTGTGATGAACGGGTATGAGCTTTGTCGACAGATAAAAGACGACGTTAGCACCCAGAATATTCCTGTTATTCTGCTCACTTCGCTTACCAACCCGGAAGATGTTCTTGAGGGGCTGGCCTGCGGTGCCGACAATTTTATCACCAAGCCGTTCAGTGACGAGTATCTGCTTTCGCACATCGAGCAAATTCTGGCCAATCGGAGATTGATTAAAGTTGAACGGATTCGAATCGGTGTAGAAATAATTTTTGGTGGTAAGAGGCGTTTCATTACCGCTGATCAGCAGCAGATGCTTTCTTTGCTTCTTTCGACTTATGAAGCCGCTGCCCAGCGCAATGTTGAATTGATCAGAACCCAGGAAGAACTGCATACTCTCAACGATCACCTTGAAGAACTGGTCGAAGAGCGCACCAACGAGCTGCAAAGCCAGCGCGATTTTGCTGAAACTCTTGTTAATACGGCCCAGGCTGTCATTCTTCTGCTCGATCCGCAGGGTAAAATTGTCCATTTCAATCCATATTTTGCAGAGATTTCTGGTTATTGTCTTGAGGAGGTACAGGGGCAAGACTGGTTTACGGTTTTTTTGCCGGAGGTTGATCAAAAGAGGATCTCTGATTTGTTTGCTCAGGCAATAAAAGGTGTTCCGACCATTGGTAACGTAAACAGCATTGTTTGTAAGAACGGCTCTATACGTGATTTTGAATGGTATGACAAAACTATCAACGACAAAAACGGACTGGTCACCGGTCTGCTGGCTATTGGTCAGGATATAACCGAGCATCGCAAAGGCGAGTTGAAAATTCAGCACCTCAACCAGGTTCTGCGAGCAATCAGAAATGTTAATCAATTGATTGTTCGTGAGAAAGACAGCTACAAGCTTATTCAGGAAGCATGCGATATCATGGTCGAATTTAGCGGGTATCTTGGAGCCTGGATAATTCTTACCGACAGTGCTGGGAGGTTTGTTCAGTGGGTTCAGGCCGGGCTGAAAGAGGCTATTGTGGAGACGCAGGAAAAATTGAGCCGCGGTATCATGCCGAACTGTTGTCAAATTACTGAGGTGAATCACGAAATCTCGCTGGTTTCCGATCGTGCTAAATACTGCAATGGCTGTCCTCTGGCGGACACAAAGTCTGAGTGCAGTTGTCTGCGTCTGCAGTTAAACCATGGCAGCAAAGTTTTTGGCTATCTCGGAGTTATGCTAGAAAGCTCTCTTGGCGTCGATGAAGAAGAATTGTCGCTGTTCACAGAAATGGCGGGAGATGTGGCTTTTGCACTCTATTCGATAGACCAGACCAGAGAAATGGCAGCAGGAGAAGAAAGTCGAGCTTTGCTCGAGGCGCAACTCCGCCAGTCTCACAAGATGGAAGCGATCGGTCAACTTGCAGGTGGTGTGGCTCATGATTTTAATAATATGCTGCAAATCATCAATTCGAATACAGAAGCAGCTATGTCGACTCTTGATCCTTCCAATCCAGTTTACGAGAATCTGAAGGAAATTCTGGGCGCAGGGGTCCGCTCCGCTAAGCTTACCCGGCAGCTCCTGGCTTTTGCCCGCAAGCAAACGATCATGCCTCAGGTTCTGGATTTGAACGAGGTCGTTTCCAGTATTCTAAAAATGCTTAAACGGCTGATCGGAGAAAACATCGATTTAAAATGGCAACCGACTGAAGAACCATGTCAAGTTGACATGGACCCAGCCCAGATTGATCAGATTCTGGCTAATCTCATCGTCAACGCCCGCGATTCAATCACGGGGGTGGGGAGCATTACGATCAGGACTGAAAAAACAGACTTTGCTCAGGCAAATGAGCTTACCTCGTCAGATATGATTTCTGGCAAGTTTATTTTACTGGCGATCAGTGACGATGGCTGCGGAATGAGCCTGGAAACCCTTGGGCGAATTTTCGAACCATTCTATTCCACCAAAGAACCAGGAAAGGGAACTGGTCTCGGACTGGCTACAGTATACGGAATTATAAAGCAGAACGAGGGCTATATCCATGTAGACAGTCAGCCCCAAAAAGGCACGACCTTCAGAATTTATCTTCCAGTTTGCCTGTCAGAAAAAGCCGTTGAAGAAACGCATAAATTCAAAGAAACGGCGAAAGGCACAGAAACTGTTCTGGTAGTCGAAGATGAACCTGCTCTGCTGAGAATCTGCAAACTCAATCTGGAAAAAATGGGTTACCGTGTTTTAATCGCAAGCAATCCGGAAGAAGCACTCAAAATAGCTGAAAGCTGTCAGGATAACATCGATCTGGTGCTTACCGACGTAATTATGCCGCAAATGAGCGGTCGCGATCTGTATGTAAAGGTTAAGGCTCTTCGCCCGGCAATAAAATGTCTTTTCATGTCTGGCTATACCGCCGATATCATTGCACAAAATGGAATACTGGGTAGCAATACTCAATATCTGCAAAAGCCGTTTTCAAGAAGCGAACTGGCTGACAAACTCCGCGAGGTTTTTCAATCATAAAACAGGTATAAGTTCGTTGAAGTCAGGCAAAGTCAGCTAGCTTTTATAGGTGGTTGCTGGCGTAGCCTTGAAGGCGATCTGGCGCTGCTGTCTATCTCTTTCGACATCTCAAGTTGTCCACTTTTGTCTCGTCGAACCACGTTGCCCGATCTGTCAGTAACAGGTATAATCAAAAAATATAATTACGCGAGGAGATCATATGCTTAGAGTACAGTCGGCATTGCTTGTTTTTCTTCTGGCCCTATTTTCTACAACCGCAGTTAATGCCGTTGACTTAGCTTCATCAATGGGAACGATGGAAAACATTTTTCCTGACAGATATGATGCCGAACTTGCCGAACTGTACAGGCCAGAAGACCGTATAGTTTTCATTTTTCGCGAAATGACACTGGCCCAGTTCAATCAATCGCAAAAAATTGAACCCCTGTTGAACAGCTTCCTGAAAAAAGCTCTTAATCGCTATTGGCTGCTTGAAAGCACAGAGTATAAAAGAGCTTTCCAGTCTGATTCCGCCTATTTTACCCGGCGCGTGCAAAAGTATCTGAAAAAACTGCCATCTACTTATGATCAGGCGGCGTTTGCATTTGTCTTTTCTGCATTGATCGATAAAAATGCACAGCTCAAGCCTCTTGAAATGTCCTCTCAGGCCGCGTTGCAGAGTCTGAAAGAATTCGAACACCAGAAGGAATATGCCGCACGGATTGCCGGCAGTCGTGATTTTTATCGCCGCATACCCATGTTTTTTAAGCCAGCAATCAAGCTTGAGGAAAAAGTGGCCTCAATGATTGAAAAGCTACAGCAGAAGTTCATTCTGGAAAAAATGATCCTCGCAGTTGATTCTCTGGTATCGCAAAAAAGCGGGAAAATGCGTGAGGCTTTTTCCAAACTCAAAGGAAAACTGGCGCGCCGTCTGCATGAAAAAATACTGGAAAACCTTGAAATTCAGCTTGAAACCGGCCTCGAAAAGGACGCCGTAACCGGTATTGCCAAGTCATCTCAAGGAGTCATGGTGTGCCAAGTCCTTTACCAGGGCCGCATCAGAGTTTTTGTTAAGGAGATGCAGAAGGCAGAAAATATACGCCAGCTGAATTGCTTTATTCCGATTCTCACAAGTATTAAAAGCGATCTGTCTGCACTGAGAAATCGTGTTTCTGATCCGGGCTCAGGTGCGACCCTTGAAAAAATGCAGAAAAACCTTGAGCAAATGGCAACAATATTGAAGCTTAAGCTAAGAAACAAAGTGGAAGATAGCCAGAACTTCAGGCAGCTGGTCGAGCAATTCGATCGAGAAATGTCAGTTTCAGAGCATGAGGAGATCCTGTTGAGTCTGTAGCAGAGAAAGGCCTGACAAAATCCGGAAATCCACGCCGGGTTTGCAGGAATCTATGTTTCAGATGCAAGATTCAGATCATACTGCGAAAAGGTTGCCCCGGCCTTGCTGATTTTTTGAGCGCCGGTGTGCGTGCTTTTCTTAAACGACCAGCCTCAAAACAGTAGTAACCACAAACCGGAGGCGACTAAGAAAATTATAGCTGATCAGTCTGATCTGGTTTGGGTTGTTCTGAATTGTGCTGTTCTGGATTGGGTTGTTCAGTATTGGCTTCAATCACTGCCTTTTCAATTTTACGCTGGCGTTTTTCTTCTTTTTTTTTCGCCTTTTCGATTTCTTTCTTTCTTTTTTCATACGAATAATTTGGTTTTGCCATGTTCAATCCTTTGCTTTATTTTATCTATCTATTAGAACACAGATAGAAGCATGGTTCAACCCGGGTGCCATCTCGAGAACCATTACATAAGGGCAAGAAGCGCTTGCAGTCTCACTCTTAAAACATGAATTTCCGAAAAAAACTTTTCAGGATGCCATTTTACCGTTAGAACTTCCACGGCGTTCCGCCGGAATATTCTATTACTCGCTGGAAATCACTGAAGGCCGGTTCGTTTGGCGCGAAAGGCTCTTTGGTAACCATATTTGCAAAGAGAGTCTTGAGATCGAAAAGATAGTTGTTGTACTGATACCCGAGTGCCCAGCATGCGTAGACAAACCCCTCTTTTTCAAAGAGCTGAAAGCTTTTCAAAGCAAAATCTTTTTCATGCGGCATACCTTCAAGAAATTTATTCCAGAGACGTAAAGGAGTTTTTCTATTATGGGCAAATTGCACCAGATCTTCGTTGTTTTTGGGGTTCAGCGATAATTTCGGAAACTCCTTTTTGATCAGGGCCATAATCTTTGCATCGACAGGCTCTCTCAGCCAGTCTCTAACTCGGTAAAGGCCCGACCATTCTGTCGTTATCATAGGCAGGGCAGTGTGTTTTTTTACGTAGGCAATAATTCGCGGGAGGTCTGCAAGTGACATTTCCAGAGGATGAATGTCAACATAGTCACAATAAGTATTTGAAATCTTGACGATCTCCCCGAGCAGCCTGATCTTTGGATGCTCGTGATGCTCCGGGATCATGACACCTTCAGCCGAAATCCTATCGATTGCCTGCCAGGCTGGAGAGCTGATTTTTAAATGTGCCAGCCTCGAATTCGAGCGCCGCATGTCGCGAACGGTCTCGGCAACCTTTATTAACCAATGACCGGCAGGTGAAAACTCACCGGGGGCGCGCACTGTATCTTCGATCCTGTATCGCCCGGGCCCGCCCAGGCATTCGTTCTGAAGTGAGATAACAGCAATCTGGTCGCCAAAGTCGTTGAGAAAGCGTTTAAGGAGTTGCAATACGCGTTCGCTGTCAGCCCCTGCCGGAACGCGATCGATCATGGTCTTTGGCTCGAGTTTGCCGTTAACAATACTGGCCCCATTTTCAAGCAAAGAACTATCGAGAGGCCAGCGCAAAGTAATAATCACATCGACGCCGGCGTTTTTCAGGCTTTTAAGCTTCTGGAGCGGCTCAATCTGCGCAATCTGCTTCCCCGAATCGATTTGTCGATAGATCTCTTCGATTTGAAAATCATTGACTATCGCTCGCGTGACCTTCAGCTGCGCTTTTGCAAAGAGTTCCGGATCGGGAAGATAGAAAACCCCAAGCTTAGTTGCGGTCTTTGCCTGTAAGGAACCGGGGCCTGTCATTATGGCGACGACACAGAGGCAAAACAGAATTAAATACAGTCTTCTCATTCAATTTCCCCGATTCATTAGAGTGTGTAGTGCAAATTACTTAGAACAAATAGGTTTCATAGCACACCATCTGTATACCCGTGATCTTTTGCCGCTTTCCGCATTCAGAATACCACCTGACAACCTTGACGACAAGGATTACCGACTGACTGCAAGTTCACCGCCCTGCTAGTTTGCGCAACGCGGCGACAGCATTTGTCAGTTCTGGATTTTTCATGCGCTTGAACTTTGTCTCCAGGCGGGCAAGAAGATTCACGGTCGAGCACAAGCCCTTCAGCAGCGGCCAGACGCCTGGATTATGCCTGCCTTCTTTGATCGCTCATGCTATTACTCCAGATTTCTGCGAACTGCGCTCCCCTGTTTCAACTCTAAGGCACAATCAACTCAGGGGCAAGTGACAACTCCGAGGTGTGCTTCCGATTCAGGCAGCATTATAAAGTTGCATCCCGTTGGGAGTGACTCTCCACCATTTTCCTGAGGATAATCAATCATTTATATTTCTCCCCGTGAATGTAAAAATAGTATCGGAGAGTAAATGATCATCAGGAGGTTTTTATGAATCCAATTTTCAGAAGGAAGAGAAACAGGTATTTGTATGCATTGGCACTGTTTGTATTCGTCACCGGGTTATTACTAGTTTTTGCTGACAATTCTGGCCAACCAGTTGGCCCAGGCTCCCTTCCAGGGCTTGAAAAAGATGATTTAAACCAGCTAACCAACCAACCCTTGCCCACAATCCCGATCGGCTCAACCAGTCAACCCATACCCGTATTCCCGGTCGGCTCACTCAGTCTGCCAGTAAGCCCGATCGGATCGCTCAGTCTGCCCATAACCCCGGTCGGCTCACTCAGTCTGCCCATACCCATATGCCCGGTCAGTTCAACCAACCCATAGGCTCGAGATTCAGTCTTGTTAACCTTTTCCGGGTGATAAGCGTCTCGACCGGGCTTTTAAATGTTTCGGTCGAAGCCGCAAGAGAAGTGCATAGAAAAGAACCAGCAGCGCTTGCTGATTCTTTTCTGATGAATCGACACTTTTTTTGTTGACTCACATACTGATTGCCTGTATAAATATGCAGCTTTTTTGAATATTTATGCAGTCGGTAATTAAAATGAACAAACAGCACAGACATGACGCGATAGTCAGAATAATTCGCAGCGGCAAGATCAACAGCCAGCAGATGCTTCTGGCAGAAATGGCCAGAGCAGGCTTTTCTTTAACCCAGGCAACACTGTCACGCGATCTTAAGTCGCTTGGAGTTGCAAGGCAGGCGCTTGGCGACGGAACTTACACTTACTCGATGGCTGAAGATATACCGGTAAGAGCGGTTAAAAAGATACCTCTGGCCGGCAATGCTTTTCTTCAGGTTGAATTCAGCTCGAACATCGCTGTAGTAAAAACCCTTCCGGGCTTCGCTCCAGCACTTGCCTCAACCATAGATGGTTTGCGTCTCGATGGCTTCATTGGCAGTGTTGCCGGTGACGACACTATTTTTTTAATCATTCGCGAAGGAATGAGCCGCAGCCAGCTGCGTACAGAGCTTTTGGAAAAACTCCCGGAACTCGGATTGAAAATCCATCTCTAACCCACTAACGACAGGATGTAACATGAAAAAGAAAGTAATTCTCGCTTACAGCGGCGGACTCGATACCTCGGTAATTCTAAAATGGCTCGAAAACAAAGGTTATGAGGTTATCGCCTACGTGGCGAACGTCGGTCAGAATGAAGATTTCGAAGCAATCAGGGCCAAAGCGATCGCCACCGGCGCAACCAAAGTATATGTCGAAGATCTGAGAAAAGAATTCGTTACCGATTATATCTTTCCGGCAATGCAGGGCAATGCCATATACGAAGGAACATATCTGCTTGGCACTGCAGTTGCGAGACCGATCATCGCCAAACGCCAGATCGAAATTGCCATGAAAGAAGGCACCAATATTGTCTCGCACGGCGCCACTGGCAAAGGCAACGATCAGGTAAGGTTTGAGTTTGCCTATTACGCGCTGATGCCGAACGTAGAAATCATTTCGCCCTGGAAAAATCAGGAATTTCTTGATGAATTCAAGGGACGCACCGACATGATCAACTATGCCGAAAAGTACAATATTCCGATCAAGGCCTCGATCAGCAAATCATACAGTGAAGATGAGAATCTTCTGCATATCAGTCATGAAGCCGGAATACTCGAAGATCCTTCAATGCGCTGCCCTGAAGAAATTTTCAGCCACACAAAATCTCCTCAGACCGCCCCGGACAAAGAAACCATCATTAAAATTCACTTCAAGAACGGCCTGCCAATTCTGGTCGAAAACGCCGAAACAGCTACCAGCATAAAAGATCCGCTCGAACTTTTCCTCTATCTCAACAAAATCGGCGGAGAGAACGCTGTTGGCCGCGTTGACATGGTTGAGAACCGCTATGTCGGCATCAAATCAAGAGGCGTCTATGAAACCCCGGGCGGCACAATTCTCTGGAAAGCTCATCGCGACCTTGAAGGAATCGCAATGGACAAGGAGGTCATGCATTTAAGAGATGGACTGATCCCGAAATTCGCTGAACTCATTTACAACGGCCTCTGGTTTTCGCCAGAAATGGACTTTCTGATGTGCGCATTCTACAAAAGTCAGGAAAACATAGATGGCAGCGTGACAATAGCTCTTTACAAGGGCAATGTAACTGTTGTGGCCCGCGAATCTTCAGCCTCTCTGTATAATCAGGAACTGTCGAGCATGGACATCGAGGGCGGCTATAATTCGGTTGACTGCAAAGGGTTCATTAACATAAACGGCATGCGCCTCAAAGCTCACAATCTGGTTTTGAAGAAAACACAACCCTACGATTGGAGAGAAGATGAATGAAACTCTGGCAAAAGGGTTACGAGCTTGATCATGAGATAGAGCGTTTTACCACCGGCAGTGATTACCTGCTCGACATGCATTTAATAGAATTTGACTGCATTGCCAGTCAGGCGCATGCGCGCATGCTCGGCAAAATTGGTCTTATCAGCCCAAAAGAGGCTGATGAGCTGGTAATAGAGCTGAAGAACCTGATCGAGCTCGTTAAGGCGGGTGATTTCAGTATCGCACCTGACCAGGAAGACTGCCACACCGCAATTGAAATCTATTTAACCAGCAAACTTGGCGACACCGGCAAAAAAATTCATACCGGACGCTCGCGCAATGACCAGGTTTTGACAGCCATCAGGCTTTACACTAAAACTCAGCTTGAAAAAACGCTTGGCCGGGCAAAAAGCTTGATTACTGCCATAGATGGCTTTATTGACAGGGTTGGTGAGGTGCCGATACCCGGTTATACTCACACCAGAAAGGCGATGCCCTCATCGACAAAAATGTGGGCCGAGTCTTTTAAATGTGCTATCGAAGATGATCTGACTCTTATCGAATGCGCCATTAAACTTATCGATCAATCGCCACTGGGCACCGGTGCGGGCTATGGCATACCTTTGCCGCTGGACCGCGAGTTCGTAGCAAACGAGCTCGGGTTCTCAAGAGTTCAGAACAACCCGATCTACGCGCAACATAGCCGCAGCAAATTCGACATTTTTGCTGTAAACACCCTTGTTCAGGTAATGTTTGATCTCAACCGCCTCGCCACCGACCTTATCATTTTCACGCTGCCACAGCTTGATTTTTTCAGACTGCCGGATGAATTTCAAACAGGCAGCTCAATAATGCCTCAGAAAAAAAATCCCGACATCCTCGAGCTGATGCGGGCAAAGCTGCATGAAGTGAATGGTTACGAAAACACCATCAGAAGCTGCACTGCAAATCTTATCTCTGGCTACAACAGAGACATTCAGATTACCAAAGAACCATTGATAAAGGCTTTTGAGGCCTCACTGCAAACGCTCGGCGTTGCTGAGCTTCTGTTTAAAAACCTGTCAGTTAACCAGGAAAAATGCGCGGCGGCAATGACTGAAGAACTCTTCGCAACCGAGCAGGCTTACCGACTGGTGCAGAATGGCGTTCCGTTCAGAGACGCTTATCAGCTGATCGCACAGAAGTTCATGAAGCCATAATCAGCGCGATAAAACGTTGCGATCAATGCGATTATACCGGCAGGAAGTAGAAGCGACAATGGCAGCGTCGCCAGGATAGTGTGGTTATCGCGCTGAACTATCAATATTCGGCGTGCTCGATAAAACTTATACTGATCGATGTGCATGGTTTGAAGGCTTTTTTCTCAAAATCAAAGCTTCTGTCCATTACCGAAACATCGAGCGTAACCCGGCCATCATCTTCGTTGATGTATTCCCAGTAAAAATTGATACCTTTGAGCATCTTGCCATTGGCTGATTTCGCCCGGCCAGCCAGGCATGATTCTACCCATTTCCCGTCGTAAATAAGGGTGTCATGCTCATACTGCTGCTCAAAATCACTGCTTTCGAAATATTCCAGACTGTACTGCACCGGCGAAGTAACGCCATCACGGCAACTTTCTAAATCGTAACCCTCGCCTTCATCTTCAACAGCCTTTAAATGAGTGATATACCACTGGCAAACCTCGTCAGGCGAAGCTGATGTTACAAACACCTTGAGCGCTTTGTTCTGCAAATCTTCAATTTCTTTGCTGGACTCATCAAACAGTTTCTGTTCTTCTGCCAACAGAGCACTGTCAATCGTGCTGCCGGGGAAAATGCCGATAGCGTCAATGCTGCGCGGGCCCTGTGCGTATATGGCAGATGACATGAACATCATCAGAAAAAAACAGACAGAAAATACAGATACTGCTCTCATAGTGGTTATCCTTATACGTCAGCCATGCATAATTATGAACAAAGACTTTCGCTTTGTCCTTTATAGATTACCCCTAAAAGAGCCATTTGCAAAATATTATGACAACGCGACTATGATTGCCAGCATCTTACGAAGTCGCGCCGCGGGCTTTCAGAATCCTCTTAAAATAGTGGTCGGCGGCAAGAGCCTCAACAGAGCGCAGGCCAAGACGGCGGTAATTTTAAGCATGGCAGTCTGTCAGTTTTCTTCGACGTCTACTGAAACGTAGTCGCCTTCGTGCAGGTCGCGGTTCTTGAATTTTTCGCGCGGAACGTAGATCTCGAGAAAGGCCTCGGGGTCTTCGGGGTGGCGGATAACCACAACGACGATACCGGCGGTAATACGATCGACAACTCCTTTGACACGTTTTTTCTTCGTTCCATGTTTACTTGGTTGTAAAGTGCTCACAAAAAACCCTCCTTCAGGCTTTCTCTAACTATATTGTAGCAACAATTTTAAAAATTCGCGCTGGCAATTTTTTTTCTAAATCCGCCTGATCGAATCTGCGTTTTAATTTTCAGAACACGACGAGGAGGTCGATCATGAAAAAGCTTGCCAGACTGCTCACAGTAGTTGTAATTGGAATTCTCGTATGCGCAACCGCGACTGCAAGTGCCGAAGCGGTTCAAACCGATGAAACCGATACCATCAACCAGCTTGCTAATCAATTCACGTTTGCCGGCGAAGTAGCCGATCACGACCCTTTCAAACCAGTCATTGTCAAAAAAGTTATCGAACCGATAAGAATCGAGCGAAAATCCGTAGAACTGGCTGTAACCGAGCCCAAAAAGGAAATCATTCCTCCGCTCAAACTCAAAGTCACCGGTATCTGCGGCAACAACGGTCTCAGACAGGCGATCATTCAGTTCGAAAATGACGAATACATAGTCGAAAACGGCCAGGTAATCGATGGCAAATTCAAAGTAGTCGATGTAAACGACGATAAACTTGTTGTCTACTCGATAAGAGAGGCCCGCCGCGCCACTTTCCCTTTAGAAGTCAGCAACTGACCTGCACCATCACGCACAGAAAAGGCCGCTAACGCGGCCTTTTCGCATTTCTGTGTGAATGCAGTATTGCATCGAGCTGCTCTTTGCGCTATCATAACCTTTGTGAATGCGAGAAAGGCAAGTTGTGAGCAAGAAAAAACTAGTACGATTCAAGGCCAACAAAGAGTTCGAACGACTGTTCGAGCCGTCGGCCCTCGATCTGATCGAGCGCGACCATGAGCTCAAAGGTCGTTGGAACAGCGATTTCTTTAAGAACAACAACGATCTGGTGCTCGAACTTGGCTGCGGCCGCGGCGAATACACCATCGGCCTGGCCCGCCTGAATCGCGACAAAAACTACATCGGCGTCGACATCAAGGGTTCGCGTCTGTTTTTTGGCGCGCGGGTGATCGAAGAAGAGCGCATTCACAACGCCTGCCTGGTAAGAAGCCAGATCGAGCTGGTGCCGGCAATCTTCGACCGCGAAGTCAGCCAGATCTGGCTGACCTTCCCTGACCCGAGACCGGATCGGGTACGACGAAGGTTGACGGCGCCGAATTTTCTCAACCGCTACCGCAAGATTCTCGCTGACGATGGCACGATCTGCCTCAAAACCGACTCCTGCGAGCTGTACGAGTTTACTCTTGATCTTGCCGGCAAAAACAATCTTGAAGTTCTCGAAAGTACAGCAGACCTCTACGCCTCGCCGTTAAAAGATCGTATGCCACAGATACAGACACAGTATGAAGAAAAATTTCTCGCGGCCGGCAAGAAAATCTGCTTTCTGCAATTCCGCCTCGACCGCGACGTCGCTCCTATCAGACCCAAAACCAGCGTCAGCGCACCCAAATAGGCTTCAGCCGGCGTTGTGAGAAGCACTTGTCCTCTGTCACATTTGAATTGCATAGCAAAATTAAGCTGACTACAAAACAGATTTAGCAGACAAGATAAGGGCGCAGGCGTGCTTCTCACAACGCCGGCCTACGCCCTTGTGATGTTCTTGTAACATGTTTACTTATATTCAACGCAATTCTGCAATTCAAATGTGACAGAGGACTAGAAGTCGTCTTATCGCAGATACTAAATACAGTATTGTTTTTTCGTGGTTTATACGATATTTCGTGTAACTCATCAACCCGATTGTTGATAAACGCCGCTTTAATTGCTATTTTTTTAGTATCAATTAAATTGGCACACTAAATGCGTATCATTTAAAGTGTTGATTCCTTTTGGAATTGTTACTCAACTTATCGAACCCAAGGAGCAAGCCTATGAGATGAATAGAGGTTTTCACTTCAGGTGAATTCCTCTGAGCACTCAAGTTTTTTCAAGCAACAACCTCTCTCTCTGATTCTAAAACCCCTTCAACGGCTTATCTAACGATAAGCCGTTTTTTCATGCACACTATTCCAGCATTTGCGGCTGAAAATGCATTGTTGCACAACCCGCATCAATCAGCTAAAATCAAGCAATACTGATTTATTTGAAAGGATTACCATGAACGAAATCAAACCTCGTTTTGAATTCAGAACTTTTGCCCAGAACTTCGGCCTGGTCGAAAAGAAAATGCGCAAACTCTCGCCGCTCGACAAGATAAGAGAGAGTTCCGAGATCTACATCATGTCAGCTGGCAACAGCGAAAACAACACCAAGATCCGCGATGATCTCATGGATATCAAAGTATTTGTCAAAAGCGAAAAAGGCCTTGAACAGTGGAACCCACGCATGAAAGGCAGCTTTCCGATGAAAGCGGCTGAGATTACCGAAAAAGTATTTCCGGCATTCGGCGTTGAACTTCCAAAATTCGCGCGCGATGAATATACGTTGCCACAGTTTATCAGCGAAGTTATCAGACCACACAAGGATCTCGTGCCGGTAAGCGTCTTCAAACGCCGCTTCGGCTTCATGGTTAATGAATGCATCACCGAATATGCCGAACTGCTTATCAATGGCGCTGCCATCAGCACGGTTGCAGTCGAGTCTACCGACATCGAGGCCATACTCAAAGCCAAAACCATGCTCGGTCTCGGCGAATACGAAAACATCAACTACCTGCATGCCATTAAGCGTATTATTGGCATGGAATCGATGCCGGAATAGGAGTCATTTATGGGTAAAGAAATCGAACGCAAGTATCTCGTCAAAGACAACGAATGGAAAAACCTGGCCAAGGGCACCAGCTACCGTCAGGGCTACCTGTCGACCGTTAAAGAGCGTACAGTTCGTGTAAGAACTATCGACGAAAAGGGCTTTCTGACCATCAAAGGGATCACCGTAGGCGCTTCGCGGGCCGAATACGAATATGAGATTCCGGCAGCCGATGCCAATGCCATGCTCAACAATCTCTGCGAAAAACCCCTGATCGAGAAAAATCGCTACAAGATCGCCCACGCCGGCCTGACCTGGGAAGTCGATGAATTTTTCGGCGACAACGACGGTCTGGTAGTTGCTGAGGTAGAACTGACTTCAGAAGACCAGAAAATTGACCTGCCAGCCTGGATTGGCTCAGAAGTTACCAGCGACACACGCTACTTCAACTCAAACCTGACCAAAAATCCCTACAAAAACTGGAAATAATCATGAAAAAACTGCTGCTTTCAGTTCTATTTCTGCTGCTGTCCTGTTCGGCGGCCATGGCGCAGTCTTCGACGTTGCCTGACTCGCGTGAATACAAGGTGCTGCTCAAAGCTGAGAACTTCGCTTCCATACGAAAAGGCTGCGAGCTATTCTGGGAACTGATTGAAAAGGTGGCAACAGATCATGGTTTTACCGCAAAAAAGACCGTAAAGTCCAGCCCAAACCGTGAAATACGTTTTATTGACTCGCCCGACTTCGACCTTAACAAAAAAGGTTTTCTGCTCAGAATAAGAACTGAAAAAGACAAGTCTGAGATGACTCTCAAGTTTCGTGCAAGCGATCTCGAATCGGCAATAATTGCGCCGGTCGAGCCGGCGAAGCAATATGGCGACGACGTGTCATCTGAAGTAGATATTGTTGTAAAAGCAGCCACTCCGGTTTCTATATTTTCGAAATCAGGTAAAATAAAAAACTTCAAGCGAGTTCCCGATACCGTGAAAGACCTGCAGAAATATTATCCAGGACTTGCCAAAGCCAATATCAACGAAAGTTTCAAGCTTACCACCGTCAACAATATCGTAGTCATCGAGCAGCGAATACTGCACGGCACGATCGACTTTGGCTTCGACAAGACCAAGACGCTGTTTTCGCTCTGGTATGTAAAAGGCGAAAGCACGCCTATGGTTGCCGAATTTTCGTTCAAGATCAAGACTGACGCCTACCTGAAACGCGTCAGCAATCGTTCCCAGAACCTGATCGACAACTTCTTCGTCGATCTCGTCAGACGTGGTAAACTGTTTATCAGTCCGCAACAGACTAAAACCGGCATGATCTATCAGTATCAGACTGACGATTGACTCTGAAAGCCTCACAAACAATACTAAAAAGCCCCCAAACGGGGGCTTTTCTATTTCACGCTGAATGAAGATGCCTGATCAGAACAGGCCAAAGACACCGTTCGGCGTGTAGCCGAGAAAGCGATAATAGGTTTCGCCCATCAGAATTATGATCAGCCAGCTGATCACCATCATGGTAATGCCGAACTTGAACGTGTCGGTAAAGCTGTATTGATCGGTAGAATAGAGCAGCAAAGCCGGCTTGCTATTGAACGGCAGCACGTAAACATGCTCGATCAGAAGGGCTACCGGCAAGGCCAGGCTCATTATGCCGAAACCGAAGCGTTGCGCCACGCCAATGGCGATTGGCACAAAGATCATAGTGCGCATGGTTTTCGACTGAAACACTACAGCACTGAACATCATGGTGCCGGTAAGTATGATATAAAGCACCCAGAAAGGCGTCGTACTGCCAAGATTAAGGGCGTCAAAAAAGGCGTTGACGGTTATTGCCGGCAGATCGGTTACCTTAAAACCGGCGCCAAGAGTGTATGCCCCGGCCGAGAAGATCAGAAGATGCCAGGGTATATCGACGTCGTTCCACTTCACAACGCCGATTCCGGGAAGTAGCGCAACGATGGCGCCGACAAAGGCAACCGCCGTAGCGCTGATGCCGTGATACTTGTCGGTAGCCCACAGCGCCAGAATGATCACAAACAGTACAATCGCTTTGATCTCAGAGAACTTGATCGGTCCTAGCTTGACGAGTTCTTCTTTAAGCGATGCCATACCGCCCAGAATATGCGGCACCTTTTCTTCTTCCTTGAGTGGAAAAATGATGCGGGTGCCGACGATCCAACCAATGAACAAAAGTGATACCGATACCGGAAAGGCCACAATCAGCCAGTCCTGGAAAAAGAACCCGGCACCGGTTGCCCCGGCGATCAGCGAAGCAGCCAGCAGATTGGCCCCAGAACCGGTTACGAAAGCGCTGGCGCCAATGTTTATACAGAAAAGGTTCTGTAAAACTATGTTGCGACCGAAATTGTTCTTGTGCTTACCACCGGTAGCGCCATAAACAGCGGCAATCACCATAAAAATTGGCATCAATATGGCAGCTTTGGCGGTAGTCGCCGAAATGAAGGCCGAAAGCACAATGTTGATCAGGATAAACGAGATAAAAATAGAGGTCGCATTGTGCCCGAAGCGGACGATAAACCACAGGGCAAAACGTTTGGCAGCACCGGTTTCTACCAGCATCGACGCAAGGATGAATGACAGGATATTAAGCCACATGATCTCATGGCCAAGCTGCGCATAAGCAACCTTTTCCGGCAAAATACCTGTAAAAACCATAGTAATAATAAGAATCAACGACGTCAGATAATTCGGAATGGCCTCAGTCATCCATAAAATGACTGACGACACGAATACCGCGAACATCGCAATATTTACCCGACTGAAAGCTGCCGCGCCAAGTTTCTCAAAAGTGGCTTTGGCTGATTTGCCAAGTGTTTCGGGGTTGAAGTTCTCAAGAAAAGGCAACGGAAAAACCCACATGATAAGAACAAATGCTATTATTGCCAGCGGCACGCCAATCTGGGCGATGCGTTGCTCAATCTTACTTTTTTCACGGACGGGCAGGTTTTCCATCCGGTAATTGTGCATGTCAAGGGGATCGAATCCGTTTTCGAGATCGGCGACTTTCATAAATGCTCCAGATAAAACTTATGGTGTGAATGGTTACAGGCTTATTTTTGGGCGAGTGGGCAGTGCCGGCGGCGGGTTTTCGATCGCCTTTTTAACTTCTTCGATAGTTTTACCGGTGCCCATAGCCATGAACTTGCCGTCTTTGTCAAGCGGCCACCAGCCTTGCAAGCCGTTAACGACGATATAATGATTGTCGTTACGCTGCAAAAACAGCAGCACCCGCGAGCCTTTCACCAGATCAGGGTTATCTTCGATGCCACGCCAGGTTTTTATCTTGAGATTTTCTCCAACAGCAACCTCGCCCTTGAACGGCTCGTTAACCTTAACGAGATTGGCAATAACCTCAACTTTCGAAGGCAGGCGGCCAACCGCCTTTACCCCGACGACATCGACCATGGCGATTACGTCAGACCTGTTCGCAAGTTCTTCAAGACTAAGCGTTTCGATCATACAATACCCTCCGACCGCCATAATAAGCAGAAAAACCGTAACCGCAACTTTTTTCATATTGCCTCCAGATTTTATCAGCACGATATTTCTTCAGCATTCTAACAGACAAGAAAGGATCAGGGCAAAGCCATTTATTACAACGTTGTAGACTCACAACAGATTAATGCAACAAATCCGCAAAAAAATAAGTATAATTAGTAAAAGATGGGTACAGTCGGAGGTAACTAATGAGCCGACGATTCATATTAACACTGGCTCTTATGGCTTGTATGCTGGTCGCACTGCCTGGAATGGCGGGCGCCCAGAGCGGTAGCTATGTCGATACCATCTACCAGGCGATAGATTCTGCGCAGGCGCAGCCCGACGACAGAACCGGTCACGACCTTGGCAATCAGACTGGCAGCAATTTTATCGATGAAACAGGTCAGATTATCGACCCCGATCAGATAGCCAGCGACACAGAAGCGGCTGAAAAGAAGATTCAGAGTGTCATCGACAGTCTGATCCGCATTCTCAGCGCAAAAATGGCCGGCATACCTCTCAACATCAAAGTTATTTCCTGCGAAAAGATAATTCCACCTACTGATACGGATACTGATACAAGCACGGATACTGGTACGGATACGAGCACAGATACCGATACTGATACTGATACTGATACTGATACTGATACTGATACTGATACTGATACCGGTACAGACACGGATACGAGCACAAACACTGAGACTGATACTGGTACGGATACCGCAACTGATACGGGCACTGATACGGATACTGATACCGACACAGATACTGATACTGATACAGATACCGGAACCGACACAGGCACAGCGACAGACACCGGAACAGGAACCGGCACCGACATCGGCCCGATTGATGACCCGATTCAGACCCATAAGAACGAAATCAACGAAACATACGGCATTGAACTAGCTGACGGCGACGGCGCTGCCTGGAACGAGAACCAGCTTAACGCTGCCGAAGAAATCTTTGCTGTTCTGCCTGAAGGCTACATGAGCCACACCGAAAAAGTCGTGCGCGATGCGAAGGGCCCGGAAGGCGCCCCTGATTCTGCCCGCGGCTACGTGCAGCCTCCCGACCTGGTCGTTCACATGCTCGATGCGGCGACTGTTATTTCTGACGATCTTTACAGGCAGTTACAGGAGTATTACAAGCGCGACCCGACCGAAGCCGAAGTATTGTATCAGATCAAAAAAGGCTTCCAGAAAACGCTGATACATGAAATGGGACACTGTTTTCACATCGCCAACGAGCAAAAGTTCGATGCCTGGAAAAGCCTGTTCTGGCCAAACGGCACGATCAGCGGCACAAGCGTATCTTCCTATGGCGCCACCAAACCAGAAGAAGACTTTGCCGAAACCTGCGCCTATTACGTTCTAGGCGGCAAAATCGAAGGGGACTACTTTATCGCTTCCAACGGCGGCAAAATTGACATGGCAAGATACAACTTCATAAAAACCAACGTTATGAGTGGCAAGGAGTATCTTAACAACTGACGGCGAACTAGCAGAACATCAAAGAAGGGCGGCAACAGCCGCCCTTCTTACTTTTTGCCGTTTTGCAATTATGTTGCCTATGCTTCAGCGAGGTAGTATTCTGGAAATAAGATCTTTCCAGAGAGCAGTCATGTTAAAAAGGTCATCAGAAAAGCAGAAACATGTAACATTTTCTGTTTTGCCTTCGTTATTCGTACAGGATAGCGTAATTGTTTCGATGGATCTGGTACCGGATATGGACGCCCGAACTTGACACTTAATTACGAGAACTTCGAAAGCAACGATCTGATTGAACTGGCCCGCAAAGGTCATAAACAGGCGTTCAGCATGCTGGTGAAGAGACATTACGGAACCGTTATGTATTACCTGATGGGTTTTGGCGTTAAAAGGTCAGATGCCGAAGACATCACTCAGGATGCCTTCATCAATGCGTTCCGTAAGATCGATCAGTTCAAAACTTCGGGTTCTTTTGTCGGCTGGCTGCTGCGGATCGCCAGAAACCAGCATATCGACAAACTGCGAAAGGAGAAAAAGTTCGATACCAGTGGCAGCGAGTTCGACCTGCTCAATCTCCCGGATGACCGCACCCCAGAGGCCCAGGTCGTTTCTGATGCAATGCTGGACGATCTTTATGCCGGGCTGAAACCCCAGGAAAAAGTTCTTCTTGATCTCAGAATCTTTCAACAGATGCCTTTCTCGGAAATCGCAGAGCATCTCGGGTCGAGTGAAGGCAACGCGCGACTGGTTTTTCACAGACTGATTGTCAGATTACGCCAGAAGTTCAGGTCTTGAGGGCCAAAGTATGTCAGATAAAGAATGCGAAAAAATTATTGATCGGGCTATCGAAAGCAATAAAGCCGATGCCGCCACGGAAGCGCATGCCAGAACATGCCCTAAATGCGCTTCAACCCTGGCATTGCTTGCCTTGCTTAAAACTTCCGGTTCGCCCACATCTGATCTCAAGCCTTCGGCTGCCTTCCTTGCCAGTATAGAAAGCAGCCTGACAGCCACAGCAGCGCAAACAATAACTCTCAAAACAAAAATCCTGGCCGCCGTAATCGGCGTGGCGCTTACTGCAACCATCGCGCTGACCATAATTTCCCACACCGGAAAATCAGACAAGCGCACCGACAAAGCCGCCCAGTCAGGAAGCGTTACAGATGAAACCACTCCTGCAGCGTCTAGCAACACCGGCGAAATCAGACCGAACACAGACAATACAGCTTTCCCGCAGTTAAAATTCCCGTCACCAACCGACGAAATCAAGTAATGAACCGATAATGCTCTTCGCCGCAAAAAAGCATCAAAACCAGGGCTCAGTACTTCTGCTGGCAATCTTTATTGCAATAAGTCTGACAATTTTTTCGCTCAGCTATTTCAGAATGATGCGGGCGGCGCGCAACACCGACCATCGACTCGGCCAACAGTTTGTTGCACGCGAAACAGCACTTATGTTGCGCGAAGAAGCCATGGCAATTATTCAGCGAGACTGCCGCGATCGCCGCTCGCAGATTTTCTGGTTCCTGCTCGGTGCAGTTGCCGGCGCTGAGATGGAAATGCGCCTACCCTTCGCCAGCGACTATATCAGCAAACTTTTACAACCAGGCTTCAGCTGCGAGGTTTCCAGCCGGCTGAAAGTCGTAAATTTCATCAATTACGACCACAGAAGCCGGTATTATGCATCAGGCAAAGAGGGTCACGGCATTCTTGCCGTTCACATCGAGGTTACCCTGCTCGACGAAAGAGGCGGCGGCAAAGCGACAGTTATAAAAGAGAGCCTGCATAGTCAATACGATTACCTGGTTGCCTCGATGCTCAGCCTTGACAGTCGTGGCAGCAGACTGCTGCGGCCTCTGACGCTGCGGCATGACCGCCAGACTTTCGACAGTTACAGTTCCCTGCAGATAGAAGACTACGAAGAAAGCCCGGTCCCCGAAGAAGACCCGGCCAAAATCGAACTCTATGACCGCATTACCCTGTGGCGGGCGCGCAACCTGCGGGTGAATGACCTCGAGCAGATGCTGATAATCGACCGTGAGCGCAAAATTCTCAATCTTTACGGCATCTGTCACTGCGCTGACCAGATCGAACTTGCCGGCGACTGGCAGATTAAGGGAAAGGGCGTTCTCATTGCTGACAGCTTCAATATTGCCGGTGCCCTGAAGAAGTCTGGCAACGAAGACATGCTCGTACTCTACGCGCGCAAAGGAAAGATCACGGTAGACACCTCGGAAAAGATAGAAGCAGCACTGATCGCCATCAACGACAAGCACAATGGCACGGTTGAATCACGGCAGGCGCTCAATCTCAGCGGCATGCTGCTGGCCGATTATCTCAATCTCGACAACTGGAGCAACAACACCCACCGGGTCAGTTTTGACAAGGCTCTGCTGGACGCCGACAAGTCTTATCAGATCAGCGTTTCGCCGTGGACAAATTTTAGATCGGGGGCGCGCAACTGATGTTTTACCAGAACCGCAGCCTGTCATTGCAAGTCGCCTATAGACTACGAATCGATCTTAATGTGCTGCGACTTCGCGCCAGCAAATTTTTGCGATCAGAGGCTTTGCAATGACTCAAAGAACGCGGGGATTTTCATTCACCGAAGTTATGCTGGCAGCCATGGTGATGGGCCTGCTTGTCATCTATGTTTTCACCCTGATCTCTGAGTCGAACCGGGGCACTGCCAGCGCCTATCACCAGTATGTCGCAGAACAGATCGCACGCGAACCACTCGAAGTGTTCAGATTTCTTGGCTGCCAAAGAGTTCGCGAAAACCTCGGGCAAAGCATAGCCGATTACAGGTTCAACGAATGGCAGAAAATTGAAACTGTCAGCGCTGCTACTGGCATCGAGCGCCCCGAAGACGCTACCGCCTTCGAACGCAAAATCACGGTGACCCCGCTGACCCGCGACGATATTGAAGCAATTCTGGTGCAGGTAAGCGTCAGGCCCTTGCACGGCGGCGCCGGTTTTGGAGCCGGACTCGAACAGCTCAACCGATCGACGATTATAGTGAGCCAGCCATGAAGAAACAAGGTATCAGCATCATCGAAATCATGATTGCCCTGGCAGTAACCACGATTATTGCCGTGCCGCTGCTGTATCTTTACCAGAGCGGAATGAAGTCATCAACTTCTGGCGTAGTCAGTATCGACATGCTGAGCGAGGGCCGCCGGATCTGCACGCAGATGCATGACGATCTAAAAAACAGCTGCATCCCTTATCACGGGGGATTCGCCATGCGCTTTTGCGATCTGCTTGAAGCAGACTTTTCTCGGGCCGAAGGCTTGTCTGGCGCAGAATATCGTCTTTACCGCCACACCACCGCGCCTGAACTGCTCAAAAAGGATATCGACGGCCGGAAAATGCTGCTGCGGCCAGTCATGCACGTTCGTTACCGCCTCGAAAAGTTACAGCACTCTGATCTTCTCAAGCTGGTCAGAATTGAATCAAGCGATGGCGCACCCGAGCGTATAAAGGTGCTTAGCGAAAGAGTGAGCTTTCTGAATATTCAACCAGTCAAGATAAAAGAAGGCGGCGAACAGGGCTATCTCTGGAACGTCAAACTACAACTGGCATACATTCCCGAAAGTATCCAGGCCGGCTTCGCTTTAAGCTCTTCCGATCGCGGCCGGGGCATACTGATTAACGACTTTTACGACGTAGTCTATTCTGATTTCTTTAAATCAGTCAGCCAGAACCCGCTGGCACCACGCAACTGGCACACCGGCCTGACCTTTCAACGCCACTAGCCTTTGTCAACATTGAATCTGGTGTTATCCGTCATTGCGAGCGAAGCGAAGCAATCTCACTGACAGAAGGATTGCTTCGTCGCTACGCTCCTCGCAATGACAGTTTTTAAGCACACATTCAAATGTGACAGAGGATCTGGCCTCTGTCACATTTGAACTTGCTGGTTAGTGATGGGGTTAGTCAACGTCGAAGATTTCTTCCATCTGGTCAATCAATGCCTCAGGTGAATCCTTGGTTCCGCGCCTGGCGGGCTTTGGAATGCCGGGCTTTCCCCAAAAAGACATTGGTGGGCCTTTTCTGGCGTGTTTCTTTGATTTCATTTCTTCCAGCTTTTTGAGCTGTTCGGGAGTGAAAATCTTTTTGATTTCCTGCTGCATCTTGAATCTGGCAATGATTGATTCTTCGAGTTGTTTCGCCTTCTCAGCCGCCATTTTTCTCACTTCTTTTTCGGTGAGATCGCAGTCAGTCAGTTTTTTGCCGTGCTTGTTGTCCTGCATGCGCTTTTTGCTCGATTCAGCCTGTTTCTGATAAAGCATGCGCAACTGTAGCAACTGCTGATTACTCAGTTCGAGTGCGTCAGCAAACTTAAAAAACTGTATGAGCTGAGCTGGCATGACATTCCCGGCACCTGTGGTCGTGCGTATTTCAAGATGTCTGATGCGCTTTACTTCTCTTTTTTCAGCGGAGTGAAGAGACAACGCGGTTACCATTACAAACACAACAATCAGAACAAGCGTAAATTTTTTCTGCATAAAAACCTCCAGATTTTTAATTTTCCTTAAAGTTAATATAAGCCATTCTGCCTTCAGATACTGTAAACTCAACGAAAAGAAGAGTAAAGAAACCGGCAAAATCTTAACAATTCTTTACTTTTACACCTGCCGCTGCTGTTGCATATTATCAGTGATCAGATCAGAATATTGGCAGTGTCGGTCTTCCCAATCGAGATCGCTGGTGCAGACAAAATGATGTATATCAGTATATCTGTCAGATAAAGGGTAAACATGAAGCAGATACTCATAATCGACGATGACTACGAGCTTTGCGAGCTGCTCGCAGAATATCTGGCATCTGAAAAGTTCACGACGACCAGCATTCACAACGGCCGAAAAGGTCTCGAAAAAGCCCTTACCGGCGGGTTTGACCTGATCATTCTCGATGTCATGCTGCCTGAAATGAACGGACTCGACGTTCTCAAAAATCTGCGCGCCGAAGCGAACACCCCTGTTATAATGCTGACCGCGCGCGGTGACGAAATCGATCGCATTCTCGGCCTCGAACTGGGCGCTGACGATTACCTGCCCAAACCATTCAGCCCGCGCGAGCTGGTAGCGCGAATCCGCGCAGTATTCCGCCGACTGACGTCAGCGTCAGAAGATGGCAGTGACAAATCATCAGGACGCATTGAAATAGCAGATATCTGCATCGATGCGGCCAGTCGAACTGCCGAAAAGGGCGGCGTCAGCCTCGGTCTGACCGAAGTTGAATTCGCTATTCTCGAACAATTGATGCGCTCAGCCGGCAATGTTGTCGAGCGCCAGATACTTGCCGAAAAAGTGCTGGGACGGCGCCTGACCTATGACGACCGCAGTCTCGACGTTCACATGAGCAATCTTCGCAAAAAAATCGGTAATGGTAACGAAGCGATCAGAACCATTCGTGGCTCAGGATATCTTTATGTCAAACCAGAAAACTAGCAGTGCCGAAGAAAAAAGCCAGATAAGCCGCTTTTACGGCTCAGGGCTGTTCTTCAAATTCTTTTTCTGGTTCTGGCTTACCGTAGTTCTGACCGGCATATTCGTTGCTGTTTACGGATATTTCTATCACTTCAGGCCTGAGAGCCGACGCCTGTTCAGCATGGGTCGCGAAATGCTTGAAGAAAACGGGCAGATGGCGGTCGATGCTTACGAAACCGCCGGTATCGAGCAGGCTCTGTCAGTCAAGTTGCCGGGTGCATTCTGGCTTTATAGCGACAGCCTGCAACTCATCTTCTCGCCGCCCCAGACCGTAAGTCAGAAACGCCGACGTCGCAGCCATCCACGTTACGAATCTTTACTGAAGAGCTTTGAAGAGAAAGAACCCGAGGTAAGGGAAGTTGCGCGCCGACTCTTAGCCGGAGAGAAAATCGAAAGCACCGAAGTAGCCGGCGAAATGCTTGTAGGCAGTCTTCTGACCTCAGAATCAGGCAATAAATACGTTATCATCAGCCATTTTCCGCAAAAGATGCCGCGGCCCGAACATTTCATAATGGGGCGGATTATCGACACCATGCCGTTTTATCTGCTGATCACAGCGATATTTTGTTATGCCCTGTCACGCTACATGGTTGGTCCCATTGGCGAACTGAGACAGGCCAGTCGTGACTTTGCCGGCGGGCAACTCGATGCACGTGTCACCGGTTCTGCCATCAGGCGTCTCGATGAGATCGGCGACCTGGCGGTAGATTTCAACGATATGGCCGACAAGATCGAGCAGATGATCCGCACGCAGCGCCGGCTTTTTGGAGACATCTCGCACGAACTCCGCTCGCCGCTGGCCCGCCTGCAGGTGGCGGCAGAACTGCTGCAGAAAAAGCTTCCTGAAGCAGAACAGCCAATGCTGGCGCGCATCGAAAATGAAGTGGCCCGCATCAACTCTTTGATCGAAGAGGTGTTGCAGTTCTCGCGGCTTGAAACCGGCAACGTCAACGAAGAGCGCCGCCAGATCGATCTCAACGCAATCCTGACACGCATCTGCAATGACGCCAACTTCGAAGGCAAAGCGCACAACTGCCAGGTCAGCCTGAAGATGGCCGCTGATATTACAATCAATGGCAGGCAGCAACTGATCGAGCGCGCGATCGAAAATGTTCTGCGCAACGCCATCAAATACAGCCCGGAAAATTCACAGGTCGATGTTGTCCTGGCCAGTAACGACAAGTCACTGGTGATAAGTGTTGTCGACCGTGGCCCCGGTGTTTCTGAAGCCGATATCGGCAAGCTTTTCGAACCATTTTACCGCTGTGCCGAAGACCGCAACCGCTCAACCGGCGGCAATGGTCTCGGCCTGGCAATAGCCCTGCATGCCGTCAAGCTGCACAATGGAATAATCCAGCTCAAAAACCGCGACGGCGGCGGGTTCGTTGTCGAAATAACCCTTCCCCGCACCTGATTTTTGTCTGTCATCCTGCGCGAAGCGAAGCGGAGTCGCATGATCCAGAAAAGCGCTAAAGAATTGGATTCTGCGACTGCGCCTGCCGGCTCGCGCAGAATGACTGTTGCTTTTGGGCGGTGGTTGCGCTACACTCTGTGACGAAAATCACCGACAAAGGATGCTTCGCATGCATATCTACCGAACTCACAACTGTGGCGAATTACGCGGAACCGACTCAGGCAAACAGGTCAAGCTCTCGGGCTGGATCCACCGCAAGCGCGACCTCGGCGGCGTCATGTTCGTGACTCTGCGCGACAACTATGGCGTAACCCAGCTGGTAGCAGCGCCCGGCAGCAAGGCCCACGACGATTTCGAAAAAATCAGGGTTGAATCGGTAGTGACCATCGAAGGATCTGTCATCAGCCGCGGCGACAACGTCAACCGCGACATGCCTACCGGCGAAATCGAGGTCGAAGTCAGTTCAGTATTGCTGCAAAGCGCCGCCGATGTGCTGCCGTTCCAGGTGGCCGACGAAGACAACGCACCCGAAACCAGCCGCCTGACCTACCGTTTTCTCGATCTGCGCCGCGAAAAGCTGCACCAAAACATCCTGCTGCGCTCAAAAGTAATCGCCAGCATCCGGCGGCGCATGACCGAAATGGGTTTCAATGAGTTTCAGACCCCGATTCTGACCAGCAGTTCCCCGGAAGGCGCGCGCGATTACCTCGTGCCCAGCCGCCTCTACCCCGGCAAATTTTACGCGCTGCCGCAGGCGCCGCAGCAGTTCAAACAGTTGCTGATGGTTTCGGGCTTTGACCGCTATTTTCAGATTGCGCCCTGCTTTCGCGATGAAGACGCCCGCGCTGACCGCTCTCCTGGCGAATTCTACCAGCTCGACGTCGAAATGTCGTTTGCCACCCAGGAAGACGTTTTCGAACATCTCGAAAAGCTATTTTATGGCCTGTTTACTGAATTTTCCAACTGGGAAGTCACCAAACCCCAGTTCCCGCGCATTCCCTATGAAGAAGCCATGCGCAAATACGGTGTCGACAAACCAGACCTGCGTTACGGCCTCGAAATAGAAGACGTCTCTGACATCTTCGCAGCCTCAGATTTCAATGCCTTCAAGTCGGTTGTTGAAAGCGGCGGCGTTGTGCGCGCACTTTGCGTGCCCGGTGTTGCCGACAAGTCGCGCAAGTTTTTGAAAGACCTCGAAGATTATGCCCGCGAGAACGGCGCCAAAGGCTTGGCCTCACTGATTTTTGCCGGCGCTGAGATCAAAGGCAGTCTGGCCAAACCGCTTGGCGATGCCAGCAAAACCGCGCTGCGCGAGAAGTTCAACGCACCTGACGGCAGCTGCATTTTCATTGTCGCCGACAGCGCTGACAAAGCTTCAGTCATTCTCGGCAAAGTAAGAATAAGGCTGGCTGACGAACTCGATTTGCGCGAAAAGAATGCTTACCGCTTCTGCTGGATCGTTGATTTCCCGATGTTCGAAAAGGACGAAGAAACTGGCGCCACTCAGTTCAGCCACAACCCGTTCTCGATGCCGCAGGGCGGCATGGAGGCGTTGCTCACGCAAGACCCGCTGACCATCAAAGCTTACCAGTATGATATCGTCTGCAACGGCATAGAACTAAGTTCTGGCGCAATCCGCAACCATCTGCCGGAAATCATGTATAAAGCCTTTGAAATAGCGGGTTACGATAACAGCGTCGTCGATGAAAAGTTTGGCGGCATGATCAAGGCCTTCAAGTTTGGCGCACCGCCGCACGGTGGCATTGCGCCCGGCGTCGATCGTATCGTCATGCTGCTCGCCAATGAACCAAACATTCGTGAGGTTATCTGCTTCCCGATGAATCAGAACGCCCAGGACCTGCTGATGCAGGCCCCGGCCGAAGCCACCGAAAAACAGCTCAGAGAACTGCACCTCAAGATCACTGAATAGTGGTCTGTCAACATTGAGTATGTGTCTTCGCCGTCATTGCGAGGAGGGCTTCAGCCCGACGCGGCAATCCCATTGTCAGAGAGATTGCTTCGTCGCTACGCTCCTCGCAATGACAGTTTTTAAACACACATTCAAATGTGACAAAGGACTAGTTCAATTTGCCGTTTACAATTCTTAACTGTGGCGAATAAGAGCGTGAATTTAGTGACTGTGGCCTTTACGGTCTGCATCTTTGTCGGATCGTTTCTGCTGTTCATGATTCAACCGATGGTCGGCAAGATTCTGCTGCCATACCTTGGCGGCGCGCCGGCGGTCTGGACAACCTGCATGCTGTTTTTTCAGCTGGCACTGCTGGCCGGCTACATCTACGCCGAGAAATCGATCAGATATCTAGGCTGCCAACGCCAGTCGATACTGCATCTGTTGCTGATGACTGGCGCTTTCATTCTGCTGCCGCTGCATATCAATACTTCCGGCGCCGAAATCGCCGCTGCGAGCCCGACCGGTTGGTTGCTGGCACGCCTTGCCGGCTCGATCGGGTTTCTTTTCTTCATGATCGCCGCCAATGCGCCGCTATTGCAGCGCTATTATTCTGAAGCCGGTCAGTCCGACTCGGCGGATCCCTACTTTCTTTACGCTGCCAGCAACACTGGAAGCCTGCTGGCGCTGCTCGCTTACCCCTTCCTGTTCGAACCGATGCTGAGACTGTCTGAGCAGCGGGCACTGTGGTCAGCTGTTTATGTGATGCAGACATTGCTGGTTCTACTCTGCTGCGTTATTCTCTGGCGTGCCAGGCCGATGAAAGAAGAGAAACCGGCTGATGCAGAAGAGCATCATACTGTTGCTGCTAAGGATTTCACCAATGTCGATGACGATTTCAACCGGCGGGTCGAAGAACAGAAACAGGAGCAACAAAGAGCGCTCGGCCCGATGCAGACGACATGGAAAGAGGCACTCTACTGGTGCCTGCTCGGTTTTGTTCCTTGCAGCGCCATGCTTTCGGTCACCACCCATATCGCCACCGACATTGCTTCGGTGCCTCTGCTATGGGTTTTGCCGCTGTCATTGTATCTGATCTCTTTCATCATGGTTTTTGCACGCAGTGGCTACTGGCGCGCTGTCAGATGGGAAAGATATCTGTTTCCAGCGATACTGCTGGCGATGCTGTTTTATCATTTCAGAATAATCGACCATATCTGGTTCACTATTCCGGTGCATCTGCTGGTCATGTTCATGATCAGTATTTACTTTCATGGCCGGCTGGCAGATGATCGGCCACCTGTGGCGCAACTCAATTCATACTATGTCTGGATGTCTGTTGGCGGCATTCTTGGCGGCATTTTTAACAGTCTGCTGGCGCCGCTGTTTTTTACAACTCAAATTGAATATGCCTTCACACTGCTTGTGGCCGCTGCTTTGTGTTCGTATCTCTCTGCGGAATATTTCGACCCGACGTATTCAACGGCTCGCCGCCTGCTGGTGGCCGGGGCATTCATGTTTCTGCTGTTCTTTCCAGGCTGGCTTAAAGAGATAAACCTCAGCAAGTTGTTGAACGAAAGTGGCATGTTCATGACCTTCCTGGCTTTGCTCACCCTCTATGTATTCAACAACTTCCGGCGCAGTGCCTGGGCACTGCTGCTGTGCATTTCGCTTGCCACTTTCTTTCAAACCATGACTGACCCAAAAATTGTCATGATCGATCGCAGCTTTTTTGGAATTCTCAGGGTTACCAGGCTGGCAAACGACGGCGAAGTCGTTGATCCTGACCTGAAAGTCGAGGGTATACAAGATATTTTTTATTGCCTGTCGCATGGAACCACATTGCACGGCGTCGAACGCAAGATAGACGACATGCGCATGAGTTACCCGCTTGCGTATTATGCGCGCGAAGGCCCGGTTGGCTCGGTTTTTCGGGTCGGCAACATCAACCGCAATTTCAAAAACATCGGCGTGGTCGGACTCGGTTGCGGCACCTTGGCCTGGTATGGCCGACCCTGGCAACATTTCGATTTTTTTGAAATAGACCACAAGGTCGTCGAAATCGCTCAGAACCCGGAATATTTCACCTTTCTGAAAAACTCACAAGCCAGCATCAGGCACATTATCGGTGATGCCCGCGTCAGTCTGCAGGCTGTTCCCGACAACACCTACGACCTGCTGGTGCTCGACGCCTATTCGTCAGATGCCGTTCCGGTGCACCTGATAACACTCGAAGCTTTCAAGCTTTACCGCGCCAAGGTCAAACCTGACGGGCTGCTGCTTTTTCATATTTCGAACCGCTACTTCAAACTGTCACCAATAATCAAACGCAACTGCGACGAAATTGGATTCGCCTGCCTGCGCTCATTCGACGAACCATCACGCTACTCGACGCGCTACGACTGGTATGACTACGACCAGCTCAACCGCGCCGACTGGGTCGCCGCCGGCAACCCAAAACACCTGGAATCCCTTAAAATCTACGCACAGTGGGACGAGATGGAAGCAAACCCTGACTACAGCCTATGGACCGACGACTACGCCAACCTTCTGCAAATCTACATGTGGTAAGCTCATCAGCTGCCAAAGCGTAAAATGAGTTCAAGAATTCGATCGGTGGTATTCCGCTTATGCCGGGCTTTCGGCAGAATCTCATTCGCTCCAGCGATTCCTCGCTTGCCTGCTGGATGGCAGGCATGCTCGTCACAAGCTTGCGCGAATGAGAAACCTGCCTACGCCCTTGTGATGGTCTTTTAACATGTCTACTTTCTATTCAAAACAATTACGCAATTCATGTGTGACAGAGGACTAGTTCTAAGTCAGAACTTGATGATCTGTATGGTTATGTCGCTGACTGTGGGTTCTTCTTCGGATTCGACCTGGCCACCGGGTGCGCCAAGATTATCCTGCTGGTCGGCACCTACGCTGTAAACCAGTATATTGTTGCCTTCAGAACGAAACTTGAAATTTTTGCCGGAAAAGGAATCGATAAGCATTTGCTTGTCTACGAGATCAAGCTCTTCAAGCGAAGATGGGTAATTTCCAGTTCTGATCCTGTGCAATCTTATCAGCACAGCCACTTTGAGCAATCTTAATTTTTCTGAGACAGAGAGCAATTCTATCAACAGGCCAGTATAGCCAGGCGATGAAATATCGAGAAGTATTTCACTGATGATTTCGCTGATGGCACTACACTTTTGTTTTGACGGAGTCAGATATTTTATCCACAACAACTTTGTCATCATTTTTGTCACTGACGCGTCGGGTCGGATCTGTTTCTGGTCTGTCTGTAATTTGTTGAGTGCTGCTATTCTTTCGCTGACTTTTTCGAGATTGCATACCTGCATAACCTTATCAGCGAGCAGGTTAACCTTTCGACAAAACACATTTTTGTCAATGTAGCGATCGTAATCATTATCGCTGGAACCACCTCCCAAAGAAGTTTTATCCATAAGCGAGTCATTGCTTTCCAGATAAACTGACAGCTGGAAAAATCTAACCTCCTGCTCAACAGCCCGTTCCAAACCCTTTTCCATTATGATTTCATCAAGATCTGCCAGCATCTGCAACAAAAATTCCTCTTCGAGATTTTTCTGTAACAGGAGATGCGACATTGCATCAGCGGCGTTTTTAATGCCAACAACGCCGAACAGACCATAAATAAGGATGTCACTTTGCAAAAGCGGCCGAGCGGCTTTGCCAACACAGACAAAGTCTTCCCAGGCACGTTTAAAGTCAGCTGCGTGTAAATAGAGCATTCCTCGCGCCAACAGCAGGCTCATAGGCTTATTCGGCATAAAGTCTCGACTCATCGGCATTTGCAAGGTTGTGTAACGCTCAAGACGGGGCCAGTAAAAACCACTTTTGCTGGATAACGATGCCAGCAAAGCAAAGGTGTCAGCGTTAGCCTCTATCAGTGCCGCGATTTGCGGAAATTCTTCGGCCTGCCATGGCCGACGAAAAACATCATGACGTTCTCCTGCCGAGTTCATAACAAAAGTGTCAGAAGCAAAATCCGGCAACGGCATGATCAGCGTCGGAGTAGCAAGCAAGGCGGGTTCGATGCCAACCAGCCGGCAAAACTCCGCAATATCAGCAGAATCAGTCGATACAATATCAGTGCCATATATCCGCAAAAATTCGATCGCTCCGTTTTCTTCCGGCGGCAGATGGTACAGGGCATTTAGAGACGAAGCCAGGTTGTATCTACCATTCTTTTCTGTCAGATCGGTAAAATATGTGGTCTCGCGCGAAACCGCTAACGGCGGGGGCGGCACAAACCGCATAAACACATACCAGTAAAAAATCACCAACGCCCCCAGCAGCACCGGAAAAATCTTCTTCATCGCAACATCCTTTGAAACAATTCATTTCCAGACACCCCTTCCGAAAGGGAACGGCTGATCAATATCGGGGTTCAAATTTCTACAGCAGCAGAGCCAGCAACATCTGTAGCAGATCGTATTTGCGCATCAGTTCCCATATACTCATGTTATTTTCTTCGCTACCATAAAGATGGTACGGAATATCGAAATCATCCGAATTGAGGTTGTGCTCTTCACAGTATTTTTTGACCATTTCCTCGACAGACATCGTCGCACCATCTTCAACCGAACCGTGTACGACACAGAAAGGCACGCCGTCTTTGAAGGGATCTCCGAGAATCCGGTATTCACAATTCTCAGTCGGTGGCACCAGATGCGACTTCAGATACTTTGCCCGCACCAGTTCATCCATGTTGATATGACCGCTTTCAAGATCGAATTCGAGTTTGCCCGGGTCAGAAGTGTCCATCATATACATTTCTAGAGCTCCCTGCAGCACCCGCTGATTGGCGTAGCATGCTTTAACACGCGCCTGCTGTCTAGCCTTGCGGAAATTGGGCGCAGCGAACATCGCCAGATATGCCGGGTTCATTATGTCAGCGTTAGCACGTGCTATGCTTTCTGGAACTGCCAGAAACGCTGTATAATCCGTGGCCTGAGAGTATCTGATGCCCAGTTCGGTAATCTTTTTAATAACTGCTTCCGACTGTTCCATGCTTTCAAGCGTTCTGATCTGCTGACGTGCAGCAATACTGACAAACCATGGTGCAATTGTCGCAAACTGCTGATCGGCAGGAACTTCAAGAGCCAGCAGGCTTTTGCCGGCACCGTCTTTGACCTGATATTTTCCGGCCCGGTAAGGCAGCACATAAAAGGCCATCTGCGAAAGATTGCCATACAACGGCAGATATCGACTATCCTTTCCATCATAGAGACTGGCATTAAGCGCAATGGCTCTGATGATGTCTGCTGCAACCGGCTCGACCTCGGCACCAGGTGCCATAAAATCGCAACCACCGTAAAAATCTGAAATATTTGCCAGCTCAGAGCTGTATTTAATTCCGGAATAAACGACCCGAACCGGCTTATGGCCGGCTTTGAGCCACAACTCTTTCAAGAAAGCCTGAGTAAGATTTTCGCCATCTGTCACCAGAACAACCCCGTCGAAATCTTTTGCTGAAAAGCTATCTAGCTGTTTCCACCGGGTCGGGCCGAAAAATTCAACCTCGGCAAGCTCAGCGCGACTGGCCTTCTGCAAGCCATTTTCGTTCAATATAAATATCTGGATAGAGTTGTTACCAGCAGCCGACAGGCTGTCACAAAGCTTGAGGACTCTTGCCCGGTTCATGCTTCCCATTGAACCGCTGGCGTCGATAATCACTCCGAGCCGGAGCTCTTTTTTCTCTGAAGAAAATTCATTGCCCGCTATTCTCAGCAGACTGAAACGGTTCCCCTCGGGCACCTGGTAGAAAGCCATGGCGACTTTTTGTTTATTTTTCTGAGAATATGACAATTCAATATCATTCAAATCGCTGGCAGCAAACTCGAGCTTTACATTGGTTCCAGCATCTGTAGCAGCAACGCGAGCGCGCTCGTCATTGCAAGTAAAGCGGTCGATTCCTTGCAAATCCCTGACAGCTGCTGCCAGTCTAAAATTTATACTGTCACCAGAAATGCTGTTAACACCACCCTCTGATGTGGAAAGGCTGAAGTTCAGCGGCAAAAGAATGCGGTAGTCGCCATTTTCGCTCTGAGCCGGGAAATAACAGCGGAACCTGACACCAACTCGCGCATTCCGCTCTACCGGAAAAACCCGGATGACGATTTCGCCATCTTTCTGCTCGAGCAGGCCGGGATCGACCATACGACTGGTAATTTCGTGATAAATCTTTCTCGCCTCGGTAACCTCACGCACCTCGCCCTTAACCCATTCTTTTCCGTCAGTATTGATCCAGAAGCCTGCAGCAAATGCGCCGACCGGTAGAGTGAAGCGATATAGCCCCTCACACTGTACTGAGCTCAGATTCAGGAAACTGTCTTCCACTTCCATCAGAATCAGGCCATTTTCACCATGCACAGTGACCGATCTATCGACAAGACGCACCGCGACGCCTTTTGACCACGGCGTAGTCAGCGACATCGTCGTGCCCGAAAACACAATATGCGGTATCAGAATCAGCGCCAAGATAATGAATAAAAGCTTTTTCATGTTACTTCACCTCCCCGGGCCGATAAAAATCCAAAACCAGACGCCGTTTCGAGCCATCCTTCATCACATAAGCCCGCAACCATCTTCCTGTCGGGATATCAGCCTTGATAAACTGCATTTGCGACTCACGCGAAGCCTGATAACTATGTACTGCACACATAATCTTTTCCTGCCCTTTCTCACCTGCCCAGAAATAACCATTTCTCGGGCACAACCGGGCAAGATCATCGGGTAGCCTGTCGCCAGGATTCAACTTGTCATATGCTTCTTTGTTGGTTTCTTTCCATGCAAAAAACCGGCCCGCGCACTCTTTGGCTTCTACATGCAGAGCGCTGAAATTGACACGCTGCAGCAAACCATGGCCAAGGCCCTCAGCACGGTAGGCAAACGCCAGTTTTACCGGCAGTTTGATATCGGCAAACAAAGAAACCGGCTGGCGCTCGCCACAATCCAGAGCCAGTTTCTCGCGAGCCGCCATTTCCCCGACACAAAGCGCTGTCCGCTGCGCGCTTTCTGACAGAATAAATATACGTTGATCGCTTTCCTGACGGTTGAATGCCTGTCTCTCTACCGGCATCTCGAGAAGATCGACTTCGCGCCCATATATTTCGCTCTTCTGAGGCTGAAGCGGCATGCCCTGCGAGATTGCAAAGTCCCTGAGACTGGCGTATTTTTCCGGCGAAAGTCCGGCCGAGACTACTACCGCCGGCAGGCTGTAACCTCCCGGGTTCAGATCCCCAAACAGCGAAATCTGCAACGGTCCCTGTGGAAAAATCTCTTCAAGCTTTTTACCCGCAAAAGCTTCTGCAAAGGAACCTGGCTCGCTGCTTCGAAAATAGTTGAGAATTTTAGAAAAATCAGGTGCCAGAACCAGATGCAAACTGGCTGATTGAGGAAATTTTTCTAGATCGGCCAACCCCTGGAACCAGCCAGGAACACCATACATAGCCAACTCTTCGCTCAGCACCTGGGGTGAGTCACTGATGAAATCGACTTCAAATACCAGTTTACCCGTACTATTATCCAACTTTATATCGAAGCTTTTGAGACCTTGCAAAGTCTTCACAAAACTGTATGCGATCTCCTGATACCCATCGAAAGTAACCGCCGCAAGATCGGGCTTTTTCAACTGATGGCTGCAGACAAACTTTTTCGTTGCTGCATCAAAGCTGTATTTACCGTGCAGGGGGCAGACGGGCTGATCATCTGCCGGCATGCCGGCAATTTCTCCCTTGTGCAAACGCCGCTGCAGCTTACGCAGATTCTCCTGGCAGCGGTAATCCAATCTTTTGTCTTCTCTCATCAATTCAGCTGTTAAAGCCTCACTGATATCTGAAACTGCACTTTCTGACAAAAATTGCAGATGGAATGAGGCGCCCTGATCAAGTTTAGCAAAAGCCTCAGGAAACTCCATTCCATCGCTGATTACAGGATGTTCTGCATGATACTGTTCAAAGAATGACAGAAACATATTGTAAGCACCAAGAAAAACCTTGGTGCCGTCAGGCTTTTCGCTCCATATCGCATGAATGGATTCGTTCCGGTCTTTCCTTCTGCCGATCGCAACATACATTACTGCAGCGGCCGAAAACTTTTCAGGTATTACAAAATGCTCTCCCAGAAGCAGATCCCAGGTTTTGTCAGCGCATGCGTCAAACACTGGCTGCAATTCTTCGATGCCGGCAATAGCCTGCCAGACTTTTACCGGGGTATTGATACGTATAAGGGTTTCCCACTGATATTCATCAGCAGCAGTTCCGGCTGTGGCACAAAATGCCAGAAACAGCAGAATTATCGCAATCTTTGTTCGCATGCTGGCGCCTCCCTGATCTTTTTTACTGAATTATCCTACATCAGGAAGCCTGCCGGAGCAAACTGCACGATATCGAGAAGCTTACCATTCGCACGATCGGTTTGCTGGCCGGCTAAAATGAATGGCGCAGCCAGGATGCTTTCAGTTAATTCTGATAAAATCAAATTTTACTGGCAATCTGTTCATCATGAGACGAATATAATAGAGAGAACTTAATTGAAAGACAATTCGGACCAGCATTGCATGATAAAGCGATGCAAAGACAATGATGGTCGCCATAATGGCAGGATAGACAAAAACAGCAGTCTGTCCGCGCTGTTTATAGAACTCTTGAATTGCTGAGGAGAAAGCATGAATTTGAAAAAACAGTCCTATGTATTGATGTGCGTGCTGTTTTTACTGTTATATACTGCAACAATGCCTCTTGCCGGCAAAAGTATAAAATCACTGGTCAAAGAGCGTGAGTTTCTCAGCGACTTTGAAGAAATCGGCAATAAAGCGGTCGACCGTGACAAAGACATATTCATTCTTCTCGGCAACCCGGAAAGCCCGCAAGGCAAGGCTTTTGAAAAGGAAATTCTGGTTTTCCCAGAATTCACCCGAAATGTTAAGCCAGAAGAATTCGTCTGTGGTTTTTTTGATCCAGAGAATGACAAAAGTGACCTGAGCCTGTCCAGCCCTTTGATATTTGCCAGTAAGCATCGTGTCACTTCTTACCCGACAGTTCTTTTGCTCGACAAATACGGCACACTCTACGGTAAAATTCTCTTTTCGGGTCAGCAGAAAGCTTTCTGGGCAGACTTTGAATCTGCGAGAAACAACAGAACCAACGTTCTCAACGCCTGGGAAGGCAATAAAAACCGCGCCCGCACCATATTTGCGCTGGCAACGGTTATCGGCCTGTTTGGGGTAATGCTCATAAGCAGCGGCACGCTGTATATACTGCTCGATGGTGATGTTAAGTTCATTATTCTATTTGCCATAGTGATCGCCGACACCCTGTTCAGAGTTTTTGTTCCTTACGGAATCTGGATTTCAACAGCAGCATGGTTATTTGCTCTGGTTTCGAGAAAAGGTTTTGCCTGTTTCCTGGGCTATGTCATAGTCTCCGGCAGCGTCAGTTACGGTTTTATCAAACTATCTGCCGGTGGTTTCTTATCGCTGATCAATTATCTTTGCCCGCCTCCGGTCTGAACGCAATAATAAGGACTTTACAATTTTTTGCTGCGTAAATCTGCTCTATTATTGACTTGCTACCGGGCAGCACAGTGGTTATACTTGTTGGGTGGAGATATAAACAACAAGATGATAACAAAACATAGTTTCAGCAAAGTCTGGTACAGGTTTCTAGTATTGAGTTTCGCCTTGGGACTGTTTTTCAGCGCAACTGTTACGGCGCAGCCAGTTCAGGGAAAAGATTGTTACAGCCGGGTTTTTGAGGAAAAAGTGGTCGGGCACAGCCTGGCGAACGCTTATCTGCTCATGTATGCCGCCCATAATACCTACGAAAACCGCATAGATGTCGCAAATTTCCTTGAATTCAAAAAGCGATTCAGGGAAATATTCGAGCCGCTTGGCATTGACCGCTTTGATTTTATCGACATTCGCGCAAAAACTGCCGACACCCAGGCTGTCGTCATGTCGAACGACAAACTGGTAATAGTCGCTTTCAGAGGTTCAGAAAGCAGCAAAAACAAAAAGTTCAGTCCAACCAGATTCGCCTATGACTGGTTACTGACCGACTTAAACTTTTTTAAAAAGCGCATTCTCTGGTGGGGCTGGGGTGTCAAAGTGCATCGCGGCCTTTACAACGCCATGGAAGTCGCCTACGATGACCTCAAAAAATACGTAGACAGCCACATGGCAGGCACACCCAAGCGCCTCTGGATCACCGGGCACAGCCTGGGAGCCGGCATTGCGCCGCTGGCCGCCAGCCGACTTGCCGACGATGGCATCAGCGTTCAGGGCATTTACACTTACGCCGGACCACGCATCGGTAATGATGATTTTGTAAAAGCTTTCAAAAAACGATTTCCTGATATGCAGCGCTGGGTTTTCGATAACGACCTTGTCAGCAAGTTGCCATTCAAGGTCATGAAATTTCAACACTGCGCGCCGCCCAACAACATTTATGCTGATGGCCGCCTGGTTCTGGCCGACGGCGAAATGCGCGGCCCCGGCAAGGCCCGCAGTCACGCTCCCGGCATGTATCTGCAGAAAATCTACGACCTGCTTCCCCTCGACCTGAAAGCGGTTGTTCCTGCGCCACCAGGCCTTGTAAACGATGCCGGCATCGCCGATGCCGAGCTTGAACGTCAATTCAACGGCGCCGAACAGACCGCTGAAGAGAGCACAGGCAAATGACTGGAGCTGTCCGGCCTGTCTGAATTTTCAGTTTTCGCCTGGAAAGAAATAATTCATGAACAGACTCAGCAAAGTCATCATCTGTGCTCTTGTGCTCTTTGCCGGCAGTCTTGCCACCCTTTGTTACGCCGCTGAAGCTGCTGCGAATGACACCCGGCCGGCAACAGAAATCAGCTGGCAACCCGGTGAAACTCTCGTGATGATGGTCGGCGTGCTGACCTGGCAGGACACCTCGCTTGCCACTTATACCGCCGAAAACCGCTACGACCAGAAACTCTACGGCATTCTTCGCCAGCGCGGTGTGCCGGCGGAAAACATCGTTTTTCTCAAAGACAAAAAAGCAACACTGGCGGCAATCAGGCGATCTCTAGAGAAACTGCTGGCGCTGAGTAACGAAAGATCAACCTTCATGTTCTATTACACCGGACATGGCGAAAAATCAGAGGATGGCTCGGAAACTTTCTTTCTCAATTACGACTGCAACACTGAAAGTCTCGGCCAGAGCAGCTTCAGCCTAAGTGAAATGGCAAAAACGCTCAAAAGCAAGTTCAAAGGGAAACAGGTCATCCTTACGGCTGATTGCTGTTATTCAGGCAATCTCAACCGGGTTGCCGACACCCTTGGCACTGCCGCTATCAACACGATGGTGCTGAGTTCGGCCACAGCCGCCAACGAATCGACCGGCGAATGGACCTTTACGAAGTCGCTCAATGAGATTCTCAATGGCACTCCACTGATGAAAATTGACAATCTTGAGATTACCGCGTCAGCTGCCGCCGATTATATCGCCCACAACATGGCATACGCCGAAATGCAGCTGGCGAATTATCATCTGACACCGCGCTTTCCTGCCAAATTTGTGCTGACAAGACTCAAGGCCGCAATCGGGAAAAATAAGCCATCTCTTGGCAAATACATGATCGCAACGGACGATGGCGAAGAATACAAGGTCAGAATCATTGATCAGAACGGCAAAGCGTGCAAAATCAGCTATGTCAGTCTGGATGGAGAGCCTGACGTGTGGCGAGATTACGCAAATCTCAAGCCGATCAGCTGGAAAACCTGGAGCGTCGGCAGCAAAATTGAGGTCGAATGGGAAAACGAGTGGTATCCCGCCCGGGTTCTGAAGAAGGAAGGCAGCTTTCATTATATCCGCTACGACGACCACGAAGAAGTCTGGAACGAATGGGTCGCCTTCGACCGCATCAGAGATCGCAGCTAGCTTCAAGGGGATTCTGAGAGCAGCTCTTTCACTTCGTAGAAGACGTAATCCTGTTCGGCGGCCGGCGCAAATGGCGAGGCAATAGCGACGTAAGCTTCCTGGTGAGCGGGTATAAACAGAATGTTGTGCAGGTTGCTGCGCATAGCTACCGGCCGATCCATGAGGCGTAAGGAAGAAGTCGCAACAAAAGTGCCATGGCCATCCTGAACAAGCCGTCGGAGATGGCGCAGACGATTGCCGGCCGACATGACCACCGTATCGGGAATACCTTCGCCGAGAAATTCGTGCTGTTCGCCGGCAGCGAGGAATGTCAACTGGTCAGGCGTCGCGTATAACCCGACCGCGTCAGGAATCTTGGCATCCGCTAACACATAAAAATACTCGCAGGTACGCGGGTTATTGGCCCAGAGATCCTTTACCTGCTGCAGAGTGTCACATTCTTCGAGAGCGCGGCGCACCATGAACGACATTGGCACTCCATCCCAGAGGAAGCGCCCACGACCGCCCATTTCGCCAACCGAAACCTGGCTTGCGTTCATACCGCCGACAGCACCAACAAAACCGGCAAAGCCGGGGTTGAAAAAAGCGCGACCGGCCTGCGGCTTGATGACAAAAGCAACCGCACAATCCTGCAGGCCAATTTCTGTCATATAGTCGAGCACGCGGCCGTGATAGAGTGTGCCGTCAGCAGTTGCGCTGCCAAAAATCGCGAATCCCGAACAATGGAAATACTCAGGAAAAACGTTGCTCAGCCTCACTTCGCGCAGCGAAATATGGGAACTGGCGGAAGCCATTGCTTCCATTTCACGATGGTAGCGTTCGGGGATGTGTGGAGACACGCGTTTCCAAGCATCTTCGAGATCATCGATGAACCACCGTGCCTTTTTAACCGTTTCGACCAGACCGACAAGATAAATGGTAGAATCGGCCAGCAGAACCATCCAGGGCTGCAGAAGAGTTGCGTGTGCGTAACCCATCTGTTCCGGGGTGCCTGAAAGCAGGACAAGGGTCTGGCCATGATGATGGCGCAGTTCACCGTTAGCGACTTTTCGAGCTTCGAGCCTTCTATGAACGCCCGGCAGTTTGATCGACAGAATTCGCTTTAGTCCTCGGAAAATCATCTTTTCCAGGTCAGTCCGTGACACTTCGGTTTCGGCAACTTCGGCTGAGAGAGTCCATGAAGCCGGTATTGCATCTAACACAGCAGTTTCAAATGAGATTTCGAAATACTTGAGTCGGTAGATGTCGCGCAGTCCTTCAGTAGCTTCCAGAGAAACTGCAGGTTTTCCGGATGGGTTGAAGGCCAGCTTGAGACCGTCGGAGAGTCGATAAACAATCTCGTCAGAATTTTCAGCGCACGCCGGCAGTTCCTTGAGATGAGGCAGCAGCAACTGATTGATTGCGAAATCGAACGACTGTTCGTTCATCAAGGCCATAAAACTGTGAAGCGAAGTTGCTGCAGTAACAAAGCGGGCAACAAAACCAGCCGGGGCAAGAGTATCGGAATCCGGTGGCAGTTCGCCCTGGCCGCTGAAACAAATGCGGGCATCGGGAAGAATCAATGCCGTTTTCGATGCTGTCCAGTGAATAGCGACGTTTTTCCAGGGGCTGGTGAGGACGATTCCCCATTCAATATTCTCCTTCCTGAACAGAGTCAGACTGGCCTGGCTGGTGTCAGTTGCGCTATCTTCGACGCGTGGTTGGTTGAGTTCGGCTGGCGTCTGCAGGGTCGCTTTGATCCGGTAGCAGAATGTAGGAACCTCTTCCAATATTGGCCGCACCAGCTCTTTCATGCGTTGCAGCAAAAGATTGGCGGCAGTTTTTCCGGACAGCGGTGCTTTTTCGGCCAACACCGGTACCGGCATGAGAAAGAGCATCAGCAGCATTAAAAAGGCGGCGGTGGTCAGTAGGCAGCGGCGGGCGTTTTCCCTGTCATAAAAAGAATGAAGTGTCATCATGACGATTAACCCTCTCACAGAGTCTTTAAAAGGCAGGATATATCTAGTACAGGCAGTAACTACAAGATTATTTTATACCATTCGCGGCAAATTTTAAACAGCTGCGTCAAGGCAAAATTGCGCTGATTTACAATCGTCTTACGTTAGTCGTCGGCGCTCCGGCATTATGCTCAAGGAAATCCCCGCGAACTCAACGAGCAGTTGAAAACCACTGGAAAATTGCTTCTTGTACAGAGGGGGAATTCGTGTTAAGTTTGACCGCGTTAAAGCAGGAGGTAGCAAGAGATGGTACTGGAAAGCGAAAACACCGTTCAAACAGCTGATGAAAGCAAAATCGACGAAGTCAAAGCGCTCGCCGAGATAAAAAACGCCCATAAAAAAATCCTGACCGAGATCGGCAAAGTCTTTATCGGCCAGACCAAGGTTGTCGAAGAAGTGCTCTACGCACTTTTCGCGCAAGGTCATGTTCTGTTGATCGGCGTGCCCGGGCTCGGCAAAACCCTTCTGGTTAACAGTCTCGCCCAGCTGCTCGACCTCTCGTTCAATCGCGTGCAGTTCACGCCCGACCTGATGCCCTCAGACATCATCGGCACCGAGATCATCGAAGAAAACATGAAGACCGGTGAACGCAATTTCCGCTTCGTCAAAGGCCCGCTGTTCACGCAGATTCTGCTTGCCGACGAAATCAACCGCACACCGCCCAAAACCCAGGCCGCACTGCTGCAGGCAATGCAGGAACGCAAAATCACCAGCGGCACCACGACATACCCGCTGGCAGACCCATTCTTTGTTCTCGCCACCCAGAACCCGATCGAGCAGGAAGGCACCTACCCGCTGCCGGAAGCCCAGCTCGACCGCTTTATGTTCAACGTGCGCATGGAATACCCGCCGACCGAAGAAGAAGTAAGCATGGTGCGCGCCACTACCGGCGGCGCTCTTGCCAGTCTGACGCCTGCCCTCGAACAGAAGCGCATTCTCGAACTTCAAGAAATCGTCAGACGCGTGCCGGTTTCCGACCGCGTCATCCGTTATGCCGTGGCGATTGCCGAAGCAACCCGTCCGGGCCGCGATAATTCACCTGGATTCGTCAACGACTTCGTCACCTGGGGCGCCGGCCCACGCGCCAGTCAATATCTGATTCTCGGCTCAAAAGCGCGCGCCGTTCTACAGGGCCGTTTCTACGTAGCCTGTGAAGACATCAGAGCGCTGGCCTATGCCGTGCTGCGTCACCGCATTCTGCTCAACTTCAATGCCGAAGCCGAAGGAATCACACCCGACACCATCATCGAGAAAATTCTCAAATCGGTTTCGGAACCGGCCGCCTGATATTTTGAGCGGGTGCTGACTGCCCGCATGTGCAAAGGTTATCATGGAGAAAACCCGAAGATTATCGCGATTTCTTGACCCGAAGCTGCTGGCAGCGCTTTCCTCAATGGAAATCCGTGCCCGCACGGTGGTCGAGGGCATGGTCGAAGGCTTGCACAAAAGCCCGTTTAAAGGCTTCAATGTCGAGTTTTCTGAATACCGTCAGTATGTGCCCGGCGACCCGCTAAAAGACATCGACTGGAAAGTCTACGGCCGCACCGACAAGTTCTATATCAAGGAACACGAAGAAGAAACCAACCTGTCAGGCTACCTGGTTATGGATACCAGCGGATCCATGTCATATAAGGGCCAGGGCAGCATGAGCAAAATCGATTATGCTTCGACGCTGGCGGCATCGCTCGCCTATCTCATGCTCAAACAGCAGGATTCAGTTGGCCTGGTCACTTTTGCCAACGGCCTGCGTCGCATGATCAGGCCACGCACCGGCATGGCACACCTCAAGGCTGTCTGCAACGAACTCGAAGCGACCAAAGCCAGCGAAGTCACCAATATCGGCGCCAGCCTCGATCTGGTTGGCCAGAGTATGAAAAAGCGCGGAATCTTCATTCTATTCTCTGACCTGATGGATAACGCCGAAGTTATCATTCAAAAGCTGCGCCAATTGCGAACCCGTCGCCATGAGATAGTGCTCTTTCACGTTCTCGACCGCGACGAAATCAGCTTTCCGTTTGACGACACCACAATTTTTCACGATCTAGAAGATGAATCCGAGATAGTCACTGATGCTTTTCAACTGCGCACTGAATACCTGCGAAGGGTTAAGCATCTGATGAACACTTTCAAGTCAGCCCTGCGCAAATCCGGCATAGATTACCTGATCGCCGATACATCGATGCCGCTCGAAGCGAACCTGCGCAGCTTCTTCTCCCGCCGTCAGGCCGTGAGCGCGAGGTAAAAATATGACATTCGCCAGCCCATGGTTTCTGCTCGGTATTCTCGGCATCGCGGTGCCGATATATCTTCACCTTTATTATCGCAAAACTCCGGTCAGAAAAGATTTTCCCAGTCTGCGCCTGATAAGGCTTTCAGTCGAATTCGTGGCGCGCCGCAAAAAGATACGCAATCTTCTGCTGATGGCTCTGCGCATTATCGCCATCATCCTGGTGGTAATGGCACTGGCAAAACCATTTCTCGGGCAGAGTGCCAGCGCCAGCAACTCTTCCGACACACCAGCTGCTTTCGTGGTTCTACTCGACAACTCGATGTCGATGGGCTGCACACATCAGGGCATATCGGTTTTCAATACCGCCAGAGCGCGTGCTCTCGATATTCTCGACCAGATGCAGCCCGGCGACCGGGCGACAGTCGGACTTATCAATGACCCTGGCCGCCTGATTTTTCCGCAACTGACCTGGGATCAGGAAACTCTCAAAAAAAGCATCAGCAACGTGCCACTCAGCATGGCTGGCACCAACATGGCCTCATCGATTCTGCCGGCGCTCAAGCTGCTGGCACCACTCAAAACCTATCGACGGGTTATTTACGTCATTACCGACATGACCGAATCGTCCTGGCAACCATTTATCGAAAAATACGATCTGGCAAAAGTAGAGCAGGGAATTGATCTGGTAATGGTTCCCGTTGGCGATACAGCGCCTGACAACATGGCGGTAACTGGCCTCGAAGCAGAAGCACCGGTAATCATGAGCGGGCGCCAGGTTCCACTCAAGGTGACTCTGGCCAATCATTCACAACGCAGTCGCAAGGCGCGCGTAACAATTTCTATCAATGGCGAGCGCAAGCTCGAAGAAGAGGTAGAAATCGAGGCTAACGCGGTAAAAGATACACGAATTATGGCGAATTTCAACGTAACTGGCATGAATCAGGTTACCGCAGCAATTCAAAACGATGCCATGCCTTTTGATGATCAGCGACACCTCGCCGTGCGGGTATTCGAACCATGCCGCGTATTGCTGATCAAACCAGACTCATTGCCGGGCCAGCCGGAAAATCGCGAAGACATTTTTGTGCGCTTCGCGCTGAATCCTCTCAATCGCAACAAAGACAACAATTTTGCCGTCGAGTCCCGCAGTGCGGTTGAGGCAAGAGGTATCGACCTTAAGAACTACGCGGTTGTCGGCCTGATCAACCAGCGACACCTTGAGCCCGAACTTATCAAGCGCCTGTCTGATTACCTCATGGCTGGCGGCAACCTGATTACTTTTTTGGGTAACCGCGTCGAGCCGGAATGGTATAACAAGCATCTCATCGATGACCTTGGCGGCGCTTACCTGCTGCCAGCGAGAATATACAAGCGGGTCGGCAACGCGGTCAGCAAAAACGTAGGTTACCAGATGACCGACATTGATATCGGACATCCAGCTTTCAGTGTTTTTGCCCGGGATGGCTCCGGCGACCCGGGCCGAGCACAGATTTTTGAGTTTTTTCAGGTACGTCCGAACCCGACAGCGCTTTTGCTGACACGCATGAGCCATGGACTACCCGGTATTGTAGAAGAAAAACGCGGGCGCGGGCGATCTATGCTGGTTACCTTCTCGGCTGATACCTCCTGGACAAACTGGCCGGTGCGCCCAACCTGGCTGCCGTTCCTGCACCAGACACTTATTGCCATGATCACCGCCAACGAACTGGCGATAAGCTCGATTAGACCGGGAATGCCAGTCTCAGCGACAGTAACCGGCGACGATGCCCGCGAAATGCTGCTAAAACAGCCAGATGGCAGTCAACTCAAACTTGCCGCCCAGACCGGCGCGCAGGGACTGGTGCACTTCACCACACGCGATACCGACCAGACCGGTTATTACAAGATTCTCAGTGACGCTGGCAAACGCACGCTCAGCGCTTTTGCGGTCAATCCACCACCAGAAGAAAGTAAACTAGAACGCATCAATCTTCGCCGCATTCCGCGCTTCATTCCGCTCGCACACGAGCCTGGCCGCGGCCGCAGCGTCAAAGAAAAAGTCTCGCTGCTGCGTGATGGCTATGACCTCAGCGGCGCCGCCCTGCTGGCATTACTGCTGCTCGCGGTTATCGAAAGCTGGTTCGCCAATCTTCCTACCGCCAGGAGGATTGAATAAACATGTACAGCCTGCTAAGACTCTTCGGTTATAACCTCAATCCGATTCGCGACATTGAATCTTCAGCCCTGGCACTTGCCTGGGGTTGGGCCGGTCTGGTGTTGCTGCTGATCGCTCTGGTTCCTGTTTCATGGTGGGTTTACCGCTGCGAAGGCAAAAACATCAGCGACAAAATGCGCCGGCAACTGCTGACCATAAGAGTAGTCTGGGTTATTCTGCTGGCATTTCTGATGTGCGGCCCGGTTCTAGTTGTATCAGGACTGGTGCCACAACGCAATCGGCTCGCGGTAATGGTCGATACTTCCCGCAGCATGAGCATAAAGCACAAAGAGGTGTCACGTCTCGATCAGGTTAAAAAACTTTTTGACAGCGGATTCATCGGTAAACTTGCCGACAAAACCGGCATATACCCAGAAGTATTCAGCTTTGCCGACAACGTTTCGCCTGTTTCACGTCAGGAAGTCGAGCAGTTCAACTTCAGCCCCGACGGCAACCAGACCGATATCAGCAATGCCGCCCGCAATGTCGTCGGCAATCTCGGTGAAGGCAGTCTTCTCGGCATCATCATGCTCAGCGACGGCGTCAGCACTACTGGCGACAACCCGGCCATGGCGCTTGCCAACCTGCGCACTCCGGTGCATTTTATCGCACCCGGGCAGGAAGGTGAAAGCGCCGATATGGCTTTGCACCTCACCAGACCGCCAGCCCAGGGCTACCTCAATTCAAGCGTACGCGTGCGCGGTGAAGTCAGTCTGCACCGTGTCGCTACCAGTTCGGTTACAGTAACCGTGCGCCGCAACGGCGAATTTTTTACGTCGGCAACTGCCGATTTTGCTTCAGGCAATGAGAAAGCCGGGTTTGCCTTCAATATCCCCTGCGAAGAAGAGGGCAGTTTCAGATTCGAACTTGATATTCCGACACTCGAAAATGAGTTGACCAGCGAAAACAACCAGACCGGCTTTCTGCTCAAAGTGGTGCGCGAACGTCTCAATATAATTGCTTTGAGCGGCCGTCTGTCATGGGATATGAAATTCATCGGCAATGCTTTGCTGACTGACCCTAACGCCAGAACTGTCCACTGGGCGAGATTGCGCGACAACCGCTGGGTCTGCGCCCGCGACCTCAAACCGGAAAAAGCAGTAAGCAACCCGGACCTGAGTGAAGACCTTAAACTCGCTGATGTTCTCATTCTCAGCGCAGCAGATTATGACATGCTCAAACCGATTGAAACAGAAATCGTTCGCCGCGTCGAAGCCGGCACTCTCGGGCTTTTGCTGCTGCCTTCGTCCAAGGGTTTCGCCGAACTTGGTTATCAGGGAACTCAGATCGAACAGTTGCTGCCAGTTCTAACCAGCAGCGAAGGCTGGCGTGGCACGCCCGGCAACCTGGTTCTGCCGTCGAGTGAAACGCCATACAATTTCCTGCGCCTGACCGATGATCCGATACAGAACGTCGAATTCTTCGCGACACTGCCAAAATTCGAAGGTGTCTATGAATACGCCGGGCTCAAGCCGGGCAGCGAAGTTCTCATCAGTTCAACCGTTCGCAGCAACTCTAATCAGTTGCCATTCATGATCAGAGCGCGCGCTGGTCTTGGTAATGTTGTACTGATAAGCGGTGGCCCGCTGTGGCCGTCAGGTTTCAGACTGGTGCCAACTGACCGCGGCTTTTCGCCATATTCGGCACTCATTGTCAACATGTGCAAATGGTTGGCAAACCGTCGAGAAGACGCCCAGGTCAGCATCGAACTCGCTTCGTCACGAGGTTATGTCGGACAGGGCAACAATGTCAAAGTCTGGGTGCTGAACAGCAAAAACGAGCTACAGACCAATGCCCAGGTCAGCTTGACCATCACCGACGAGCGCGACGGCAGCACCAGTCTGCCCTGTATCGAAACTTCGGACAAGGGCTGTTACGAAACCGCTTTTGTGCCGGCATTCAGAGGTCTGCACCGATTGGAAGCCGAAGCACGCTACCAGGGCCGCGAGCTTGGTCGCGCCAAAAGTGAAATTCTCATTGAAATGTCGACAGCCGAATTTGACGAACCCGTGGTGAAAACGAGCCTGATGACACAGCTGGCCAGCGACACCGGCGGTGTATTCGCCACCATCGACCAGGCCGCAAAAATAATTGCCGCCATCGACGCCGAGCCCGGTCAAAAACTCGAAAGCAAAAGCGTTGATCTGCGCGACAGCTGGCTACTGCTGATTATTCTTCTGCTGCTGCCTATGGTAGAATGGTATTTGAGAAGAATTTGGGGGTTAAGCTGACATGACCTCTATAAAACAAAGAATATTCGCTATAATACTGACAACAGTGCTCTGCCAGGCCAGCCTGTCCGGGGTTTTTGCCGCCGACTTTGACCGCACTGCCATTCCGCGGGTCAAATATGGCGGCGGTGGCGACTGGTATACCGGACCGACCTCAATGCCGAACCTTCTCAAACAAGCCTCTGAACGCCTACGGCTGCCTGCCCAGATAGAAAACATCGCTGTCTCAGTTGCTGATCCCGAACTGTTCCGCTACCCGATGCTTTATCTGACCGGTCACGGCCAGGTGCGCTTCAGCGACTTCGAAATCAACACCCTGCTCAATTACCTCGATAACGGCGGATTTCTCTGGGTTAACGACAGTTACGGCATCGATCGCTTTATCAGGCGCGAGGTGCGCCGCCTCTACCCCGACCGTGAATTCGAAATGCTTCCGGCCGATCATGCAATTTTCCACATGGTTTACAATTTTCCCGAAGGCCTGCCGAAAATTCACGAGCACGACGGCAAGCCGCCGGCAGCCTACGCGATACTTGACAAAGGCCGCATGAAGATCCTTTACACCTACGAGTCAGACATCGGCGATGGCCTTGAAGATGCAGGCATTCACCAGGTCGATACTCCTGAAATTCGCGAGAAAGCCATGCAGATGGCTCTCAACATTCTCGCTTATGTGATGATGCAGTGAGGCAAGCATGCACAACGAAAACCTGAACCAGCTGCTCAAAAACTATCAGCAACGGCGCGATCAGCTCAAGCAGACGCTCAACTCATACAGATATGGGCGACAACTGCGAGTGGTCATGTCGTGCGCATTCTGGGCACTGGTTTCTTTCTTCATGTTGTTGTTAGTCTTCATGCTGGCTGAACGCACGCCCCTGCAGTCGGAAGCAGTGCGCTGGCTGCTCGCGCTGGCACTATACTGGCTACTGCTGTGGTGGCTGTTGCATGCCGGCAAAGCGATACTGCATCCGCCGCCCGACACCGGTCTCGCAGTCGAAATCGAAGAGACGACGGGAAAATTCAAATCAGGCCTGTCAAGCGCCATCGAATTCTGCGACGCAACGCGGCCGGCCGCTGACAGCCGAACCTCAGAAACCATGCGGCGCATCACTATCGCGCATGCGGCCGAGCAACTGCAGCATGAAGACGTAAGGCACTCGCTCAAGGCGTTCTCACGCCGGCGCTCGGCTTTTACCATGCTGTTTTTCATGATGTTGACAGCAGTCTGGTATTTCCTGTCACCGGTCGAAGTGCTTACCGGCGCAGGGCGCCTGCTGTTTCCGCTGCGACCCATCGCACCATGGTCAACTCTCGAAATAATTGTCAGGCCTGAACACGCGCTGGTAGCCATGGGCGAAAGCCTCGAAATTTCGGCGCAGCCTTCGCGCCAGACCAGCGAACCGATAATTCTCGAGCTTTTCGACCCCGATAAGCTCGAAGGCAGCCGGGTGGAAATGTATCCTGACGCGACTGCCAGCGAAAGCCGCTTTGTCTACACGCTAAACAGCCTGCAGGAATCAATCGACTACCGCGTCACCTGCGAAAAGTTCAGCACCCTGCGTTACTCGATCAAAGTCATGCCGCGGCCGCAGGTAAAAAGCATGCAGCTGACTCTTTTTCAACCGGCCTATATAGCTACGGAACCGACAAAACTGCCGGAAAACAACGGCGATACAACTGTGCTGGCCGGCAGCCGCGTTAAAATAGAAATAACAGCTGACCAGAATCTCGCTTCTGCCGGGGTTATTCTGTCTCCAGGTGCTACTCAAACCTGCGAAATCGTCAATCGCAACCGCTTCGCTTACGAACTTGAAGTAGCAACAACGACAAGCTTTGCCGCCTATCTTGAAAACGAAATGGGTCTGCGCAACGAAAAACCGGTATCTTATACTATCACCGCCGCACACGATGGCCCGCCGACTATCGAAATGCTAAAACCAGCTCAAGATGTGCCTTTCCCGACCAGCCGCCGCCTTGATATAAAGGTGGTAGCGCGCGATGACTACGGCGTCAAAGCGACAATTCTCTACTTCAAAGTCGGCGACCGCAACGCGTTGATTCCGCAGAACCTGAAACCAAATTTCAAACCGGTGCCTGAATACGAGGTTGAGTTTCCGTGGATGCTCGACACGCTGGCCCTGCAGCCCGGCACAAAAATCAGCTACTTTGTGCAGGCCGAAGATGCCTGCCAGCCACAACCCAATGTGGCAACAACCGCGACCTATTTTATCAACATGCCCTCGATGTACGACATGTATCGCGGCGAAGAAATGTCACAGGGCGAAGTTAACCAGAAACTCGAAGAGTATATGGAAAACCAGAAGATGCGCCGCGAAGCTCTGATGAAAGCCTACGAACAGATTAAGCACGAAGAGAAACTCGATTTTGAGGCTTCCCAGGCTGTCGAAAAGGCGATTCAGCAAGGTGAAAAAAGTCAGCAGGAAGCCCAGGAAATACTCGAGGCCTTCAAGAAGCTTCAGGAAAACATGGAAAACAATCCGTTGAGCTCACCAGAAGCACTCGAGCGCATGCAGAAAGTCAGCGAACTGCTCAACGAAGTTCTCGACGACGAAACCAAACGCATGATGGAGCAACTCAGAGAATCGCTCAAAGACCTTAAAATCGATCCAAAAGATATCGAAAAATACGAAGAAGCCTTCAAGATGGAAGAATACCTGAAAAACCTTGACCGCACCATCGATCTGCTGACGCAGGTTCGCGAACAACAGAAGGTCAATTCACTGGCGCTTGCCATTGAAGACCTGCTTCGCCGCCAGGAACAGATCGCTTCTGAGACTGCCGCCTTGAAAGAAAAAATGGAAAAAGAAGGCCTCACCGCCGAAGAAGAATCGCAGCTCAACGATCTTGCCGATCAGCAGGAAAAGATAGGTCAGGAGCTCGAACAGCTGCAGAAACAGTCAGAAGAGATTACCAAAAACCGTAAACAGGACGATTTTCAACAGAATCCGCTGCTTGAAGACGTCAAGAACATTCGCGACCGCATGCAGAAAGAGAACTACCAGCAGCGCAGCGAAGATATCAAAAAAGACATGCAGAAAAAAGATCTCGATTCGGCGCAGCAGAACCAGCAGAATATGCTGAAATTCCTGGAATCTCTGAAAAAGGATTCCCAGCAGATCTGCCAGCAGTGCTCTGGCGGCGCACCGCCGCAGATAGATCTGTCGGCCTTTATCAGGCGCGCACTGCGGGTATCACACGACCAGGAGATGCTCTACCGTGAAATAGAAGAACTGCCCGAACAGTTTATGCGTGGACAGCGCCCTGAAATTGAAGGCCTGATCGATCAGGTTTCGCTGCTGCAGGTGCTGGTCAAGCAGCAGGGCAGCGAACTTGGCAACGACCTCGAACAGTATGTGCGAAGCAGCTTTGCCGTTGACCCTGCTGCTATTGAACCAATCAATGGCACCCAACCCCTGTTTTCGGCCATTGTAAAAAATCTTGAAGACCGCGCCCTCAGCCCGTCGCGCCAGGATCAGCTCGAAATAATCAGGCGCTTCAACCAGCTCGCGATAGAATTGATGAAAGCTCAAGATCAGTCAGGCTCATCGGGATCGTCGAACCCGATGGATGCGCTGCAGCAGTTCAAAGATCTGACCAGACGCCAGCTCAGCCTATACCAACAGATGCAGCGGCAGATGTCGCCACAGAACCAGCAGAGCCTTGAAGAACTGCAGCGCATGGCAATGGAACAGCGCAAGGTCAGAGAAGCTCTCGAACAGCTTATGCGCGAAAGTCGGCAGCAGATGAACTCGCTCGGTCGGCTCGACGACGTTATTGACGACATGCAGGATCTCGAAACAGAGATTCTCGACCCCGAACTGCGGCGCAAGGTTGCCGAAAAACAGAAGTCGATTTACGACCGTATGCTGCGCGCTCAGAAAGCGATCAAGGATCGCGATGAAGAAAGCGAAGAACGCAAGGCTCGCCAGGCTGAGGTGATCAAACAACAGCAACCAGACAAGCCTCTTGGCGAGATTGGCAGCGACACCCGCGACCTGAGCAGAGATTTTCTCGGCGATCTCAAAGAAGAGTTTCCCGAGGCCTACAAGCCAATGCTGAACGATTACTTCAAATCGCTCAACATATACGGGGGTAACTGATGAAAAAAATTCTGCTGATTACCCTGGCAGCTGTAATGCTGGGCACGCTGCTGCTGGCGCAGGCAGTCGGCTTCAATCCCGATGCCGCGGCGCTCTATCAGAATGCCATGAATCTTTTGCGCATGCGCCGGCTTAGCGCTGCTGACCAGCAGTTTCGTGAGCTAATCGAAAAATACCCTGAAGACATTCATGTTATGTTGGCCCGCCGCCAGCTCGCGAGTATACTGCGTGACACCAGGCAATATGACGAAGCGATCGACATATTAAAAGAGATTATTCGCAACGACAAGTCACCCGACAATGTACGCTACGCCCAGCAGCAGATACTTGATATTCTTCACGAAACCCAGCGCTTCAGGCAGGGTGTCGAGCTGATTGAAGAGTGGCGCCGCGAAGCCCCGCAGGATGTGTTTTTGAGCCGGCAACTGGCCAGGTTTTACCTGCAATCAGGCCGCAAAGACGAGGCCTGGCTGCTGCTAGAGTCGATCATGGAACAAACACAATCAGCGCCGGAAGCTTTCAAGGACCTGCTGGAACTGGCTCTGCGCAGTGGCGAAATCGAAAAGCTCATGCAGGTGATCGAGAGTCGGCGCGCGCGCTGGCGCAGCACGGTTTACGCCGACTACATGTCAGACTGCCATCTCGCGCTTGGACGCAAGGACAAAGCAGTTGAAGTGCTTGCGCAGACTGCGGAAGTAAAAGAACACCCGGTTTTATTGCGTAAACTTGCCGACCTGCAGATTTCGCTCGGCCAGTTTGCCGAAGCGCAAAGCAGTCTGACACTGCTTCTCAAGATCATCCCCGACGACTGGAACACACTGCGCTGGCTCGGACACTGCCAGTTCATGCAGAAAAACAAGGCTGCCGCTATGGAAACCTGGCGCAGCCCGCTCAAATATCCTTTCATGCAACGCCGCGAATTCTATCAGGACTACACCACAGTTCTCATCGAACACCAGCTGTATGACGAAGCGCTGCAAGGCTTCAACGAGGCCCGCAAAACACTGCAACAACCAACGATGTTTGCGGAAGAATATGCCAGTGTTCTCGATGCACTTGGCCGTAGTGACGAAGCGCTGGAAGAATATCTCAAAGTTCTTGGCGAAGGCTTTTACCGTCATGAAGTCTTCGAAAAGCTTTATAATGCGCATGAAAAGGGCTTTAATCTTGAGGATGGCCTGAAAAGGATGCGTCAGCAGAGCAGTTACAATCTCGCGATTCTACAGGCTCTACTCGAACTGTATTTTCGCCGGGCAAACACGCAAGATCTGCAGGAAGTAAGCGAAATAGTGCGCGGATCGGCTGGCAATCTCGATGCTGTGTTTTACGAACGCCTGAATCAGGAAGCACTGTTGCTGCCGGGCGAATTTCATTTTGTCATCACCCGCATGGTTATGCAATCGCGAACAGATACTGGTCTGGCACTGCGCCTTGCCATGTTGCTGCTCGAGATGGGCCCCAACGATCATGTCTGGCGCGCAGAAGCCTACACCGCGGCAAAAGAAGTAGCAGAACGGAAAAGCGTAGCTGATGCGAACCTCAAGTCTCGTCTGCTGATAAAACTGGCTGAATATGCCCTGTATGAATTAAACGATAAACGGGCCGCGCATGAATTTCTTGATAAAATTTTACAGACTGATCTGATGCGGGCAGTGCCTGATCTGGCAGTACAGGCCGCTATTATCAAAGCCAGAATCATGATTTTCGAAGAAAATTACACGACCGCGCTTGAACTGCTCAAGCAGAATGAAGAAATTATAAAACGTGCCAACCAGGATATTTTCTCGGGTGACCCGATTTCAGAATCTGACTTTCAGGCACTCATCCATCTTGAACGGGCGCGACTGCATGCGCACAAAGGCGATCATCAGAACGCGCTGCAGGAATTAAAAATCATCATTGACGAGTTTTCCGAGTCTGAGTGGGTTAACGACGCTCTCGAAATGGCTAACTTTATTACCCGCCGATCAACCGGTGATTTTGGGCTGCTGAACAGTGCCCTCAAAGCTGAACGTCTTGCCATGACAGGTCAGACTGAGGCGGCCCGCGATGAGCTGCAAAAAGCGATCGCGGCTAATGCTTCGGCATCAGCAGTTATCGACGAGATGCGCGCCGAAATAATACAACTGCAGGAGCATGACAGCGAGCCAACTTCGTTGATTGCTGAAATAGACAAATACGCCAGGGAAAAACCCGAAAGTCACAAAACCGCTGACCTGTGGGAATTGAAGTGGCAGTTGATGAAACGCAAATCTGCCTCTCAGGAAGAGATTCGCGAGCATCTACAAACCTTCATCGACAAATTCCCATCGGATCTGCGTAGCGGCAGATTCAAAAAGATTCTTTTCTATAAAGCTGAACAGGAGAAAAACAGATGAGAAATTACGGATATATCTGGTTGTTGATTGTAATCTGCCTCATCTGCCTGCCAGCTTCGGCACAGAAACTGCTGATCCCGATGGATGACGAACAGAATGACCATCTGCGCGCCTACGGCGTAACCTACTGGATACTCGAAAAAACCGGCACCGACGTTGAGTGGCTTTTGAATTACCGCGGCGGTGCATTTCTGGCCGAAGACCTCGAAGAAATCCGACAGCGGGCACGCACTGCTGGCGTCAGCGTGCAACCTGTCGGCAGTGGCGAAGTAAACAGTATTTACGCACTGATTGAAGAAGAAAACATGGAAAGAGTTCTGCTGGAGAAAGCTCCCAAAGTAGCAGTCTACTCGCCAGACTACTCAGAACCCTGGGACGACGCGGTAACCCTCGTACTGACCTATTCCGAGATACCATTCGACAAGTTTTATGACAAAGAGGTTATCAATGGTGATATAGCCAAATATGACTGGATTCACCTGCACCACGAAGACTTTACCGGGCAGTTCGGCAAGTTCTATGGGTCGTTCCGCTTTGTCGACTGGTATCGCAAACAGGTTACCCGCGCCCAGCTCGAGGCGCAAAAATATGGCTACAAAAAGGTCAGCGAGCTTAAACTCGCGGTAGCGCGCGGCATCAAAAAATTTGTGCTCGACGGCGGCTTTCTCTTTGCCATGTGCTCTGCCGCTGACAGTCTTGATATAGCGCTTGCCGCCAACGGTATCGACATTGTCGCGAAAGAACTTGACGGTGATGACCCAGACCCGCTTGCCCAGAGCAAACTCGACTACTCGCAATCTCTCGCTTTCACTGATTTCAAATTGATCACCGACCCGATGATCTACGAATTCTCTGACATAGACGTTTCGAACAATTACACCGGAGAAACGGGTTCTTTCAAGCTGTTCGAGTTTGCCGCCAAGGTCGACCCGATTCCAACCATGCTTACCCAGAACCATCGCAACGTCGTCGATGGATTTTTCGGCCAGACCACAGCTTTTCGCAAGTCACTGATCAAGCCATACATTGTAATCATGGGTGAAAACAACGACGGCGTTTCGGTTAAATACCTGCGCGGCGACCTCGGCAAAGGCTTTTTCAGCTTCTACGGTGGGCATGACCCGGCCGATGTCAGTCACATAGTCGGCGAAGGCCCGACCCGTCTTGAATTGCACAAAAACAGTCCGGGGTATCGTCTGATTCTCAACAATATCCTTTTCCCGGCTGCCAAAAAGAAAGAACGCAAGACCTGACGATTTTCAGCCATATCAAAGAACTGAGGCAGCAATGATCTCAATGTTTCTGCACCTGCTGGTGCTTGCCTACGGTACCGTAACCTTTGCCGGCAGCCTGAGCATGGCGCCGGTAAGCTTTATGGTGATCTGGGGCTACCTGACACTGCTCATTCTGGTGCACTGGTTACCAGATCACATCGACGCTGAAGTCGCTGCCGGCCGAATACCCTCGTTCTTGAAGACACAGGAAATTTTTCAATGGTCACTGGTCGGCTGGATACTGCTGTTGCAGGCTGCGGCTGACCCGGCCGGTCTTAGCCTGCCGGCACTGGCCAGCAACCTGCCACAGACACTGCCAATGATGCTTTCGCTGGCACTTTATATCGCGCTGGCGAAGCCGGTTTTTTTCGAGTTTTATCGTCTGTTCAAGCCTATTCTCGACTTAAAGCAGACCGCCGCCGACTTTTTCAGAGCCCGCATGACCGTGCCCATTCTCTTTTTTCCACCAATAATGCTGTGGATGCTGATAGAAGACATCAGCAGCGGCGGCGTTAAGCCTTTGACAGAAATCAAGCTGATGGCAGCCGCGCCGCTTTTTTTCATTATTCTTTATCTGATGGCGCCAAAGCTGTTCAACTGGGCCTGGAAAGCGGAAGATAACGATGACCCTGAACTCGAAAACATGCTTAAACGCCTGTCTGAGAAGGCCGAATCAAAAGTAGCCGGAGTCAAAATCTGGAACACATTTAACGAACCGGTGCCAAACGCTGCCGTTGCAGGCCTGTTGCCGCGTTATCGCTATGTCTACATCACGCGTTATCTGCTTGGCATGTTCTCGCCACAACAGATAGAAGGCGTTGTCGCACACGAACTGGCCCACCTGCGTCTCGGGCATGTAACCAGCTACATGTTTTACTCTCTCAATCTCATTCTCATCTCAATTGCCGGCAAGCTGTCATTGCTTCTCTATTATCCGCAGTATTACCCGGATTCAACCCTGTATACGGCCATAGAACTGCTGCTGTTCATTGCCGTATTCTCGGTCACTTTTACCGCTCTTGCGCGCCACTGCGAATTTCAGGCTGACGCCTTTGCCAGCGAGATAACCAGCCCGGAAATTTTCGCATCTACTCTCGAAACCCTCAACAGCATAATTCTGCCGCCACCGTCAATTATTCCAGACTGGTTGCTGACACATCCGCAGATTCAGGATAGAATAAAGCGGGTGCGCGATGACGCGCGGCAGAAAATCATCGACCTTAGACGCCACGCATCACGCCTGCGCTTCTTTATGCTGGCTTCCGGCTTTGTTATGTTGCTGCTGACCGCCATGCCGGCCGGTGGCGTCAACAAAATATCAGAGTATCATGAAGCAGTTAAGGCAGGAAACGGCACACTCGCGGGCGAGTTGCATCGTTCTCTGCCTGACTGGCTCAAAGCACACCCTCTGGTGCTGCAGGAAACCGGCAAAATGGCGGTTAACAGTCAGCGCTGGGTGCTTGCAACGGCAATAGCTGCCGAAGCTGAATGGAACATCAGATTGATCGATGGTTCACAGGTATTTCATCATCCGGGTTCGCCAGAAGTTACTTTTGACTTCGAGATCGTGAAGTTTGTTCTGAAGTCGCTTGACCTCTGGTGAGTTCATGGCGTATCCCTGTTGAAGAAGTTTCTCGATCATGTCAAGACTGCGCTCAGTAAGTTCAGAATATTTCTGAATCTGAGCCATAACAACTTTTTCGTCTTCCGGAGGGGCAATGGAAGAATTTATTGAACGCGTTTCTGACATATTCAGGTCTCCTGTCATTCTTAAAAGGTGGCAGCTCAGCTATCGGCAATCGTTAAGCTTATGTTTAGCCATATTCATCACTTTGTCGGCAACAGCCCTGAGCGCTCAGGAGAACAAAATCAGCCGGTATAATTTCGTTCTGGCAGTTTATGAGCGTGTGTTTAACCGACACATTACCGAGATGGAGGCTGTTGAAAGCGGCCTCATCGACCAGTTTGATGATGGTCAATATAATCTCGACTGGCCGATATCGCGCGGAATGGCCGCCGAAGCCATGTATCGTCTCAGTATCCAGCTGGGAACAGTAGCCAGAATACCACGTGCCTTCGCTGACATTGGCAACGACTCTGTTTTCAAGAAGCCTTTGGAAACCGTTGGCGGCGCTTTTCTGCCGCGCGCGCGAGGGCGCTTCGATCCAAACTATCTGCTTGACCGCGAGACCCTGTTCCGGTCTATAAGCATACTGCTTGAAAAAGGCGTTCTAAGGCAGGAAGACCGTTCCCGGCAGGCTATTTTCACGGCGGCTGAACCGGTCGTAACCACTTCGCTGACTGACAACGCGCCTGCGGTTGACAGCGGCGGCGTTCTGATGCCAATACATCCCGAACTCGGCTTCAAGGAACACAAAGGCGAGGATACCCGCTATCGCGCCGAAACCTATAACCGCGTAACCATGGCGAACTCTCGTGTCAGCTCAGGCCAGATGGAACCCCAGGAAATGGCCAGCATCGAAGACGCCAGCAACGCCATGAAAGATGTCGAAGAACTGCTAAACCGCCTTGGCGGTTCGGTTATGGAAATGACCGAGGCACATCCCACCAGTCCAGATGACGAAAACGATCTGCGCCAGGGCCTCGCCAAAATAGAAGGGGTTCTCACTGCTGCAGTAGATCGTTTTACCTATTCAAAAATGCAGCTGAACACTGCCATGCCGGTAGATCCCGACCAGATCCGCAGATGTGAAGAATTGAACCGACAGCTCGATATTCAGCTCGAACGACTGAAAATTCTCAGGCAGCGCATTGCCGAACGTCTGGCAGAGCCGCAGAAAGCAGAAAATTAGCATGTTCAGATACCTTGTTTTTTCGTTGTTTATGATAGGCCTAAGCCTGCAACCAGTTCTGGCAGTAAACCCGGTCATGCGCTACTTCTCGCAGCTCCTCGACGAAACCCGCGCTGAAATAGCGATTGGCGATCTCATGCGCGACCAGTTTCTCAGCGAGTTTCCCGAATATCTTAGTATTGCTTCAGACACCGACATGTCACTGCGCATGCGGAAACTAGCCGAAAACAGCAGTCGTGCCGGACTGGCTTACAGCGTGCTGGTTATCGAAAGTGACATTCCCGACGAAATACCACTGCCCGGCGGCACTTTAATAGTAACCGCCGGACTTATGAAAGCAGCCACCACAAGTGAGCAGCGTGATTTCATTCTTGCCCGCAACGTCATGCACATTGCTCTCAAACACCCGATGAAGCTTATAAAAAACGAGGGGCTGTATCCGACAATTCTAAACCAGCTTAAAACAAGGGCAGAACACAGAAATTCCAGTATTCTGCGCAAGGTTTTGCGCGACTATCTGCGCAACATTCCCAAACTTGACCACAAGAAAGCAGATCTGCAGGGAATTCTACTGACCAGCTCACCCGAAAACACCAGGAAAGCTGCTATTGAAATGCTCAAAAGCTTTTCAATCCGAATCTGGCCGGTTTTACCATGGGATACCGGCGACTTGCCAGCACGTATTGATGAACTTGAGAAATTGAAACTTCCGGAATAAAATCAGCAGATGTCATCTGATCGCCTGATAAAATACCCGCGCGATGCTGTTCGAGCCACCGACGGCTGGATCAGAAGATCGGCGCTCGCCGCCATGGTGCGTGAACCGCAACCGGTCGATCGTGAAATTTTTGAGGATTTTATCGACAGTGATGATACCACCCTGTCGTTGATGTCGTTTCTCGGTCTTAAAAAGCTGTTTCCGCCAACAATAATGATCAGAGATACCTGGAAAGAGTTGTTTGGTGAATCGATCGATCTGTTGTCGCGACGCGCCTGTACTGGGCCGGCTCAGCTGCGGGTAGCAGCTCTCAAGGCCCTGGCTTTCGCCCCCGAACATCTCAGCTTCGGACTCGTCGAAAAGGTTCTCGAATCGCTTGCCACCCCGTTGAATTTTGAAAGCCTCAACAGTGGGCAGACACCTGGGTTGGCACTTGTTCAGTCGGCGCAGACTTTTCAGCTGCCAGAAGGCTTTGCCGTACTTCTCGCCTCGCTGCCTGGCAGTCATGAGCGTGTTGACCTGCTCAGACGCGAAATCGGCTCACAGGACTCATCAAGACTCCTGCCAGTTCTGCTCTCGCTGCAGCTCAATCCGGTACCGGAACTGACCGACCAGACCCTGCTGCTCGCGCGCTCACCCGAAAAACGCATAGCCATCGAAGCTGCCCGTGCCCTGCTCGCCTGTGGTGGCAGCAAGGTATACCTGCTGATCCTCTCAATGCTCAAGGAAACTGCCGACCCGCAACGAAAAGCCGCGTTGTTGCCGCTCGCCGCCAGCACCGGCCGCGAAGAAGTCTGGCCGGTAATTGTCAACTACGCTGCCTCGGATGACAGCATACTGGCGCAGGCGGCCCTGCAGGCAGCCGAAAACTTCGCTGTCCCAATAGAAGAAAAGGCCAGCCTTTACCGCAGGGCGATCAAAAGCAGCGATCCCGGCACTGCCTGTCTCGCCGCCCAGTATGCCTGGCAGGCCGGTTCGATGAAAGCCCTGCGTCTACTTGAGAGCTACCTCGCCGCCGAAGCGAAACCACAGCGTGCCTTTGCTGCTGCCGCTCTTGGCAATATTTCACCCGAGACCGCCCTGCCAATTCTGGCAGACTGCTTCGATCGCGAAAAAAATGGCGATGTCATCAGACAGCTGATTTTGAGTGTACGCAAGTTACTGCCAGCTGCCCGCGGCAACCTGCGAGTTCATGATCTTCTGCTGCCCTGGCTCGGGCGCTTGATGAAATCTACCGATGCCTTCAAACGCAGCCAGAGTGCAATACTCTGCGGCCTGCTTGGTCGCAACGCCGAAGACCTCGTGCTACGCACGCTGGAAAAGGAACATCACCCGCATGTTATCGCCTCGCTGTTGAGCTCACTTGGGCGCCTCGGCTGCAGTCGGCTACTTGTTTATTCAAGATTCCACGATCACACAGACTCAAGAGTCAGAGCCAATATGCTGTCAGCCATGCTTATATGCGGTGGCGAAGCGGTTTCGTATTTTACCAGTGCGCTCAAAGACAATGTCCCGAGGGTAAGGGGCGCGGCCGCCAGAAATCTTTTTCTTCTCGGTCAGCTCGACATAGTGGCTACCCTCAACCGCATGCTGCTGGTGCCCGAACCCTTGTCGGTGCTGGCCGGCTGCTATTCCCTCGGCCAACTACTGCGCATTCAACCGCCGCTGCTCGCCCCCGATCATCCGCTGCCATTAGCAGTCGCCAGGCGCGGGGCCATGCTGCACAAATCGGGATCATATGGTCCAATGCTGCTTAACACACCTGAAATAGCACAGGTTTTCAGCGAAATGGCAATTGCCCGGGGAAATCGCAAGAAACTGATCTGGATTCTCGAAGAAAAATCGCGACGCCACCCTTCTTCCTACCCGATTCGCCGCATGCTGGCAGCACTTCTGGCCTTGGACGGTGAACTGCAGCGCGCATCTGGAATGCTGGCCGGTTGTCTGGTTGAGCACCCAGGTATACTCGCCGATATTCTCGACGCTTACCGCATCACGGTCAAACTGGGAAATCTCGACAGAGCCACCGATTACGGCGATGCAGCCAAGGAACTCTATAACGAACTTCTGGCCGGCTGCCTGCTGCTGTGCCGCTCGATACGCGGCAGTGGCGCCGAACTGATGATGCAGAAGCTGCACCATCTCAGCGAACCCTCAATGAACCTCTACAATGCCATGATTCAGCTCAAGGTACTCGAAAACGAAAGCGAAACCGTTCTCGACCTGATGTCTGAGCTGGTGCTGGCAAGACCCTACAATGCCGTAGTCATACGCAAACTTACGAGCATGTTGCCAGAATCATTTTCTGACCTGCGTCAGGCACTTTCGGTTTACGCCGCTTCTTTGCCGGAAAATATGCAAGGCTTTCAGTGACCAAGAATTATCGACTGACTGGCGCCATTCGCTTCGACAGTTCCGCCCGATTTTTCTGAGCTTCTGTTGTTGCTGTCACCGACCACAAAAGCAGCCACTGCCAGCAGCAGAATAATTATCAACAACAGATGGTTCTCGTTCTCCAATTGCTTCACCCCGGTGCCCGCAATAATTATTTGAATACGCCGGGCAACCAATTCTGCTGTTAATTCTAATAATTTTTACTTAACCCGCAAGGGCTTGCCGGCTTATTGCCCATTAAGGCGAGCATTGGCTGCTCTTGCTTCCAGACTGTTGCGATTGTTGTCGAGCTCGATCACTTTCTGATACCACAGCGCCGCCTCAGCACCACGCCCGACAGCAGTCAAAGCGTTGCCAAATTCAAGCGCGCGCGCCATGAAAACCTGGTTGTCTTGTGGCGCAGGATCCAGTTTGAACAGCTCTTCATAAAGGGTGACGACTTCATTCATGCGACCGGTCTTCTGGTAAGCGATCAGCAGACGGTTCTTGGCATCAGGCAGCAGCTCGGTCGCAGGATACTGCTTGAGCAGATGTTCGAGTACCGCGATAACATTGTCGTAATCAGGCGGATCCTCGCCGAGCATATATAGGTTGGAAAGGCGCCAGCAAGATTCTTCGGCCTGATCGGTCTGCGGGCAGCGTTCGATAACCTGCTTGTGCAACTCAACAAAGCGATCGAGTTCCCACTTTTCCAGTTCCATCATTTCCTTGTACAATTCGATCGCCAGCTTCAGCTGCTCATCTTTGCCCATACTGGTCGAAGCCTGATAGACTCCCGATGGAGACGGGCTGTAGCTACTGGTAGAGTCTGAATCATCGCCGCTCTGCGTTTCGCTGCCGGTGACAGCCTTGCCTGACTTAACCGTTTCCAGCCATTTTTTTGCAAAACTGTTTTCGGCGTCTTTCACCAGCACAGCTTCAAAGATCTTCTTGGCAGCCTCGTTATCGCCTTTGCGATGCTTGATCAGGCCATGCAGGTTCATCAGCGAAGTGCTGGCAGGATATGCTGCCAGCCCTTTTTCAAGCACACTTTCGGCCACATCATAGCGTTGCACTTTTCCCAGAAATGAGCCCGCTTCGATATAGAGGTCTTCTGATGCATCAGGCTTGAGCGCTTTCAGATATAGTTCCTGCGCCTCATCGTATTTTTTGGCGTTCTGCAGGGCACGACCCTTCTTGATGATCTCGTCAGAGGCCTGCAACAGGCAGACACAACTGCCGAAAAGCAGACAAAGCGCGATTAACCTTGATTTGTTCATGTGATAACCTCCAAAGCTATTTTTTGGCCTTTTCTTTGCGTAAATTACTTATGTTAAGCTCCGATTCAACACAGGTCGAATAGAACTGACTGGCTATCGAAAGCGTCGAAGCGCCACCGGTGCCTTTTTCATCAGAAATCAACTGCATCGCTACGTTAAGAAACTCAAATTTCCCGGCATCATTGACTTTCGGTTTGAACAGAAACGACTTGACCTGTCGCGATCCATGAAAGTTCGATTGCCCGTTCTCGTCACGGCGAAAAAGTGTCTGCGTAGATGCGTCGTAAGTATACTCTATTTTTTTGGCTTCACCATCTCGAATCGCATAAAAGGTAAACTTGTCGTCTTTGCATTCTTCAGGCACAGTATGTTTCAGCGATCTGACGTCGGTCCTGATACGCTCGACAATGCTGTCCATGAGACGCTGAATGTTAAGCATGTCGGTGCCTTTTTTGAAGTGTCTGGTAGTTCGATTCATTATCAGCATCGCACTGGTCAGCACCATGCTGGAAATAGCGGCAACAATAACTATTTCAACCATGGTCACCGCTCGACAACGACGTTTTACCGAACATTCAGCCATTGCGATCTCCAAATTTCAAAACAAACAATCTGACCGAAGCCAGAGACCTGTCATCACCTTCAACAACATGATAAAAAATTTCCACATTCAGCCGCAGTATGCGGTCTTCTTCGTTTTCATCGTAACTAAACTCATACTGAAAAAAGCGAAAGGAAGTCTCCATGTCGTTCTGTATGCCCTGATCGTTAACCACCTGCAAAGTCGCCTGCAGATCCTCGTTCTGGAGAACGCCGGTGCGGCCCTGCGCGCGCAGCACCTTAACTTTGTCGAGACATTCCTTGTATGGCAGCTTGAGCAGATTATCGATAAAGCTGGCAGCGATTTGGGAAGCAATCATATGCTTGCCGATCGAATAGGCTCCGCGTGTCTGCGAAGACCCCAGCCACATCAGCGGCATCATTGCCAGGGCAAAAATGGTCACACCAACCAGCAGTTCGATCATCGACAACCCTCGCCGTCTCTCTGAATGTCTAATCATCTTCACCTGGCGCCCTCTCAGCGGTTAGCATGTAGCCACGCATATTTTCCATCAGCTGAACGGCATAAGCCGGCTCTGACGAGGCCATTGCCGAGTGATAAATAAAAAAAGGCGCGCGCAGATGGTCACATGAGTTGTCAATAGTGCCAAATTCAAGCAGGCGCTTGGGCAGATTGAGAAAATTGCAGGCAATACCACCGCAGAAAACGATTTCTTTGCGCACTGAACGCGCCCATACGATCTGATCGTAAGGCGAGGACTGCAACGGATTGAGATTTACCAGATGAACGCCGAGCAGGGCTTCACCCGAGATTGTTATCGCATCACCACGCAAACTGACAAAGGTAAGAAAATTTTCCTGGGTTATCTCGGTTTTCCATTTCTGATAATGGTCGAAAGCCGGGCCGCGAAACAGCATGGCGCCATAAGCGCCAAGCTTGAAGTCGTTAGTGTCAAGCTTATAACCGCGGGTTATGTTGTGAAGCTCTATAGGTCCGTCAACCAGAATCACACCACCGCCGATATTCTCATTTTCCATGTCGAGTTCAGGCACTTCTAACGGCCCGGCAACATAGACAACACCGTTTACCATAAACTTGCCGGTCTCGTAGCCGGCCGCCTCAAGAAACTCCTCGCCGCTGGCAAAGGCACGACCAATTCTGACATCGATACCGTTCAACTGAGGCGAGTTGTCACTGGTAACCCTGAACCAGTTACTCATCATGCGGTCAAGTCTTTCGCCGGCCGTAAAACCATCGGCAGCAGAAAAATCGAAATTCGACAGAATCTGCTTTTTCATCTTATCTGGATTTGCCTTATCCGGGCCATAGTTGTAGGGCATGAAGCCTTCTGGCGGATTAGCGACACCACTCACGCCCGGGTTCCAGTTCTTGCCGGAAACCATGCGCGACATGAAATCCTGAAACTTCAGATTAGAGTATAGAGGCTCGAACTTATAGGTATACAGACTGACCGTTGTCGTTGGAAAATCATTCGGACTGCGGTTTTCGTCATACTCCAGCGGCACACCGCCGCCAGAAGGCGGCCACCAGAAGGTTAACACAAAAAACCGGCTGAGCACGTTGCCAAAAATCTCGCGATTAACGTGGCCGAAATTGATATCGTCGGGCTTGATTCCCATAAGCTTGAGACCGCTGGAAAGAGCCATAAAACCCTCACCATAACCGGAGCCGCCGTCTTTGAGCTTGCGCCAGAATTCGCTGGCACTGCTGCCGGTGTTGAGAAAATTTTCAACTGTATAGGCGGCCCCCGAAAAAATGCTCTCTGAATACTGCGGTACTATTTCCTGCGAAAAGCCAAGAATACCCATTTTGGCGAGCTGATTATATTTGATCGGCACTTCCATGCCCATCATTCTAACCGGCGAGCCATCAGGCTTCTGAAATACCGTCATATGCTGATACTTCGAAGCTGAATCAAAAACCTTGAAAATGTCGGGAGTTACCAGAAACATCTCGCCAGAACTGGCGCGTATCAAACCGCTACCGGCCTGACCGACCGTATCAACTTCTTCCTCACGTGTGTCACCGGCCAGATTCAAAAATATCGATTCATCGGCCGGGCCGAGAAATATCTTGCCAGAAACGGCTGACGAAGCATACTCTATCGGATCTAGCGGCGGCAGCATGACCATCGGGCGATACCGGTTACCCGGCTGCAGACTGTTATGGTTGACAATTCCGCTTTCAAAAATATCCGGGTGCTTGCCGTCACGTGTCAGCATTATGTTTAGATTGTCGTTAGGGCCGATCTTGTCATCACCCTGCTCGCGGGCAATTCTATCAGCAAAGAGAACAAAATCCTTGAGCACCGGCGTCATCCGCATGACCACAGTAAATGGGTACTGTACCCGCAGAGTATACACCCGACCATAAAACCTGGCGCGACATACGATTTCGAGCAGACCACGCTTTTCGGTTCCCTTCAGGTGCGGCGGACATTGAAAACCAGGCGGATACCCAATTTCTTCGGAACCGGAAAAAGTTATGGTCAGCGGTGACACGATCTCAATACCCAGCTCTTCTTCCATTTCGCTGAGCATGCCGGACTTCTCGTAAAAATCGGTGCTCAGTTCCCGGTTTGACGGTGGTTCGCGAAACGCTTCATACAGGGCAGAACCAGGTTTATTTACATCGAGATTTATCTGCTGCAGCACATCACCAGCATAGGACTCGAGAAAATAGCGGCTGATCTGGGTATAATCGCTAAGAGTGAGCAACTGTGAGTGACTGCTCATTCTTCTCGACAGTCCCATGACCATGATCAGCATAACACTGATCAACCCGAGAAGAATAACAGTTACATTGCCTTTTTTTAACGACAACTTTCGCATCATAACCAGATTATACCCTTGCAGCTTTTTATTTGTCTATGGATTTAAGGGTACGCCCAATCTATCGTAATCGGTATCGGCATGGCTTGCTTTTAACCGGCTGATCAACTAGAATTGCCTCACCATGCACAAAAGAGTCAAATTCAAATACGAAATCGAACCAGCCACGAAGTCTTTCCCATGGCTGCGCAGTTTCATCGAATCAGCATTCTTTGGCATCAGCCTTATGCTTCTCATCGTTCTCTCGGTGGTTCTCATCATTGTCGAAGTGTTCTTCACACTGCCACCCGAGCAGATGACAACCCTGCAATCAATCAATGACTGCCTGACCCTTATTTTCATAGTCGAACTCAGTTTGCGTTGGTTGATAAGCGTTTCAACCGCAACCTTTCTCAAAAATTTCTGGATCGACCTGCTCGCTGTAATGCCGGTTTTCCGCATCTTTCGTATCGGTCGAATTTTGCGAATTCTCAGACTGTTCAGGGTCTTTTCGATCGGCTCGACATTTCAGCGCCGTTTCACTTTCATCGGCCGAATATTCGAAAGCAGACTGGTGGAATTCGGCATAATTTCAAGCTTTGCCGTTTTTGCCATAGTCTTTGGTGCTGTCGGCCTGGCTCAGTTCGAAATCGGCATCTCCGAAGAAATAACCTCACCCATCGATGCCTTCTGGAAAGCCCTGTTTTCGATGATGGCCGGTGAATATGCCGATTACCCCAAAAGCATCGGCGGCAAAGTCGTTTTTCTGATCATTCTCATTTTCGAAATGGGTGTCTTTGCAATGGTTACCGGTACTATTTCGGCAATCATGATCGACAAACTCAAGGAGAGCACCATGCATAAACCAGCTAACCCTGACGAACTCAACAAACACATTCTGATCTGCGGGTTCAGCGCCAAAGCGGCGATTCTTGCCAATGAATTTCTGCTCGATCCGGCATTTAAAGATTCTGAAATTCTGCTGGTTTCGGAAAAGGCCAGCCTTGATGCGCTTAAAGCGCGTGGCATTCAGACCGATCGCATCAGCGTGCTCAACGAAGATTTTACCCGCATGGAAACACTCAAACGCGCCGGCGTCGAACGGGCCGTCGCTGCGGTAATTCTTTCAGAGCATGGTGAGAACCGCACTACTCGAGACATCGACGCCCGCACCATTCTCGCAGCACTGACCATCGAAAAACTCAACCCGAAAATCCACACTTCCGCCGAAATCTATAACGAAGAGTATGCCACACATCTCAAGATGGGCGGCGTCGAAGATGTCGTCATTCAGGGTGAAGTTTCAGGCAAACTGCTGGCACGCATCTCAATGCACGAAGGACTGCTTGCCTTCTTTAAAGACCTGCTTTCGCGCGAGTCCGGTCACACACTGACCTTCATCGAACCGCCCCAGGAAGTAATCGGCCTGACCTGCAAAGACGCCATCGCCATCATTTATCGCGAACTTGGCTTTACCATGGTTGGTATCAAACCGAAAAAAGCAGAGCTCAAAATCAACCCGGTAGGTCACGTTATTGACAGCAGCGACGAAATACTCGTCATTAACCCGGTGAACTAAGCACCTTGGCCGACACTATCGACAACAACAAGCCACACTCTATCGCCAGATCAGCGGCGGTAATGGGCGTTGCCACTTTTTTCAGTCGCATCGCCGGCCTGGTGCGCGAACAGACCTTTGCTTACCTCTTTGGCGCCGGCATCTGGACAGATGCCTTTAACGTCGCTTTCAGAATTCCCAACCTGCTGCGCGATCTTTTTGCCGAAGGTGCCATGAGCGCAGCATTCATACCAACATTCAACAGCATTCTCGCAAAGGAAGGTCGTCAAAAAGCTTTTCGACTGACCAATCTTACCTTCTGCGCCATCTTTATCGTCGTCGGCATTCTGACCATACTTGGCATAGCCTTCAGTCCCCTTATTGTCAGCACGCTTGCACCCGAATTTACCAGTAACCCCGAAAAATTTGAAGCCACCGTGAGCATGACCCGAATCATGTTTCCTTTTCTGCTCGCGATCTCATGGGCAGCCATCTCCATGGGTATGCTCAACTCACTCGGAGAGTTCTTCATACCAGCCATTGCCCCGGTATTTCTCAATCTCAGCATGATTCTCTCCGGCTGGTTAATCTGTCCGATTGCCAGAAGTTACGATTACCCGGCAATTACCGGCATGGCGATCGGCGCCATGCTCGGCGGCCTTATTCAGTTTGCCGTGCAATTGCCAGCGTTGTTTCGCCATGGCTACCGGTTTCGCTGGGTTCTCAATTTTCAGGACCCCGGCATTCAGCGTATCATCAAGTTGATCATTCCCGGTACTATAGGTCTCGCCGCAACCCAGGTAAACATAGCTATCAGCACCATACTTGCCACCTCACAAGGCGATGGCGCGGTAAGCTACCTGAGTTACGCATTTCGCGTCATGCAGCTACCACTCGGCCTTTTCGGCGTCGCCGTCGCCCAGGCCACTCTGCCGGTAATCTCGCGGCAGGCTGCCAGCAATGACCGCGATGCCATGTCGCAGACGCTGGCCTCTTCGATCAGACTCTCTTCTTTCATCAACCTCTTCGCCTGCTTCGCCATTCTGGCCCTGGCCGAACCCGCCGTGCGCATTCTTTTTCAGCATGGCCGCTTCACCCCTGAAGACACAATGGCAACGGCAATAGCGCTCCGAGCTTACGCGTGCGGCCTGCTGTTCTTTTCGCTTATCAAGGTAATGGGGCCGGCATTCTATACGCTGGACGAAACAAAAATACCAGTAATTGCAAGTATCAGCGCAGTTACCGTCAACATTGTACTGAATCTGGCTCTCATCAAACCTCTCGGCTACTGGGGCCTGGCACTGGGCACCAGCATCGGCGCCATGGTCAATGCCGGCATCCTCTTCTACAAACTACAGCACCGCCTCGGCAGCTTCAACCGTTTCGGCATGACTGCGGCCATGCTCAAAATCCTCGCGGCAACTTCGCTTTCCGGACTTGTCATGTGGCAGAGTTTTATCCGGCTGGCACCGATGATAGCTGCCATCTCTGGCTCTGTCGCTATCAACAGCCTGCTGAATTCTATCATCACCCTGACGCTGGCGCTCATCGCCGGATCGCTGACCATAGCAACAGTATCAACGCTGCTCAAAATCGAAGAAGCGAAAAAAGCCGGCGACATGCTTCTCCGCCGCCTGCGTCGTGGTAAAGTTAGCGGTTCTTCTGGGCCAGAAACCAGTAAGCCTTGTGATCGGGAAGGACCGCAATAGTTTTGAAACCAGCTTCGGCAGCTATTTTGCTTAGCTCTTTGGCTGGCATCGATGGCGGTTCCTGGTGCTTTTCGTTGCTGTCGCCATACAATTTCTGATATTTGGCGGCTTTTACGCTTGCTCTGATGTCTTCAGGCAGGTCCGGGCCGAAACCGCGACCGGCAAATACATAACCACCCGGGCGTATTACCCTGGCAAGTTCGAGCCAGGCAGCCGGCAGGTCTGGCCAGAAATGCATTGAACTGCGACTGACGGCGAGGTTAAAAGCGCCATTGGCCACCGGAATAGCAGTAACATCGGCATTGATCGCCTGAAATCGTTCAGGCGCGAAATATTCCGTCAGCTTTTCAGCTGCTGTTTGAATTTTATCGGAGTCATTGTCGACGAGAGCTGCGCTTTTAAAACCCTGCTCGAGCAGATAATATACCCACACACCATCACCGCCGCCAAGATCCACGGCATCAGTCTGTTCGGCCTGCACATCAGTGTGACGCAGTAGCGTCTGCGTAAGATACTTATACACCGGCAGTTGATAGTGTTCCTTCATGCTCGAACCTCAGTTCTTAGCCTGCCGTTCCGAATGCGCCAAAAAGCAGGCCGACAATCGTCGTAAAAATAACAACCAGCCCCAGAAAGACAGCTGTTCGATATTTACCCATGATCGGCATCAATGCCAGAACGCTCGGCAGGCTGATAGAAGGCCCGGCCAACAGCAGCGCCATCGCTGGCCCGTGATGCATACCCCAGCGCATGAACAGGTCTACCACGTTTACGCCGACAATCGAGCCAAAGTAAAGCATGGCACCTATCATTGAAGCAGCAAGGTTGCTGAATACGCTGTTGTCGGAAAATGCCGAAAAAGAAGAAACCAGTGCCGAAGTGCCGCCAAGAAAGCCCGAGAAGAAAATACCCAGTATGACCATTGGCATGATACTGCGTGCCTGACGATAGGTGCGTTTGAGCCATTTGCGCGTGTCGTCCCAGGTGAACCACATGCGCAACGCAACCACGACAAGAATGATCTCGATCAGTATCGCCAGCAGTTTTCCCGCCAACTGTGCGGTCTTGATTGCCACATCCTCGCCGCGCGTGGCAAACCACGCAGCCGGCACCAGATGATCGGTGATACCCGAGAACAGATTGGTTGAAGTCAACATGATCGCCACAAGAAGCAGAAAGAAAACACCTTCCTGCCAGGCTTTGCGCTTTGACGGCTTGATCTTGAACTCTTCGCTCTCAAATTCATCAGGCATGTTGGCAAAAATCTTCGACATCAGCCAACCAATAGCGATAGCGCAGATGGCAACCGCGATAATGCGCGGCCAAAGCATCGTAGGAATGATTTTCCAGGTGTAGATAATCGAAATCAGGTTAATCGCCGGTGAAGCGTAGAGAAAGGTGATAGCCGGGCCAATGCCGGCGCCGCTTTGCAGCAGGCTCATGAAAATCGGCAACACGCCGCACGAACAGACGGTCAGAATCGCGCCGGCAAAGGCGGCCAGCGGATAACTGGTCAGCGGGTTCGACTTTTTGCCGATCGCCATGATGATGGTTTCTTTAGAAAAGAACGTCGAAATCGCGGCGGCAAGAAAAAATGCCGGTACCATCGCCGAGATAAGATGCGTCGAAAGAAAGTCTAGCAGCGCAGTAGAGCCCGAGTGTGATGACAAAATCAGCCAGTTGGCCAGCCCTTTCACAAACGAAATAGTATCCTTGCGCATAACCGGCTCGCCCTTATCACTGGTAAAAAACAGAAAAATGCCAAAACAGATGACAAAAACGATCCAGAGTATTTTTTTGGCACCAAGCTCAAAACCGCTTGGCTCAGGGCGCAGGTTGAAGTCGTCTTTCGATTTCAGATGCTTTTCTGCACCTTCTGACGCGGCAGACTTCTCAGTATTTTCCGATTTGCCTGACTTTTCAGTCTTTTCTGACTTTTCTGGCATGTCTGATTTTTCAGGCTTATCAGCGTCACACCCGGCATCGAGACAGACGCTATTGTCTTTCTTGTCTTTCTTGTCTTTCTTATCCTTATTTTCAGCATTCATTGCATGTTCTCACTATTGTGTATTTTGCCATCAACGCGAATTACAATATATTACATCATTTTTCTGGCGTATGCCTGCATTTTTCTCAATTCGAAAGCAATTATCAATGAGAATTGGCGCAGGGGTTCAACCTGTTGAACCCCTGCACGAATCGCTGGAGAAAAAGCATCCCGTCTGATGGCCGAAGCTTTTGGCTCAGAACTTCATTTCGGCGCCGAAGGTGAATTTACGGCCACTGCGGTAATAGATCGGGTCGGTCAGCAAACCAGCCTTGTTCTTTATGTCAGAAGACTGTACCAGCACGATGTCGTCCTTGTCGGCAATATTATCGACATCGATGTACATCGAGAACCTGTCAGTAAAACTGTGTCTGAGCCCAAGATTGAAAGTGGTCGAGGAATCGACGCGGTCGTAATTTGTCGCTTTGCCAGCGGAATCTATAGTCTGAGTTGCTTTGGTTGCGCCCTGATGTTCGCAGCTGAGCATGGCAGAGAGTTTGCCCTGATGATACATAGTGCCGCCGGTGAACTTGTATTCTGGCTTGGCAACAAGGCGCAGATTGCGGGTTTCGTCTTCGGCACTGTCAATGCGGGTGTAGTTGAACCAGGCGTCAAAGTCACGGTTTATACTGCCGTCTATACTGACTTCCCAGCCGGCCTGCGTAGCTTCGTCAATGTTGATATAATAGGCTTCGTTGGCCTTCAGGGTGCCGACACCGGCGATAACTCCGCCTGCCACCGAGGTGATCTGCGCTATCTTGTTTTCGATGTCAGAATCAAATCTGGTGAGTGAGAGGTTCCAGTCGTCGCTGACCCGGTAACCCAGCCTGAATTCACGATTGTCAGCTTTTTCAGGTTCAAGGTTTTCATTACCGAAAACACGGCTGCCGCGATAAAGCTCCTGTACGTTGGGGAACCGCACCGTGCGGCTGACACCGGCACCGATATCGAGTCGGCTGCTAAGCGCATAATTGGCGGCAACCGACCAGGATGTTTCTGAATCAGATTCAAACGATTCGTCAGAGCGGGCAATCAGCTGAAGATCAAGCTTGTCACCGGCAGCAATCGAGTCGCTGATAAAATAGCCTTTTGTATCGAGCCAGTTGTTCTCAATGCCGGGTTTCATGTCGTGTCCGGTATCCTTTACTTCCTGCTGCTGTGCGCCAACAGTGAGGCTGTGGCTTTTGCCAAGCTTAAAATTGTAAAGTGCCTCTATCGTTTTCATCTGAAGCGTCACATCATCGGCATGATCAACAGTGCCCGAAGCTACCGTCAGAGTATAATCTGTGTAAAGCTGGTTGGCGCTATAATCGCGATAACGCGCGTAACGCAGCACCAGACTGCGGTCATTACCAAAATCTTTTTCGACAACGTAGTCATGATGCGACATTTCCCAAGGCTCGAAGCGTTCCTTGTAGTTGGGAATACTTATACTACCATCACTTTCAAGCACCGTTGCCTTGAAAACCCAGCCTGAATCAGTCTCAACCCGGCCACGATACAGGAGCATCAGGTTGTCAGAATTATTGCCACCGATGCCATAGGTTTTGTAATACCGCCTGCCATCATAGTTGTCACGGAAAACTCCAAACAGGTGCTCGTTTTGATGCGCCACCTTACCGTAAATGTATTCTTCGTGGCGGGTGCCTTCGCTGCCGGCTTCCTGCACCATGGTCAGGCCTTCCAGGTCTCTCGCAGTCGGCAGGGTCAGGTTGACCGCACCGGCCAGCCCGTTTGGTCCATAAATCAGCGAACTGCCACCAGGCACTACCGTTGCCTTCTGCAACCGGCGTATCGGGAAACCAGAAAGAGAAGAAGCACTGTTCCACGGCGTATTGATTGAGCAGCCATCAATAAGAACCTTGGTGTGTTTGCCATCGAAACCACGCAGTTCAGGAGTCATTATCGCGCCAAGCAGACCGTGCCCGCCAGTTATCGAAGGGTTCATTGAGCGCAACAGCTCAACCGGGTCTTTATATGCCTTCAGCTCAATTTTTTCGATACCGACGGAATCCTGCGGCCGCTCAAACAGTCCTTTATAGGTGGCCCTTTCGGCATCTACCGCGAGGTCGGGAAGTCTGAACGCCTGACTGTCGCCCGGCTCGCTCTGCGCGACCGCTATCATTGCCGTCAATCCAAACACAACCAGTAATAAAACCCTGAATCCCTGGACGGATGTCTTCATCTCTACCCCCAAAAAACTAATTCGTAATCTTACGTCAAATGCCACACAACAGTCGTTACAAAAATTTATACCATACTTAACACTACTTAGCAAACCAAATTTATACTATTGTTTTAAACAATAGACTGAACCTTATGTTCATCAGCTATTCATCTCGACACAGCACTACTATTCACTACTCAACCTCTCTCAATGCCTCTATCAGCCAAAAACTCGAGTTTTGCTTCGCGCCGGCTCAAAGTTTGATTCATAAGGTAGTGCAAATTCGCCCGGCAATATGATAGGCTTCAGGGAGCACAAATAAAAATTCGAGAGAAAAAAACTATGACTGATAGAGAAATACTTGATTGGTTCGAAAAAGCTTGTGCATTTCACCACAAAAAAGCTCCAGGCCTGGCAATCGGAGCCGCAATGGTTGCTGCCTGCGAAGAACGGCTTGGCGAAGTAAAAGACAAAGTCAACGCAATTTGCGAGTCAACTTCCTGCCTGTGCGATATTATTCAGGTGATGACCGGATGCACACTCGGCAATCGCTATCTGAAAACCTACGAAAAGCTTGGTCGATATGCGCTGACACTATATGACCGTGCTGATGGCCGTGGAGTAAGAGCCAGCATTGATATCAGCAAGATTTCGGCCGAAAAGACGCCCGAATTATACAATTTCTTTATGCGCACACGTTCAGCCGAAGTTAAGGCTGGTGGCGAAGCTCGCCGCAAGTCTGGTGAACAGGTCGTTAAAGAATTTATGTCAGTGCGTCAAGAGATAATCAAACTCGAAAACGTCTGGCTCGACAAATTCGGCAAAGGCGATATGCTGCCGGCAGCACCCTGCGTAAACTGTGGTGAATCTTTTTTACGCAGCAGTTCTGAAGAAAAATGCGGTGTCTGCAGCGGCGAAATGCGCTACTACCGCCCAGGCTGATCAAAAATCAGACTGATCCGAAAAGAGGCAAGCCGTCTAAGAACACATGAGCTGCTCTACTTTTATTATCATTTTCAGCAGTGACAAAACTGCTTTTTTAACGTTTATAATTAAGCGGTAATATATTAGCAATTGAGGTATCTGCAATGTTCAGCGCCTTTGAGATTAACTCAAAGCGGGCTTGTGCCTTAGGTATACCGCGTTGCTTTGTTCTTGTAGATAAAGCCTCTCTTAGCCTGTCATTGCGAGAAGCGAAGCGACGAAGCAATCTCAATGGAAAATAAACTAAGAGGGCCCCGTCACGTCATCAAGGAGTAAAATATGATAAGATCCATCGTTGCCGGCTTTACGCTTTGTTTGCTAATTGCTTGTATTACTCTTACAGGCTGCGATAACAGCAAGAAAGAGGTTATCGCCACTGTTGTTTCAGCTCAAGGTGATGTCAAACTGCGGCCGCACAAAGACAATGAGTTTATCGAGGCCAAAACTGGCGCATCTATCCATAACAGCGGAATTTTAAAAACCGGCGACGAGTCTTTCGCCACAGTTAAATTACTCAACAAAGGCATTATCAACTTTAAATCTGACGTAACTTTTACCTTCGAAAGCACCTCTGAAGCGGATGTGCTGCAAAACAGCGGAACCGCCATCTACAAAATAGACAAAAATGGCAAAGGGTTTAAAGCCAAAACCCCGCAGGGAGTCTGCTGCGTTCTTGGCACGGTATTTTCAATTGCCGTCAAAGAAGAAGCTCTTGAACTGAGGGTTAAAGAAGGCATAGTTGAATTTACCACGAACTCTGGCGAAACGAACAAGGTTATGGCAGATCAGATGCTCAGCATACTGCCAGGTCAGAAAACCGACCTGTCAGAACCTGGCCTCGCTGATATAGAATCACATTTTGCCGATCCCAACCAGCTGGTTCCGTTCAACACCAGATAATATCCAGGGTAATAGCTTCTTCTTTGTGGTTTTGCAATACCGCACTATTTATGTTCGCTGCCTGAGTAACCACCGAAACGGCTCATATACTGGGCACGCGCGTATACCGCCGGGTTGCCGGACTGAGTAAGACTCAGCCTGCCTCTGAAGTCACCGATGCTTTCGTAGTCGTGCGTCTCCATCCACTGCTCGATCTCGCGCAGCATCTTCGGCAGGCATGAGGCGCCCTGTTTATAAAATAGCGAAGCCATCTGCACCGCATGCGCGCCGGCCAGCAGCATCTTTATCACCTGCCCGGCACTGTGAATACCGGTCGAAGCGGCAATCGGGCAACCGAGGCGCGGGCTTAGAATGCCGACCCAGCGCAGCGGCAGCAGGTATTCGCCTTCGCCGCTCAATGGCGAAGCCTCGATCAGAGATTCTTTTTCGATGTCGATATCAGGGTTGGCAAAGCGGTTAAACAGTGTTAGACCCTTAATTTTTTCGCCGGCAAGGGCGTTGCAGACTGCCGCCAGATCAGAAAAATAGCTGCTTATCTTCACAGTTACCGGCACTTTTACCCGCCCGGTAACTTCGCGCACGGCATTGAGATAAAAATTGCGGTTCCTTTCGGCAGTGTTCATAGGGTCGCAGGGCATGACGAAAAGATTGAGCTCGATTGCATCAGCGCCAGCGTCTTCAACCTGCGAGGCAAACTGCAGCCAGTCTCCGGATGAAACGCAGTTTATGCTGGCAACTATCGGCACCCGACTCGCTTTGCGCGCTTCACCGATCAGCCGGCCATAATTCGAGAGAACCTGATCGCGAATCTTGTAATCGAAATAATCGAGAAACTCATCAAAATGCGCTGAGGTCTTAGTTTGAGCGACCCGATTGTATTCATTGATGATTTCTTCTTCGAACACCGACTTGAGAACAATGGCGCCCGCACCATTTTCAGAAAATTCCCTGACTTTTTCAGGGCTGGCAGTAAGGCTGCAACTGGCAACAATCAGTGGATTCTCAAGTTCAAGACCGAAAAATTTTGTCTTCAGGCTAGTCATAGTGCTGTTCCTGTCTATTTTACGTATTTTTCCTGGAGATAACGATGCATGCAAGCGGCAGCACGGCGGCCATCACCCATAGCCAGAATAACTGTCGCGCCACCCCTGACGATATCGCCACCGGCAAATATCTCGGGAACCGATGACTGCATGGTTTCTTCGTTAACCTCGATAGTGCCGTAACGCGTCATCTTGAGGCCAGGCAGACATGCCGGAATCAATGGGTTCGGTGAAACCCCGATCGCAACGATCACAAGATCGACATCGAGCTCGACAATATCACCATCGATCGGAACCGGCCGCCGACGCCCGGACGCGTCGGGCTCGCCCAGCTGCATACGCTGCAATCTCGCTTTGGCGACTCTTCCGTTGGCATCTGGTTTGTATTCTATCGGACTGGCGAGATTCATGAACTCGATACCCTCTTCCTGGGCGTGCTTGATTTCTTCGAGACGGGCCGGCATTTCTTCAAGAGAACGGCGGTAAATGATGATCGAACGCTCAGCGCCAAGCCGCTTTGAAGTGCGTACCGCATCCATGGCGGTGTTGCCGCCCCCGATGACGGCCACTCTTTTGCCCAGCATTACCGGGGTGTCAGAGTCGCTCTGGTTGGCATACATCAGGTTAACCCGGGTCAGATACTCATTCGATGACATGACGCCATTGAGATTTTCGCCAGGAATATTCATGAAATTCGGCAGACCGGCGCCACTGCCTACGAAAAACGCCTTGTAGCCGAGTTCTTTGAGATCTTCGAACGAAGCGGTGCGGCCAACGACGAAGTTCTTTTCGAAATTGACGCCCATGCCCCTGAGATTCTCGAGTTCGACATCGACTACCGAATTGGGCAGACGAAACTCTGGAATGCCGTATTTCAGCACGCCGCCAATCTCATGCAGCGCTTCGAAAACAGTGACTTCATAACCGAGCTTGATCATGTCTCCGGCAAACGAAAGAGAGGACGGGCCAGAACCGATGGCCGCCACTTTGATGCCATTGCCTGCAGCAACTTTGGGAATTTGAATCTTGCCTGACTGTCGCTCGTAATCAGCGGCAAAACGCTCGAGATAGCCGATGGCAACCGGTTCTTTCTTCATTTTCTCAAGATAAAAGCATCTGAGCTCACATTGTTTTTCCTGTGGACAGACGCGACCACATACGGCCGGCAACGCGCTGTATTCCTTAAGAGTTGCTGCAGCATCGAGAAACTTCTGCGCCTCGATCTGTTTTACAAACTTCGGGATGTTGATACTTACCGGGCAACCTTCGATGCAGGTCGGGTTAACGCAGTCCATACAACGGCGCGCTTCGATAACAGCCTGTTCAGAGCTTAATCCACAGTTAACCTCACAAGTCTGTGACTTTATGCGGTCCTGCGGCTCGACTTCAGTCATTTTGACGCGGGGAATTGCGGTTCGGTCCTTGGCGGGCACACTGTTGCGAAGTTCAACCCGCCACGAAACATTTCTTTCCTGAGTAAGCTTGTCTTTATTATCTGTCATAATGAATGGTTCCGTTATTTTTTGCTTTTTGCCTGATCTTCTTCTGTCTTATACGCACGCAGACGTTGTAACAGCTCGTCAAAATCGATCTGGTGCGCGTTGAACTCGGGGCCATCGATACAGGTGAATTTCGTTTCGCCGTTGACCGTTACCCGGCAGGCGCCACACATGCCGGTTCCATCGACCATTATGGTATTGAGACTGACCTGTGTCGGAATATCGTATTTTTTAGTCGTCAGGGCGCAGAATTTCATCATGATGGCGGGGCCAATAGCCACGCATTCATCGATTTTTTCGCGTTTGATGAATTCTTCGGCGCCTTCGGTAACCAGGCCTTTGCGGCCACTCGAACCGTCGTCGGTCATGACGACAACCTCGTCCGACCATTCGCGCATCTCGTTTTCGAGAATTATGAGATCTTTGCTGCGCGCAGCCAGCACGGTAAATACACGGTTGCCAGCCTGTTTAAAAGCCTTGACGATCGGATAAAGAGGAGCGATACCAACGCCACCACCGAGCGCCAGAATGGTGCCAGCCTTGTGAATGTGCGTGGCTTTGCCGAGCGGGCCGACCAGGTCGGTGATGAAATCGCCGGCTTCGAGCTTGCAGAGCTTGCCTGAGCTGACGCCGACATTCTGCACAATCAGGGTTATGGTTCCCTTTTCGATATCAGAATCTACGATAGTCAGTGGCATACGCTCACCTTTTTCGCCGACCCGCAGAATGACAAAGTTTCCCGGTTTACGGGACTTTGCGATCATCGGGGCTTCAATGATGAATTTCGCTACGTTTTCAGAAAGATTGTACTTTTCAATGATTTTGTTCATGCCTGTTAACCACAATCGTAATGATTTCATACCCGAAAGCAGCCTGCAGTGCAGCAGACTGTAAATACCGGCAAGTTCAACAAGCACCAGCTTAGTTCAAAGCCGCCGCAAAATCAACCTCGACTTTCACGCTTGCGAACCTATTCACAAAGTATTTCGTTATTCTGCACAAGCCTTTAGGCGAAGTCGCAGAATCCATCTTGCGCTACCTGCTGGAACCTCTCAAAAAACACGAATCCTTCAATATAGAACGAGAATTCCTGAAGTATGCCGGGACTGCTTCACATTGGACGCAATTAGTAGTATTGTGTAGCACACAAATCGAGGACGACCTATGAAGTTCTTTAGCAGAAAACAAACGTCTCAGCAATCTGGAGCCGAAGGGCTGCTGCTCATGCTGGCAGCTGTTCCTTTTATCTTTGCCGGCGGCTCAGAAGTTATCTGGCAGAATATCCTGGGCGGGCTAGCGGCTCTGTTCTGTCTGTTAGCAGCCTGGTGTATTTTGAGAAAGCCAGAGCCCGGCAAAATACTGGCCGGGATGGCCGCAACCTGCTGTATTGTTTCACTCTGGCCGATCATGGTTAACGACCCGTCTATTGCTCTTATGGCAGTTGTCGTCTATATTTTTGCAATTTACAACCTTGGCGGCATGGATCGGACTGCTTCGAACCTGAACCGAAATGACGACGACGTCGAGATTGGCCTGCAGCGGACAAGATGGGCAGCGCTAACCTTGACCGGCATTTCGCTGGCCTGTTTTCTCATTATCAGAACACCATCGGCTCTATCCAATTATTCTCTGCTGGCTATAGCGGCTCTGGCACAGCTTCTATCGATAATATGGTCAATTTATCAGCAGTCGAATTTCCACAAGATGTTCAGCATTCTGCTCAACACTCTTACTCTTATGGCAGCATTTTATCTGGCCAATCACGGGCTGGCCTGGTTTGGCGGCCTGATCATCGGAACCACCCTGTTGCTTTTTCTGCCGCAATCAGCTCACACGCCTGATTCTTTCAGCTGGTTTGATTTCATGATCAATCACCCGGCGCGCGCAACCCTGTTCACCTTTCTTATGCTATGCCTGCTCGGCGTTTTTCTTTTATATATGCCAATCGCGGCTGCCGATCGTCAGATTTCGCTTATTGACGCAGCCTTTACTGCTGTAAGCGCGGTATGCGTGACCGGTCTGATCGTACTCGACACCCCGAACGATTTTTCAAGTGCCGGCCAGGCATTCATTCTGCTGCTGATTCAGCTCGGCGGACTTGGCATCATGACCGTCACCACGCTGGCTCTGCACACGCTGGGTCGCCGCATCAGCATCAAACAGGCAAAGGTATTGAACATCACTATCAATTCCGACCACGTTACCCTGATCGGATCTCTCAAACAGATAGCCGGTTTCACTGCAGTCTCTGAAATATTCGGAGCGATCACCCTGACCGTTCTTTTTTTAAACGCCGGTATTGGCATTGAAGAAGCCATCTGGAAAGGCGTATTCACTTCGGTCTCGGCATTCTGCAACGCCGGGTTTGCCCTGCAGAGCGACAGTCTGATCGGCTTTCAGAACTACCCGATGATTCTACACACCGTCGCTTTTCTGATCGTCATTGGCGGTCTGGCTCCCGCTGTTGTCATGATGATTCCGGCATGGTTCAGGGGCCACTCACTGCCGGCAGCAGCCCGGCTTGCGCTGCTGACAACGATAGTCCTTCTGTTTTCCGGCAGCCTTTTCTATCTGTTATTCGAGTGGGATAACTCGCTGAAGGGTCTTTCTATCGCTAACCGCCTGCACAATGCCTGGTTCCAGTCAGTTACCCTGCGCACCGCCGGGTTTAACTCTGTTGCTATCGAAAATGTAATAAGCCCGACCTTTATAATAATGTTATGCATGATGTTTATCGGCGGCAGCCCGGGCGGAACCGCCGGCGGCATAAAAACTACGACATTCGGGGTCTTGATCGCGACCTTCTGGTCCTGCGTGCTTGGCTACGAAGAAGTCGCTATTCAGAACCGCAAGGTGATGCACGAAACCATCTTCAAAGCTATCACCACTGTGGTTGCCGGCATAGGTATACTGCTGGCGATTGTTCTAATGCTAGAAGTCACCCAGACCGCCAGTTCGCGCGACCTTATCTTCGAAGCAACCTCGGCGCTCGGCACTGTCGGTCTCTCGTTTGGCGCGACGACAAAACTCGACAGCATCGGCAAGATCATCATCATGCTGGCAATGTTCGCCGGCCGCATTGGCCCGGTCACGCTTTTTGCCCTGCTCAGCCGCGAGCGGCATTCCAACGCGGCAAATTATCTTGACGCCCGCATAAACTTAACCTGAGGAACAGAATATGGCTCAACAGATACTCATAATAGGTCTCGGACAGTTCGGCATGTCGCTGGCTGCAACTCTGACCAGCAAAGGCGCCGAAGTTATCGCCGCCGACATCAGAAAGAACCTCGTCGAAGAAGCTTCCGGATTCGTAACCGAAGCTCTGGTGCTGGATGCCACCGATGAGACCGAACTCGCCCGGCTCGAACCTGGCAAAAGAGATGCAACCGTCTGTGCCATCGGCGACGATTCCAAAGAAGCCTCTATCATCTGCACCGCCCTGCTGCGCCAGATGGGTTCGCCATGTGTGGTCGCCCGCGCCAACAATCCCATGCACCAGCGCATTCTGCAACTGGTTGGCGCACATCAGATAGTTAATCCCGAGCAGGAGTTCGGAAAACGTTTCGCCAACCGCCTGATTTACCGGCAACTGATTGCCGATATGCCGCTTGGCGACGGGCTGCATCTTTCAGAGATCACAGTTAAAGACAAAATGATCGGCAAAACCCTCATAGAATTGGCTTTGCCAAAAAAATACGGCATAATGGTCGTTGCCGTCAGAAGAGGTATGCCCAGCACTGTTTTTCAGCCAATACCTGATGAGCCGTTGCAGGAAAACGACAATCTAGTGCTGGTTTCCAAAGAAGAAGCAATCAAGAAACTGATGGAAGGGAAATAACATGCGACTGGCACAAGCATTCAGCCTCGGCGCCTGGCTGATCGTCACGATAAATCTGCTCATGGCCTTCGGTGCAATTGGTGTGTTTACGCGCATGACCCCAGCTATTGCCGAGATTATCAGCAACAACGAGCGCTCGCTCCAGGCCTGCGAAGAAATGCTGACCGCTTTGGTTAAGGCGGCACACGACAAGGGCGACAAAAAACTCGCGCACAGCCAGAATTTCAAAAAAGCACTTGAACGTGCGAAACACAACGTCACTGAGGGCGAAGAACCGGCCGCGCTCGATACCATTTCTTCACATTACGAAGGCGCACTGGCCGGCAGCAAACAGGCACTCGAAACAACGACAGCCGCCATTCTTACCCTGTCAAAAATCAATCGCGACGCCATGGCCAACGCCGACAAAAAGGCTCAACAGCTCGGCCGCGGCGGCGCCTGGGGCATAGTCTTCATGGCCGTCTTCGTCTTTATTGCGGGAATTCTATTCATTCAGCAACTCAACAGTAAGCTGCTCAAGCCTCTCGAAGAAATCAAAACAGTTCTGCTCGAACACCAGACCGGCGAAACCCGCCGCCGATGCGCCGCCGCGAATCTTCCCACCGACATCCGAAGTATATTCGGCAGCATCAATAGCCTGCTCGACCGCACTACCCATGATTTCAGCAACAACCGCTAACCTCACAGGCTGCGAATGTCGAAAATGAGCAGATTGCCGAAGCCCTCGAAAAAATCAAACCCTGGGCAAAAGCAGCATAAAAACAAGAGATAACGCCAGAAAACCATCACGCACGGCTGCAGCTCCGGACAAACGTCTTGTCATCGACTTCAAATAGGCTGAAGAAGTGATTATGCAAGAGTCTCAAAGGCTATTAGCCGGATCGTAAATTGAAGAAAATTACCACTGTCTGGGTCGCCGCAGGAAAGATCTTCGCGTTTTTTAAAAAGATGGAAAGGCACCTGGCGATGATGATTGACTACGGCTTTTTTCCCTATCCAGTCCAGTGTTGGCATTGTGTGACCCTGCTTTTCGATAAAACAGCTTCAGATAACACCCGCGCTAAAGCCATATACAGCCCAGTCGCGCTTATCAGACTTGACGATATTACAATTTTGTAATATAATGATAAATGTGAGACCCAAAGAAATTATTAAGTTGCTTGAAGCTGATGGTTGGTCGCTTAAACGTATTCGCGGCAGCCACCATATAATGACTAAACCCGGTTTTCGTGCAGTGCCGGTACCAATACACGGAAACAAGGACATGAACCCGGATTTCGTCAAAGATCTGGAAAAACAGACGGGAGTAAAGCTGTTATGAGTTTTGAATACCCTTTCAACATCAAAAAATCGGAAGATGGCAGCTACTTTGTAAAATTTATCGATATCGAAGAGGCTATAACCTGCGGCTCGTCTATTGAAGAGTGCATTTACAACGCCGGTGAAGTTTTGAGCGCAATGCTCGAATGCCGACTCGAAGATAACGACGAAATTCCGTTACCATCTAAAGGCAATCATAAATACCGGGTTGCTCCGTCAGCGGCGATCCAGGCTGCACTCTTGATCAGGGCAAACAGGCAGGGCAAAACTCTGGCAGATCTCGCACGCACTCTCGGAGTAACCTGGCCGGTTGCACAACGACTCGAAAATCCCAGACACTCGCCGTCGCTAAAGCAACTTGAACGCGCGGCCGCCGCTCTGGGCAAACGTCTTGTCATCGACTTCAAATAGGCTGAAGAAATGTCTCTGTCGGCATGCTGCCTGCCGAGATAGCGCCTGAATCTGAGGATATCAGTGGCGTGTTTTGCCCTCTGCACTTCTACGATTACCGGTCGCTCACTCAGCTATTACTTTATCAGAAACTCCGAAAAGATCACCGGAGGGATTTCCTGACAGCCCTTTTCCTTTAAAAGAGAAATAACAATTGTAGTCACATCGCCTTTCAAGGTTTCATAGGCAGATGAAACTCTCATGTCAAGATACTCTTTTTTGAGAATAAACTCGATGATGCTTTCCCGGATCAGCTAGAAAGACGAACTGGTATCATGACTTGTTGACATTAAAAATAGGCGCTGCTATTTTAGCCTCAGAAAGCAAGTTTTTATCGAGGTCTTTTTAGGTTTCACCAGATATATCGCAGCCCTCGCCCGAATTCGTCAGCAAGGAGTTCAGAATGAAATGCCCATACTGTAGTGAGGACATCATGGCCGGCGCCACGATCTGCAAGCACTGCAAGTCCGATCTGAAGGCGCCGCTACCATGGAAAAATGGAGCAAAACGCAAGGACGGGAAGATTTCCTACAACGAGGTCGTTGATAAGGTCGGATTATTGCCAAATGTCAATAAGCGCGACAATATGATCCAGGGTATCGCAGTCGCGGTGTGCGCAGGCATAGGAGGTCTCATTGGCCTGTTCGTCGGCGGTTGGCCAGAAGGAGCCGGACTCGGCGTCGTCGCCGGATTGATTATCGGCGGTTTCCTCAGCGGCCTGGTACTGATGGTCATCGGAATGTTCCGACATTAGTGATCCACCAGCATCAGCATATTCCAACCGCCACCTAAAATCAGTTCTCCTGAAATAAATCTGCGCAATCGGTGAAATCGGCGGATTGCCTTTTCTGTGAATCTGGCTGTTTAACAGTGATTTGTAAACATTGCTCGCGTTGGCTGTAAAAAAAGATAAAAACTCTATCATTTCGTTTCGGTCTTCTGGCATATTACTAATTGCTGCATCAGATTCTTGCACACCTGTTAAGAAGACTGTTGCAACAAATATCCTGGCGAGAGGCTGGAGCCATGAAAAAAACAAGTTCAGTATCGATAAGGCTTTTATTCTGCCTGATTTGTCTGATGATTTCAGTGAGCAATATTTCTGCTGCCGAACTGGTGTATCACGACTACCGGGTCAATACAGATGAAATCGCGAAAGGCATTAAACGGCTAAGTTCAGAACAGGGACTCATTCCGGTTGGCCTGACCGCTGTCGGAGGCAGGATGCACGTTCAATCCGTGCCCAACAGCATAATTGGAGCCACTGCCTGGCAGATAGCTACCTACAAATCGGTCGACTCATTTTTTGCAGGTCTCGACGAGCATGTCGCAGAAGGCTTCACGCCAATAGATCTGGCAGCTTCCGGCGAGATGCTTATGGTGCTTTATCTTAAAATGAACATCAAGACAAAAGGATGGAAGTGGATCGCGACTAAAATTGATGGGCAGGCGGTTGCTGACGGCATCAGCAAATTTGTCAGGCAGGGCTATATTCCTGTCGGTATGACGATAGTGTCTGATGCCTTCGGAGTGCTTCTGATCGAGCCAACCAACTGCAAACTGCAGCAATGGCAGATCGGCGTTTATTCAAGAAACGTCAAAGAGATCAAAACTAACGTCAATAAAGCGATCAAAGCCGGTTTCATTCCGTTCGGGCTCATTCTCAACGAGACTAACAGCAACATCATGCTCGTGCAGGTCGAAATGACTGATGCAAAACCGGCCGATAATGCGGCAAAGACAGGCCCGGCCAGGAAAACCGACCCGACCCGGAGCCTTATGAGACCTGAAAAACTGCTGGTAGAAGTCAGCAGTTTCATCGAGCTTATGCGCGCCAATCCGGAGGCTGCCGGCAACCTTTTCATGGCAGTAGAAGCGGAAGTCGTATATGCCGATATTCTCAAAGTTTGTGGCCCGGGCCTGAAGTATTTCGCTCATGGGGTCATCCCGTTTCTGTCTTATCAGAGCGATTCAGAGGCGCTTATCGGTCTTTATCACCCCTGGTCCGATACTCTGATGATAACCCGCTGGTGCCTCAACGATGCAGGTTTGTTGATATACGATGTCGAACTTGTGACTGGTGATTTTATACGGCAGGCCGGCGAACCGCCTTACGAAATCTCGCCGGAGTGGCTGATATCCGAAGAAAAATTTCCTCCGGCAGCACTGCGAAAAGTTACCAGAGACACCAGTGCCGCATTCGTCTCAGTATTCGCCAAAGCATATCCCGGCAATTGGCGGCATGAGCTTATTCCACTGCGCAACCCTGAACTTCTTTCCGCGAATCTTGTACTGGTCGCCACACGCATAAGTTCAAGCATCAAGGCGCTGGAAAAGCTGTTCAAAAGCTCTGAAAATGCCGGACTCGTAACGGCACTCGGCTCAACCATGAGTAAACTGCATGCGGGCGACTTTGCCCCGGTGTTGAAGCAGGCTGCGAACACATCGAAGGCATCATCAACACTTGTAGAGAAATCGTCAGCCGAGTTCTGGCAGCGTTCCCAGCTGATGGCGCTCAGGTGTGACAGCAGTTCTGGTTTTATATTTCTCAACGCCCCCGGTGTGCCCTGGATGTTTTCCTGTCTGTATTTTGAAAAGCAGGCAGGAAACATGGGGTTAAGCAACATCGAGATTCTCGATTTTCCGGTGCAGGATGCATTCAAGGGGGTAAATCAATGATTAAAGCAAAACACACCTTTCATTTTATGTGTCTGGGAATGCTGATGCTGTTGATTTCAGGACGATTTGCAGTCGTTGAGGCCGGTGTTTATGACAGAATGTGCAGCTGGCTGGACGCTAAAACAAGCTGGGGCGATAATCAGAAAGTTCAAAAGACCGCGGATCTGCTGGCTACAGACGGAGTGTCGAACGGTTTTGAAAGTTTGTCAGAACAATTGGATGCGCAGGCAAAATCTTTAGCGAAGCGTGACATCGATGCCGGCCGAAAATTCCTGGATAAGGGAATCACTGAGCTTGAAAAAACGAAGAGCGGGGCTGTGAAGAATCTCAATGATTTGAAGCAGTCGGCGCAGAACAGCTATAGAGCTGCGAGAGATGCCAACCCCAATCTGAAAGTCTACGATCATTTCAATAAGTATAATTCTCAGACAAATTTAAGTGTAAAATCCAGTTCACTGCGCACTCAGATAAGCGATGTGCAGAGCCAGATCGATAAGAATGTTTCTGCCAGAAACACTCTCGGGAAAAATGCGCCTGGCGCGTCTGAATCAACGCCAAAGGGCGGCGCTGGTTTCTTCCAGAAACTGGGAAGTTTTTTGACAGCTATAGACATTTCTGGTGCTACCGGCCGGATTACCGGTGAATTTTACGAAGCGTTTGAGGGAACCAGTACTTTTCGCAGCGCATTTGGCAGAATGGCCGAAGAAGGTGCGAGAATCAAATATGTAGGAATCACAGCTGCGGCTGGAGCAGGCGTCGGGGCAATGGCCGGGCCAGGAGCCATTGTTGCTTCACCCGTACTTGCTGTTGCTGCTGGCGCAACAGCTTCGAAAGTGTTTGCCGAAACGGCAGGGGCATCTTCCGAAAAGACCAGGCAGTATCTTGCCGATGCCAGGGCCCGCGAGAAATACGCTGCCGATGAACAGAAACTCGCAGCTAAAAGAGCCGAACTCGCCGCCAGAAAAGAACAGGAACGAATCGACAAAAAGCTCGCACTGCAGGCCAAGTCCGCCCAGTATAAGGAGAGCCTGAAATATCTGGCTGATCTCAGATCCAGGGTTGCGGCATTCAACGAGCGCAGTCGCCTTGAAGATGAAGCCCGTCGCAAAAAAGATGAGCAATACGAATTGGAACAGGCAAAGCAGAAAGCTCCTCAGAAAGCTGCTCAGCCGGCTGTTGCCGCAGCAACACCCGTAGTTAAAACAAACAAGCCCGCGCCGGCAAAATCAGGTTCTGTCAGCAGATCTTTTTCGACCGGGGCCTATGATATAACTGTAACCGTTACCGGGGCATCTCTAATAAACGAAACGCCACCCAAAAAACAGCATGGCTCTCTCAACGCAGGCGAGTTAAGACTTGCGGCCTCATCATCACAATGCACGATACATGTCAGTTACAACATCAAACAGGTCTATGGAGCCCGGGCAGAAGAATTTACAAATGCAGTCAGCACCTATGTTAGAGCTGATTTTCTCGAGCTGAATGAACACTGGGCTAACTCAAGACCGGTTCAGCAAAAACATGCTATGAGCCAGATTCACAAGGGCAACGGCCCACACAGCGGCGAGTTTTCCATTCCTGTCGAAGTTAACCATATGATCAAGAAATACATGATCAACACCGACAGCGGCTTTCTGACCAGCGACATTTATTTGTCAATACTGATAGTATCCGCCGGTAATCGCCATCTCCTGGCAAAGTGAGTTATCTGTAGCTCAGGCAAGATCATCAGCAAGGCCCTTGATCTGAGCAAGTAGCGCACAACGCAAAGTGACGATGATGCGGCCCTGTTGCTGATGGTCATCGAGTTCTCCTGCAATAAATCTGCGCAATCGGCGAAATCTGCGGATTGTGTTTTCTATGAATATGGCTGTTTAACAGTGATTTGCAAACTTTGTTCATGTCTATTGCAAAAAAATAAAATTTCTATCAATCCTTTTTCGGTTTTCTGGCATATTACTTTTTAACTTATGCTCAAAATCGAAAAACAACTGGTGATAGATTTCGGGAAAGGCAACGCGAAAGCCGCAGCCGCACTGTTCGAGCAACTGCGCCGCCCGCTTTTCGCCTACTTCTATCGCTTGAGCTTCGACCGCTGTGTCGCCGAAGACCTGCTGCAGGAAACCCTGCTCACCATCCACAGCCGCATCGAAACCTACAACCAGGACTTTGCCTTCATGCCCTGGGCCTGGGCAATCGCCCGCAACAAGTTTCTCGAGTTCAAGCGCAGCCAGAGCCGAGTCGTCCGGCTGATTCCACAGCTGATCCGCAGCAATCAGCCGGCCACTTCGTTCAGCGATGCCAGCGACACCGGGGCCGACCTGCACAACTGTCTCGACACCCTGTCTGAATCGACGAAAGAAGCTTTCGTGCTCAAACACTTTCAGGGTATGACCTTCAATGAAATTGCTGAATTACAACAGATTCCACTGGCAACCGCCAAGTCGCGGGTGCTGTTTGCGATAAAAAAAATACGTGAGTATTTCAACCGAGGTGAACTATGAACGGCAGATGCCTTAACGAAGAACAGCTGATCGAGCTGTATTACGCCGAGAGCGACTGTGCCGAAGCCAAAGCGCATCTTGCCACCTGTCCCGACTGCCAGGCAACCTTTGCCGGACTGTGCAACGAACTCGTCGAACTTGACATGGTGGTTCCCGATGGCGGTCACCGCGCAATAAGCGAAGCGTTGAACGCGATTTCGCGACAGAGCCAGCCAAACGTTCAAGATACGATAATGACCATCGAAGAAGTTGCGCAGTGGCTCAAGGTCAGCTATCACAACGTCAGCAACATGCTACACCTTCTGCCGCATTTCATCATCGACGGTCAGGTCAGATTCAACCGCCGTCTGCTCGAAAACCATCTGTTCAACAACCGGGCGGGAGCTGACAGTAAGGCGCCACAACAGCCCCTCCGGAAACCCGTTCCCATCAAAAGAGCTGTCTGAAAGGAGATCTATCATGCTGTCACCAAAAGCCCTCGAAAAATTCAGCCGTAAACTCGGCAAAATGCTCGGTTCGGGGATTCCGCTCGTCGTCTCGCTCGAAATGCTCGCCCGCGAAGATTCTGAATCAGGGCTGAACCAAGCCCTCAATCAGGTTGTCAGTAAACTCAAGGAAGGCTACACCTTCTCGTCGTGCCTCGGCATGTTCCCCGGTATCTTCACCGAAGTCTACGTGGCCATGGTCAAGGCCGCCGAACTGCAGGGCCGGCTCGACTCAGGTCTCGTCGAAATCGCCGAAAGCTGCGCCGACGGCACCATTGAACCAGGCAACGGCAGCCCCGAAATCGACGAGTCTGCCGCAACACCCGACGAAGAAAATCTCAAGGTCATCAAACTTCTCAACCAGATCATTTCTGATGCGGTAAAGGAAAAAACCGGCCGCGTCGTGTGCAAGCCCGAACGCGATCATGTCAAGCTGCTGATCGATTGCAACGCCCATCTCGAACATCGCGAAACCTTCGACAAGAGCACTTACGACCGGATGATCGCACGGGTAAAGATGATGTCGGCACTCGATATCGCTGAGCGCCAGCTGCCGCAGGATGGCCGCATACTGGTCAAGGTCGATAACGAAATGGTCGATATCAGGGTTCAGCTTGTGCCAACGGTGTTCGGCGAACAGGTAATGCTGTTTTTCTCGCGCCCTGACGAAAAAGGGCCGGATCTCGAACGTGTCATCACCGACAACACGCAGCGCGAACAGTTCATCAAGCTCATGAAAGAACAGAAGCACGGTCTGATAGTTTTTGCCGGCCCACATGGCAGCGGCAAGACGACAACCATGAATATCGCCACTGAACAGCTCAACGACGGCAGCCGTGTGATTTTTGAAATCGGCCGCATCTACAAGAGTCCGGCAGGTATCAGCTGCATGCAGGTGCGCCCGCACATCGGCATGACCATGGTCAATTCCATCAGAACGGCAGTGCGCAGCGACCCTGAAGTGATGGTCATCGAAGACTTCGGCGAAGAAGAAGTCGCGGTTGAATGTTTCAAAGCCGCTAACACAGGCATTCTCGTGCTGACCCAGATGGGCGCGCGCAACACTTCTGAAGTATTCAAACAGATTTTCAACCTCAAGGTACCGCCATTTCTCGTCTACGGTGGCATCGCAGCCGTGTGCTTTCAGGTGCTGGTGCGCAAACTCTGCCCGCATTGCCGCAAAGAAGTCGACTTCTCGGCAGATGACCTTTTCAGCCTCGGACTGTCTGACATGAAACCCGGCCGTTACAGCGACAGCTGCGGCTGCGATAAGTGTAACAACTCTGGCTACATCGGCCGAGAGGCGTTTTACGAAATGATCGTGCCCGATAAAAATCTCAAGGAAGCCATTATCAAGGGCGACAACAATGAAATCAGCCAGGCACTCGAAGCCATCCAGGGCACCCGCCTAGAAAACCGTGTGAGAAGCTACGCAGAAGCCGGTAACACCAGTCCGCGCGAAGCCGCCCGCATCAGAGCCATCCTCAGCCTCCAGGCCCCGATATAACCGAACATTTGCAGGTTTAATAGAAACTGAAAAACAACAGTAAAATGAATGCAGTAAGGGCGCAGGCGTGCTTCTCATGAGCGAAATTTCGAGCCAGGTAATTTTGACGCAGAGCTATCGCTATTAAGAAAGACTCACGACTGGCGAGAGTGGAGCGAATGAGATCACGCCGAGAGCCCGGCATAATCGGACAATTTTGGATTGAACACTCGCTTACACTTAATGAAAACTAGAACGAATCTTTCAATCTGTTGACTTGCTGTTCGAGGGCGACGAGAGCGTCGATGTTGCGGCTCATGCCGATAACGAACTTGAATTCGCGCTCTTCGTCGAAAAAGAATTCGCTGATGACTTCTGTCCAGACCTGTCCGCCGTTCTTACGTGGCTGGCGCAGGCGCACACGACCGGCCGGCAGACGGGTCAGACCCTGATTGATTATTTCGAGGCCAAGAGAAAAAGTCTCGGCAGCTCGCGCACGATCTTCTTCGCAGATTGATTCGAGCGCCGGCCGCGCCATGACTTCTTCGGGCGTAAAACCACGCTGTTGATAAACAGAGGAACTTACATAAACAAAGTGACCGTCCTTGTCTATCACCCAGTAAACATCCTGAGTGGCCTCATGAATTTTCTTCAAAAGTTCCATGCTGCCAGCAAAAGCAGCGAGCTGACTGTCTTTCATTCTTATACCTGCACTGACGATCTGATTTGACGTTCATTCTAACCACCTGTCACCGCAAAGGCAAGAACCTTGAAAAAACACAGAGCGCTGCCTGCAAACCATCTAAGGTGCAGACAGCGCTCTATGAAGAGCTCAATTCAAAAAATCAGACGGCAGGCGGGGCGCCGTACTCATTGTTGCCTGAGCTGGGCTGAACCATAAAGATGAAGAGTGCAAGCCAGCCCAGAAGTGGAATAAGTGCGAGCAACAGATACCAGCCGCTCTTCCCGGTGTCATGCAAACGTCTTATCCCCACGGCCAACCCTGGAACCAGCGTGGCAAGGGAAAAAAGCAGCCCCAAGATACCAACAATACCAATCTGCTTTGCCACAGCGCTGATAACTAGACTTATCACAAGATTAACCAGAGTAAAAGTCCAGTATTCACCTCGACCGGAGCGCCCGGAAAACACAGCAAACTTCTGCCAGGGCAACATATAAACTTCCATAAAAGTCCCCTTTCAATTTTTCGGTATCTGAACTATCGGCCAGACTTCATGATTTTATCACACTATTTCGAATTTTGCGGCTATTGCTTTCCTGATGCAAAAAGGTTACACTGTACCGATACCCTACGCAGCGAGGCCATTTATGTCAGTTCAGATCGAAAATATCAAAAATCTGTTCAGCGAACTTTTTGCCAAGCTCATGGCCTTCTGCCTTGAAGAAGACTTTCTACAGGACCTCGGCGAGTCACTGGAAATTTTCTACAATCTACAGGAAGGCGAAGAATACGAATTCGACCCGACTGAAGAGTTTCTTTTTCTGAGCTGGTTTATGCTCGACGACGGCGATGCCGAAGGCAACTGCCTGATCGATGAATTCGTGCGCATCTATTCAGATGAGCTCAGCCTGCAGGAAATGCAGGTCTGCCACGCGCTTAAAGAAACGCATCTTACCCTGCTGCAAATCAAGGGCATTGTACCTGGCGTTTCAATGCAGCTCAAAGACGTTTTCCTCGGCGAAGAATTTGAAGTAGCCGAGTCGGTCGCTTCTGACGGTGTCGCTGACGACAGCATTCTTTTTACCAGAGTTCTGCGCCTCGGCGATGTCAGATTCCTCGTTGGTGCCGGAATTTTTCTCGATCCATCAGTGAAAGAGCCGCTGACCCAGTTTGTCACCGACCAGTTCAAACAGGATTGCGAAGACGGCCACCACATGAGCTTCAAAGAATTCCTCAAAAACAACGGCGAACTCATCAACTGGTGGATTCGCGCCTACGAAAAAGGCGAACTCTTCGAAGACGGTCCCGAAAGCCCCGAAGACAGCCCGACACCCAGTCAACCCGAAGGCGACAGCCCCGGTGGAGATAACAAACCTCTCGTCACCTGCTGATTTTCAGTGACAGTTAAGTGCTGCAGTTCTCCCCTGCTTTATTGCAGTTTTTCGATTACGATTACGATTACGAGCACAAATAAAACGAACCGCTCTGGCAAAGCAAGTTGCCAGAGCGGTTTTTGCAATCTAGAGTGAGAAGTCAGGGGCCGTAGCGGCCCATCTGCACGCCGTTTTCGCCGGAAGTCAGACAGGGGGAATCGCTGGCATAGCCGGCCGCCACTGTCTGCAGCTGATAATCGTAAGGACGCCCACCGATAAACAGAGGATCGACTTCGAGGTTCGAGGTTCCGGTTGCGCTGGTACCGTTAAAGGCAAAGGTGTAATTGTAGATATCATTGAAGCTCATAGTCGGAGTAGCCAGTGGCTGTGTCTGACTGATACCGTAAATAGCCTGGGTAGAGCCGGTATAGGCAATGATGTTGTTTCTGATCACCGGATTGCCGAAATCGACCTGCACGCCGATCAGACAGTCAACTGTATTGTGTTCGAAAAAGTCGTTGCCAAGAATCGAAATACCGGTCTGGTTGTCGATCAGCAGATTGTTGCGAATGTTTGAATTCGACGAAATGATACCGATGTCGCAGTCTCTGATCGTATTGTAACGAATGTTCAGGGCTGTCGATAAGCCGATATTGAGACCCACCCCGCAGAGCCCGAACTCGCTGTTCTCGACCGACGGCGTCGAGCCTTCGCTGTTTACGCCCTGATCGGCAAACATCACAGTGCAGTACCGCACCATATTTTCGGCCTGGTTGGTGCCGATAAACGAGATACCACCCCAGGTCGATTTGCGCGGAAAGGAATCAGCAGAAGTGAATACTATGCGCTTGTCATCTGTACCCGCAGCCATCAGACCTCCCTGAATAATCAGATCGGTCATGCTGGCGCCCTGCGGGTCAGGCATTGAATCGGTGCGGGTAAACCTTATTTCGACACCAGGTTCGATGGTAAGTACCGCACCACCGCGCACCCTGACATCACCCTGCAGTATAAACGGACTCTCAGCCAGACCCCATGTGCGGTTTTCAGCAAGAGTACCGGGAGTGACAACCGAAAGAGTCTGGGTCGAAGCACTTTCATTTCCGGCCGAATCAACTGCTTTGAGCTGGTAATAATACTTGGCGGCAATTTTGAGCCCCTCATCAACATAGGTAAATGTGCCGGAAGCATCGCCACCTGTCGCGATCGGATCGGCGTTAACGCGTGCAAAAGGCCCTACTGACGATTCGGAGCGGTAGAGATTGTAACCGGCAAGATCTTCTTCAGAATTGGCTGCCCAGGTAAGAGTGATCTTTTCCATGACATCGGGCGGCCTGATCGCGAAACTCAATGGAACAACCGGAGCAGCACCGCTGGGAGTGGCAAACTGGTAATCGGATGACACGCCTTCGTTGCGCTCAAAGTCGAATGACCTGACCCGAAAGTGATAGGTTCTTCCCGGCAACAGGCCAGCAAGAGTTATCTTGTGGTCTGAAACCATGGCCGGATCTGATGCAATGCTGGTATATGCAAGACCCACCGGGCCTATGGCATAATCAACATAGGAGTCGGACGGTTCGTTGGTTTTCCAGACGATATCGGCTGTGTTTTCGGTCAGATTCTGGGCGTAAACGTCGGTAATAACCGGCGGCAGACCATCGACTACCGAAAAGGTGATGTCGGCATTTTCAAGAGTGTCGCCACGCGGAATGGTAACTATCTTAACCACAGACTGGTCTTTGTAGGTCGCTACCAGTTTCTTCTCGCCAGGATCTATTCCGCTGATAGCATAGCGACCAAGGGCGTCGGTAAGAACCGCCTGGTTGCCGCCATAAAGTTCGACCCTCGCTTCAAAAAGCGCTTTACCATTGGTATCAAAAACTTTGCCGGTAACATTTCCCTTTACCGGGCCTGAGCTTTGTAGACATCCGGTAGCTCCAAAAAGCACCAGAATCGCCAGCAGGATGGCGACCAGTCTTGTTTTGTTTTTCATAATGCCTCCGGAAGGTCTTTATCTGTAAACAATGCCGGGTTAGAGAAGCAAACCGGCAGACGGCCAGCAAGACCGGCTGCCGGTAGTTGGTTACTGCAACATAAACTCTACTACCTTGCCAATCTGGTCGAGAGTCGTGCCATCCCAGACCGGACTGAGTTCTTTGGCATAATCGAGCTGCTCGCGCGCCAGTTCATCCTGGCCGGTAGCGGCGTAAGCGTAGGCCAGCATGGCATGCGCCTCGGCATCAGACACTTTGGTGTTGCGGCGGGCAACGTATTTAAAGTGTGGATTTTCGTTGCCAAGCTGCTTGAAAATCAGGTCAATGACCTGTTCCATGTCAGAACGTGAGGCAAGCTGCAGATAAGCGCCGGCCAGGCCAATTTTGGCGTCGTCCGATATGTCTTTGGCTTTTTCAAACCAGGGCATACCATCTTTGAGCTGCCCAAGATAGGCCTTGCTCCAGCCGATACCATTGTTGGCTTCAGCCTTTTCATCGTCGGTCGGATTATCGGCAATAACCTTGTTGAACTGGGTTATCGCACTATCATACTGGCCCTTTTCCATGAGGGCCCACCCCTGATCGTTGAAAGCATTGCCGCGAACAATCGGGGTTCCGATGTCGTAAGAGTAGTTACTGTCACCTTCACCGTTAACGCCGCCGGAGCAGCCGGTGAGACCAACAGTGAGAGAAAGCGCCAGCAGAAACACACCCAGATGCCTTTTCATAGTTGCTCTCCTTTCCATCACTAGCGCATTACCGCGAATTTTCCGCGTTTCTTGAACGTCTGTCCACCCTTGCTGATGCTCAGCTTGTAGAAGTAGACTCCGTTTGCAACAATCTTGCCGCTGTTATTGCGCAGATCCCACCTGAAGCGGCCATCTCTCAGGCTTACAAAGTCGCTGGTTTCGAAACCTGCCACCTTGTGACCGGCCGTATCGTAGATGCGCAGGGAGACAACATCGGCTGTCTGATTGAAGTTGTAGTTAAAATACATCGAGTTGCCAGTAGCCGGGTTCGGGTAAGGCATGAACTCATCGGCCGCAAATGCGCCCGGGGCAGTGACCCAGAACGACTGGCGCAGGTTGTTGCCGGCGTTATCGTCTACTTCCAGGCTGATTTCGTGCTTGCCCTTCGGCAAAGCCTGCTTAACCATGTAAGCGAAGCTGCCGTCGGTGCCGAGTGTTACTCCCGGCATTTCCAGCCCATCAACCAGGAGCTTGAAGGTGTCACGTTTCAGGCCAGAACCTGATTCAGCAATTACACCCTTTATTTCCGGGAAGGAGTCTTCGAGTCTTTCGTTGGCAGCCGGACTCTGTTCGCGCAGCGAGGGCGATGTCATATCGGCCATGAGAGCGAGGCGACCAAGACCGCTGATCTGGGCAGACACTTCGCCATCCTTGACTTCGCCACCCTGGAACACCCATTTGCCTCGTGCGTTCAGGCGATAGAGATGAACCTTTTCGGGCGGAACCGTAATCTTTTCCTTGCCGAGTTTTGCAGTATAGAGCAGTCGTCTTTTCAGGCGCAGGCTGGCTGGCCCGATTTCTTCGAGAGCCATGACCGGAACCAGCTCAGAGGCATTCTGCGCAACTGTCGTCGGCATTACCGCAGCGACACTGGCGCGCATGCTTCCTGACTCGAAAGGAGATTCGAGACTTTCGCGGTCGAACATATAGATTACTGCATCGCTGAAGGCTGAACCTTCCGCCCCTCTCAGACTGGCATTGCCAGATATCGATGAGATATCGAGACGCTGCGAAGCTGAGAGGTCAGCAACCGTGAATTCTACTGTGTCGTTACCTACCATACCATGCAGGTCAGTGCCAGACAGGCTGATGTAAGCCTTGCCCGGACTTTCCAGGTCGATCTTGTAGGAACCTGCGTAGTAGCGTTCCTTGAGGAAATTCATGGTAACCGGCGTTCGCGTTGAGTTCTGCTTGACCGAAACAGTCGGCGGCCCCTGCAGAGCTTCAGAAGCTTTGGTTACGATCATGAGTTCGTATTCGTTGGCCGGATTAGAGAACATGCGGGTGACAAATGACGGCCCGGTATTGATGACAACGCTGTTGGTGCTGTCACTCGACATCAGGTTACCGGCAAGGTCAGAGGCGCCTTCGATCGAGATGATAGCTGTGCCGTCATAAAGTGCGCTGCTGTTGATCGGAACTACGGTTGTTCCAGTCCAGGTATCTTCTACATAGGAAACCTTTTCGACCGCCATCATCTGGCCACCGGCAGTGGTTATTTTTACCAGCGGAGAGATAGTGGTATCGACGAGCTCACTGAACCTGATGGTAAAGGTAACCATGCCGGTAGTGATCTTGTTGCCCTGACTGGGCGCCGGCTGAACTTCGACGATCAGCGGTTTGACTGTGTCTACTACAAAGGTGCGAGTTTCAGAAAACGCACTGATGTTATAGCCATCGACGCAGGTTTCGATACAGGCGACACGCCAGTAATAGGTGCCATCCTTCGGAACCGAGAAGGCTCCTTCGGTCATTGGACCTATCTGACCGACCAGACCACTGTAGGTTGCTTCCTGAGACTGTTTATTGAGGATATTGTTGAATGATGGATCATCAGCGACCTGCAACAGGTAACGGTCGGCATCTGTCTGAGCAGCCCACTTGAACAACTGACCGCGATTCTTGGTTATCAATGCCGGAAGAGGCACGATAAGAGAGGGCGGCGGCGGCGGGGTGCGATCGACGACGTAAGTAACCGGAGTTTCAGCTGATGTGTTGCCACCAAGGTCAGTAGCTCTGATATTAACTGTGTAAGTTCCATCGGTTTTGCTGGTAATATCAAGCTTAGCGCTGAAACTTGCACTCTTAGAGGGCAAACCTTCAGCCGTCAAAGTTGACCAGGCACCGGCATTTTCAGAATAATCGATGCCAACAACCCTTACTTCATCAGAAGTGCCCTGATCCAATACTGTGCCCTTAATGGTAACAACGTTTTTGCAATGCTTGTTGTTATCGGAAGCCGGGTCGGTAATACTGCTCACTTGAGGCGGCAGATAATCGAACTTGTAGGTGTAGGTTGCGGCCATACTGTTGGGAATCTGCTGGCCATCATTAACCCGGTCTTTAAGCTCAACCGCGACCTCAACGTCAGCCGCACCAGGCGCGGTATCGGCCGGGGGATTCGGTCGACTTAAGGCCAATACATTACTACCGGACAGAACAGCTGCGTTAGAAGTTTCGGTGCCCATCTTCCAGCTGAAAGAGCTGATCGCTGCATCGAATCCTGAACCCTGACTGTTATACCAGTTGGGATCACCAGGAACCTGCAGGTTGGCAAAGCTGAAACCGCTCGGCTGCACCGGCATATGCGGGCCATGCTGAATGGCATCTTTCGGTGCATCAGATACGGTAATGCTGATCTGGCTCTGGTTAAGACCGAACCATACCGGGCTGCCACTATTGATAACGATTTCAGGCACAGTGGTGGTAATGACCGGAGGAACACTGTCAAAGTTGAAGAAAGCTCTTACTGCATTACCGATATTGCCAAGAGTGTCTCTCGGCACAACAGTAACGTCGTAGCGGCCATCGTGTGACTGGTTGGTTAAAAGCTGACCGGTGGCATCATACAAGTCCCAGACGACTGCAGTAGTCGAAGCATTGGCAAGCTGTTTGCCAACAGGGTTGCCATTATAGCGCACTTCGATAGTCGAGCGCTCATGGTCAGCACGTGGATGATTGATGGTCGCCCAGACCTGATCCTGAGAGAGGGCCACATGTGAGATGTTGGCAATGCGCTGATCGGCAGGATAAAAGGTAACACTGTTGGGCGCTTCCTTGTCGAGAGTGAATGAGCGGGTGGCGACATCGCCCTCGTTGCCGCCCATATCGATCGGCGTTACACTTACAGTATAGGTGCCGTTGATTGTCAGCTCAGGGAAATCGAAGTAAACAGTATCGCTGCTGTTATTCGAGTAATTACCTCTGATGTTGGTTCCGGTTTCGTCATGCACCAGAGTGAACCTGGTGTAGATGCTGCTGAAGTTGATACCTGAATCACCGCTATCGCTGAAACTGGCAGTCAATCGGGTAACCGAACTGGCAACCACTATCGGCGGCGCCATAATATCATTGATATCTTCAGCCATGTTGCCCATTGAAATCTTGGTTACAATTGGCGTTCCATTGTCATAGATGAGTATGCGATAAGGCTTGGCTGCGTAATCTTCGTAGTTCGGTGTCGGCTTGGCCTGGTCGGCTGCCACAACCCAGAGCTTGTAGCGACCGGCAGAGAGACCGCTGCCGCCAGCAGTGGTAACATCCCAGTTCTTTTCCCATGGTGAAGGGGAAGCAGACATTATCGGCACTGATGTTGAACCGACATCACCACCACTGAAGTTCTGCCATACCAGATCGACATAACCGACATTCGAACCGCCGGTATCGACAACCTCACCCTTAAGCAGAACTTTGGTGTTGGAAGCTGAAACATAGATAGTCTCGGTCGAATCGAACGAAGCCACCGGGTTGCTTGAATCGATACTGAAAGCAGGGGCGACTGAATAATCGGTCATGGTATTGCCGGAAGCGTCTATCGCACCCGACACATTTACCGATGCGGCACCGTCATAACCCGTGCCACCGTTTTTTGGAACAATCATATCACCGACAAAGGTGTTCGAAGCGATCCACACCCCGCCCGAAAGACTTAAAGCTGAACCGCCACCGGCCTGTATTGTTATCACCGGCTTCTCAGTAACCTTCATGTTTTTTCCGAAAGTCACCTGCAGCTTAAAACTGCCGGCACCCAGGAAATAAGCAGGATCGAGTGGCAGCGGCATCGAAGCCACCACGCCGGGGCGCGAAATGAACATGCCGCTTACTTCGGCGGCAGTATTGTCTTTAAAAACATTGACCGCATCTGACATGGCTGATTTGTTGCCGGCAGCATCGGTTACCTCAAAAGTAATACGATTAGTCCCATCACCCAGCGGCACTATCACAGAAACCGGGCTGGTGCTGGCGTTGGTTGGAGCACCCGCGGCGACACCATTAACCAGAGCCTGAACTTTGACCGGCTTCGATATTTCTGTATCGATATCAGTAATGTTGACCTCAACGGTTACCGTATCCTGGTTGGTAGTTCCCGGCCCGGTGTAGTTGAGAGTCGGAACTGCAGGGGCGGCGCGGTCGACAACAACCTGATAGGCGCTTGAGCGCGAGATTTCCTGATTCAGTGAGTCGCGGCTGATAGCGACATAACTGTGAGTGCCTTCGGCCGGACTGAGTCCAACCGACCAGGCGGTAGAAGTCAGGCTGGTATTGGCAACACTGTTAGTGCCATCGAGAATTTCTATGCTCTTTGCTTCAGTCGGTGCAGTACCGGTAAGAGTTACACTTGTCGCATTGGTTGGCGAAACCGGAGTGCTTGAATCGATTGTAGTATTACCAGTAGCACCAGTGCCAACCTTGAAAGTCGTGTTACCAGTTCCGGTATTAGCACTAGCTGCAGGCTCAGAAGTATCTTTGGCTGTGACTGACACGCTGTAATCACCGTTGGTGAAAGCATTGGTCAATGTGAGGTTGAAATAGAAAACCTTGCCGGTAGAGTCGCTGCCTTCCTGCACAGCACTGACACCATTTACTTGCGAGACTGTTGGTGTGCGAATGTCTTCTTGTGTTGATTCAATCCTGATACGAACCACATTGTTGGGAGCAGTATTCGAAAAATTCGGCCCGTTGGCAATGCTGACTGACAGCGTCGGTGCAACAAGATCGACGTTAACCGTATTGTTACCGCTAGCTTCTCTGCCCTCGGCGTTTGGAACAGAAGTCTCGAGAATAACCACCTTGAAAGATTTACCGTCGCCGTGCCCTAATGCAGCTCCAGAAACCTGATAAGTGGCAGCACTCTGCGAGGTAGCTTCATTACCCAGAGTATTGTCACCTGATTTGAAGGAAGCAGAAAAAGGAGGCGTATCGCCGGTCCAGGTCGCTTTAAGCGTGACCTGACCAGAACCGTTGATTTTGGCGGGTGACACTGCTGATGCCGTGACATCCAAGGTAGCCGCCGTTATGTCAGCATGCAGTTGCACTGCATTACCGAATAATATCAAAATCATGCACAGCATGACTTTGAAAATCAAAGCGTTACATTGTAGGACACCAGCATTTGTCTGCCTCATATTTGTCTCCTGTTATTTTCTGCAAACCGGGCACGGTCTTACAGTATTTC
>PGYA01000075.1 GCA_002839435.1 Candidatus Riflebacteria bacterium HGW-Riflebacteria-2 | reverse complement strand
GCTGATTGTATAATCAGAAATGCCTTCGCTTCTGATTTTCTGCAGGTGTCGCGGCAAATCGGCATGATGCACGCGCCTGGCAATGCCGATCACTTGAATGCCGGGAAAGCGCCATTGAGTGCCGGGAAGATGCCCCTGAACCCGGCGATAAGTAACGAAATTACGCCATTGTTCACGGGTCACTTCAGTTGTCGAGCTAAAAAGGCCGGCTCCACCCTGCATGATCATTTCGCATTCGATCAGGCGCTTACGGATTGCCACGACCATCGTTTCGGCATATTCATCGAAATGTCGCCGGTTCCTTTCCTCAGTTTGGGTTTCGAAGTGTCGCCAGGCCAGCAGGGACAAGGCAACCAGAATAACCAGAGTCACGTATGGCAGGACTTTCCGGCCCATGGTCGGCGCGGCCCGCGGGCATAGAGTTTCATCACTGGTAGCAGCTTGCTTTGGGATTCCCGGTGTTATTTCTGTCATGATGACCCCGCCGCATTATCTTCGACAATATTTTGCGCAACCGGATTGGCCGGAATTGCAAGAGTCAGGGTAGTGCCATCCGTGTCATTGGTGGTGAACGAGAGATCGCCGCCCAGGGTTCTGGCCATCAATTGGGCAGAAAATACACCGAGGCCCGTTCCCCTCACCTTGCCGCTGGTAACATAGCGGTCGAAGAAACGGCTTCGTATATGATCGGGTATGGCTCCGAGATTGTGGATAGAAACAGCGAAGGATGGTTGTGAGACCATGGCTACGGTTATCATTCCACCTTCTGGTGATGCCTCGATTGCATTCTTGATCAAATTGGCAAGGATGGAATGGAATAGAAACTCCTCTCCCTGCACTGATAAAACAGCCTGGTCAGCTGCTGGAGAATCGTCCAGGATGAGCTCGTGCTGTAGATTTGTCCGGGCCATCAGACCATTCAGCTCATCGAATACCTGTCGAACAACCTTCAGAATATCTACCGATACGGGCATCAACTGGTAGGTACCTTGCTCCATTTTGATCAGATCGAGCGACCGGCGAATCATTTCCGACATTCGTTGTCCTGAAGTAATCAGGAATTGGATAAGTTCCTTCTGGTCGGGCAGAAGATTTTCTGACTCCATAAGCATTCCCGGGACGTTGAGGAATACGGTCAATGGGCTCTTCAGGTCATGCCGGGAAATCTGTTCAACGAGTTCGTGCAGTCGGAGGTTTTCATGCAGGATGTCATTCTGCCGTTTCAGTTCGTGTCGTGTCCGGCAGAGTTCGAGGTGCGTGCGGACGCGGGACCGGACTTCTTCAAGCTGAAAAGGCTTGGTTATATAGTCGACGCCGCCGGCAGTGAATGCCCGAACCTTGTCATGCGTGTCGCTCAGCGCGCTTACAAAAATGATCGGAATTTCCCGAAGTATCTCATCAGCCTTTAAGCGCTCGCACACCTCGAAACCGTCCATCTCGGGCATGGTGATATCGAGCAGAATGATGTCAGGCGGGTTTTTGGCGGCGGCTGCCAAAGCTAGTTTTCCAGATGGAAACGCAACGACCCTGTATTCTTCCCGATCGAACATCTCTCGCAACAGCTGCAAATTTTCGGGGGTATCGTCCACAAGCATGATCGTTGGATTTTTCGGTGTTTCAGTCATGGCATCCTCCTGGCAGACAGCCAATATTTTTTTATATTCTGTCTGCAATCGCTCTCATCTCGTTTTTTCAGTTCCCCGATTTTTCAACAGCAGGGCATGCAGCAATGCCTGGTATTTAATCAGGTAAAACAACGAAATCTTACGACAATGGTATGCGTTTTATAATCTGGTTGCATTGATCACAAACCAAAGAGATACTGGTGCGATATAACTATTGACATCACAGATATCCAGGTCAATCTCTAGAAATCGGATCATGCGTAGCTTTCAATGGCCGGTAGCCGCGAAAAGCCTCTTTATAAAGGACTCCCCCTGCCCTGTTAATTGAAAAAACTGGCGGAGACAATTGTTAAAGATAAATGTAAGAATGAGTTTCCTGTTATGGTTTGTCGGCAAGACTCGGCATAAAGAGGGAAGAGAGGCTGGGGTCAGGGATTATGCCCTTTAACTGAGCCGTAAAGGTTTTGACCGACCCATTTCGCTCAGCGATCAGGTGGCAATTTTACCTGTAAACCTTCGCGCTCTACGGTTTTGCGCAAGAACTTTTCCTGAACACTATTCTCGCACTCAGCAGATGTGTTACTTCAGGAGCTTAACAACTCAGTCACTGTTGCAAAGCGATAGCCCTGCTGTTTCAGGGCTTCTATAAGCTTCGGCAGAGCTTTTCTTGACTCTTCGCGGCTTTTATACATGAGATGCAACAGAATGATCGAGCCGGGCTGCACGCGCTGTATTACATGTTCGACGATCAAGTCGGCTGAAGCAGCGACTTCCGGGAAGGTTTCCGGCTCGATATCCCACATAACCGTGGTTTTGCCCATCTGAGCAAGGCACCAGGGCAGAACGAAGAGCTTTTTGCCGTAAGGCGGGCGAAAGTTGATCTGCCCCTGATATCCTGCAGATCTTATCGCGACGTCGGCTTTTTCGAGTTCATGTCTGATTGTTGCCGGCCACTTGAAAATAAGGCGCGAATGTGAATACGAGTGATTCCCCAGTTCATGGCCCTGCTCAACAATTTGCCGCGCCGGCGCCAGATTTTCTTCGACTTCCCGGCCAGTAACAAAAAACGTGGCTTTAACCTTGTAATCAGCCAGAACAGTCAGTATTGAATCAGTATACTCCCCGGTCGGACCGTCATCAAAGGTCAGCGCAACGACTTTCTCAGAGCAGGCTGCCCGCGTTACCAGTTTTCCCATAATCTGAAAGTTACGCAGCGAAGATAGCCGCCACAGAACAGCAACTGTCAGCAACACCAGCACAAACAGCAACAAGACTTTTTTCTTCATGTCATCAGCCTTTATCTGCAATAGTCAGCAAGTCATATTATCATATTCTATAAAAGTCACACAAACTAGCTTGCATAACAAACTAGTTTGTGATATTTATATGTCATCACAATTTTTTACAGGAGTTGAAACAATGAACCGAAGTGAATTTCTGAACCGCCTTGAGAAAGCCTTGGGCAATATGAAATGGGAGCAGAAAAAGGAAGTTCTTTATGACTTCGAAGAGTATTTTGCCAATGCCCTGTCTGACGGTAAAACCGAGGAGCAGGCGGCGCAGGAACTTGGCAATCCTGAAGAGATTGCGCTGAGCTTTTTCCGAAGCGATGAAGCGAACGAAAGCGGCTTTGATACCAAGGCAACCTTCGCTTCAGCGATCAAAGGAATGGTTAAGTCAGCGCTGAACTTTGCTTCAAAGAGCATCAACGAAGCACTTAAGCTCGAAAAAGTCGAGATCAATTCAAGCGTCAACACTGAGCTGGAGCTAGCTGACGCTCTGCTGGTAACTGGCTGCAAGAGCGCCAATGTAAAAGTCACCCGAACCTCAGCGCCAAATTTTTCGGGAAAGCTCAGCGGCATTGCCAGCACCGACCCAGAGAAATTACCCTTTCTGAGCTATAGCTACGCTGAAAGTGAGAAAAAGCTAAGTTTTTCCATCGACTGGCAGGGTCAGCTCGCCGCAAGTGTTGCCGGGGTAGTCAGCATTGAAGTCCCTGAAAGCTTTTGCGGCCTTATTTCAGTTGAAACTGTTTCAGGTGATCTTTTAGAGCTGCCGGCGGAATTTAACAGCCTGACCTTCAAATCGGTCAGCGGTGAAGTGCGTAGCAAAGCAATCAGCTTGCACGACGAAATACTCATCAATACGGTCTCAGGGAAACTTAATTGTGCCAACATCAGCTGTAACCACCTTAATTTTAAATCCGTTTCCGGCGGGCTTTCTACCAGGCTTGAAAAAATTGGCGAAGTCAATTTTAACTCGACCAGCGGCAGTATGAATCTTGATTTGCCGCCTTCCAGCGGAAAAGTTACTTTCAATACAATTTCAGGTGGAATCAAACTTAAGATACGCAATAATGCCGGCATTGATCTTGGCTTCAAGTCTATTTCAGGGCGTCTGAAAACCGAATTGCCCTTTGTGGTTGAAAATGAGAAAAAGGGCTATGGCTCATATTCATTCAAAGGCCGACTTCAGGGCGAAAACCTCACCGAGATCAGCGGAAAGACTGTTTCCGGTAGCTTAAAAGTCAGCAGGGAAGAGTAGAAATATGAACAGTCAATTCAGAAAAGGCGTGCTTGAAATGTGCATTCTCGCTCTCATTGCTCGCAAAGACTGCTACGGCTACGAGATCATTCAGGAGATTTCCCTGAAAATGGATATCACCAAAGGAACGGTCTATCCTCTGCTGTCGCGCCTGAAAAGTGACGAACTTTTCGAGAACTACATCAGAGAATCGACCGAGGGCCCGGCGCGCAAATATTATCGCATCACCGAAAAGGGCCGAAACCATGTAACCACAATGATCGATGATTATCTCGCCTTTAACGAAAAGGTACTACAGATTATCAAAGCCTAGGCGAGCAGAATCGAGTATGCTTGTCTGCGGCTATTTTTCCATGTTGCGCTGGGAGAATTCTTCTTCGGGCAACGGCAGGTCGTAAACGATTTTGGCAGTGGTCAGCACGGTGTGAGTGCCCTTGCCGAGGTCTTTCATGGTCACTTTCATCGGAGTGACGATATCTTGAATGGTTTCGATATTCTCGGCGGTCATCACTTTGACAAGCTTCTCAGGGTCTTTCTTGTCGTACATGTCGATATGCAGAATGGTGAATGAATTCTTGCAAACCTTGAGCACGATCTTTGAATAGCTGGTGTTCTGGTCTTTTTTAACGGCGGTGAAAGTGTAAACATCGGCGCCGTTGTGTTTTTCTTCCTTGAGGTCGCTGGCGACATAGTCGTCGGCTCTAATTTCATCCATATTCTCGTAGGTAAAGTCGCTCGAAACGAATGCTAGAGCATAATCTTCGGCTACGATCTTGCGGGTTTTCTTGAAGGCCGAGAGATAGATCCATTTCTGGCGATCGCGATTCTTTTCGTTGACCAGATAGGTCGTATTGCGAATATCAGGCGGAGCCACGAAGTGAATGAAGTTATCCTTGTTGTTGGCATCAGCCTTGCGGCGAGAAATAACCATCTTGCGCTCACGCACGTTACCGCTCTTATCGACAATATCCATCTGCACCTGAGCCTTGGAAGTATTGCCGATGTAGCGGTCTTCTACCTTCTGCAATACCTCCTGCGCAGTCAGAGCCCACGCCGCGCCGGCGCCAGTCATAATTATCATTATCACAACAAAGAACAGTTTTTGTTTTTGCATAAACGCCTCCACTTATACTGCTACTACTATAATTGTATCATAAAAGCCCAAAACTTAACAAAACTCCTCAGCCAAACGCGCTAAAACTTCAAAAGTGATGAATCTAATATATAGCACTCCTGAATTTCATTCTCTAACCCGGGCTCTCGGCGGAATTAGGCCGCTCTTACGACTTTAGTCGTTAGAGCGGCGGATCCCTTTAGGGACTCAACGCTCCAGCGATTCGCCTCATCGACTTCTCGATTGCTGGAGCCTTTAAGTCAAAATGTGCTCGGCTCACAAGCTTACGCTTATGAGATGCCCGCCTGCGCCCTTAGTGTATTCCATGAAGCGAGAAAATAAGTCTACTTTATTTATGCAATAATCAATAAACAGAACACTCCTCGGCGGTAATCGGTGGAATCTGCGAAATCTGCGGATGGTATGTCTTTATCTGAGGTGGTAGACGTGGAAGCTTTCGTAGATGAAAGCGCGGTCCTGGTTAAACAGCTGTTCTGAGAGTTCTGGCTCATAAACCAGTTTGCTGAGATTCTCGGCATCGAGCTCGCGTGGGCGGGCAAAGGTGTAGCGCCAGGCCATGCGTGAACCGGGGCGGGCCAGCTCGAGCACTTCGCGCATGATGCCGTTGAACACTTCGTTGGTCATCCACTCAAAAATATTCGACAGATTGAAACGATCGTAGCTGCCCGGCCCATCTTTTTTCAGCACGTCGCCGATGGTGCCCATAAAAATCTCGAGGCGACCGATGTTGGCCTTGAGTTTCGGGTAGTTCTCACGCAACAGGTAAGGAGCCATGCCCTTTTCATGATAATGCGCGCCAAGCATCAGCAGGCACATGAAATAGTTGTCGGGGTTGAAAAAGCGGGTCATACCCCGGGTGCGCTTAACATTAAGATTGCCGGCGAAGTCTTCAAAATCGACCTGCGCAAAAGAGTGGGCGCCCTTGACCAGACTGAGAACAGCACGGTTCAGCAACAGACGATGCAATGCGTTCCAGCGCTTTTTGCGGAAACTGGCATAAGCTTCTCGCTGCTTTTCGAGGTTTTCTGCCTTGAACAGGCTCATCAGATCTTCTTTTGAATACAAAAAGCCAAGCAGGGTGCGATAAATCTTGAAAAACTTTTCGACCTTGCCACACATCATGATGCCATCGCGGATATGATGCTGATTTTCATCCCAGAACTGCACGGCGTAGGCCGGCATGTGTTTTTTGATGCGATTGTAGAGTTCGATGCGATATTCAGCCGGTTTGCCCGGCTTGAACAGGAAAGGCGTGCCCATCGACTCGATGAAGTCATCGTAGTCGAGTTCCATGATGGCGGCCCGCTTGAATTCGAGCATTGACAGTTGCGCCGGGTTGAGGTCGATCGAAATCAGCTTTGCCGGGTCTTCGAGCAGCAGGCAAAGAGAGTTGCAACCGCCGGATGTGATTGAAAGCACGTTCTGGCCGGGCTCTACCTTCAGCGACACACGGTTGAGTTCGGGGTCTTCCCAGACATTGCTGTAAACGACTGCGGGTTTTTTGGTCATAACCAAACCTCCAGATTAATTAACGCTTGAATCTTCATTTTCGGCTACGGCAGAAGCACCAGCTTCGTCTTCGCCACGGAAATCTTTCGACAGAAAGCGGCGCAACAGGCATATCTGCGCCGGCAGGAAAACAATATCACAAAGAAGTGCCACAACGATAGTGAACGACAGCAGCACGCCGAAATAGAGAATCGACTTGATACTGGCAAATACCATGAACAGAAAGCCCAGAGCATAAATCAGCGAGGTCGAAAACATGGCCGGGCCGGCTTCTTTGACGCCGTCAATGATCGCTTCGGTTGGCGTCATGTGCGAGCGCGACGGGTCATAGAGCTGATACAGACTGTGAATGGTGTCGTCAACCACTATACCAAGAGCTATAGCCGCAATGGTCACCGTGGCGATATCCAGCCTGATACCGGTCAGGCCCATGACACCAAGAGTCAGCAGAATCGGAAAAACGTTGGGCAGTATTACCAGCACCATTGCGCTGAGACGCCGGAACAGTATGGCAATCGCCCCGAACACAAAAACGAATGCCAAAGCGAAGCTCGAGACCTGGCTCCAGGTAACGTAACTGATAATACGCGCATAAAGTGGCACGTAGCCTCCGAATTTCCAGGTAACTCCGGTGCCAGAGAAGTTTTTGTGTAATACCAGCTGCGTCTTCTCTTCGTAATCACGCAACACCGCCGCGCTCAGCATTGGCACGCGCACGGTCAGGCGCGCTTCCATATAATCGGGGTTGTCGGTCATATAAACCAGGTCGTTATCGGGGTCAGACTCATACTGCATCATCAACTGAGCAATCTTGGCGTCACTGTCGGGAACCAGGTAAGTCGCCTCGGTGCCGTCGCTCCAGACCTGATTGAGCTTTTTGAAGACATCTACAATAGAGGCCGCCTTTTCGACACCGGGAATGGCCTCGAGGTCATCGTGCATCTTCTGCAGGCGCTGCATGAAATCAACGGTGAGAATGCCATTGCGCTGACCGGTCATCAGGCGCACTTCGAGCGGCAGGTAATTGCCGTAGATCTCTTCAACCTTGTTGCTGTCTACCCTGATCTGGTTTTTCTCATGCAAAAGGCCCATAGAATATGTATCTACATCGAGCTGCGTAAGTCCATACACTCCCAGACCGCCAACAATCGCGAAAACCAGCAAAATCTGGCGATAACAACCGGGAATATGCCGGGTAATCCAGTTGATCTGTGCTTCCATCGGGCGCCTGATCTTGAGATCTTCTTTCAGCTCAGCGCGACCGAGAATATAGACCGATACGATCATCGACACGACATATTCGGTCATGCTGGCAAAGCCGGCAAACCAGCCAAAGGTGCGCAGTACCGAAAGCGAACTGGCAGTCAGTGCCAGAAAGCCGCAGGTATTGGTCAGCGAGGTGAACAGACATGGCGACAGCACTTCATTAAATACGTGCTCGAGACCTTCTTCGCGGTTCTTGCGAATGCGCTCGGAATTGAAACAGTAGTTATTGTAAACATAAGCGACGTCGGACACTGAAAGTATCATCATCAGCGTCGGCAGAACGATGGTAACCATGTTGAAGTTCTGATCGAACAGTCCATAAGCGCCCAAAAAACTCAGACCACTGAACATCATAGCCCCCAGCGCCATGAACAGGAATGTCCAGGAACGGTAAAGCACGAAAATGAGTATCGCGATAACTGCGTAGGCAACTGCGTTGAAGACGCCACCGTCGAGAATACTCAAGCGGTTGAGCTCGTCATACATGACGCCCATGCCTGCCAGGCGGTATTCGAAACCGGCAAGTTTCTGGCGCACCGATTCGATAATCAGCGGTCGGCGCGTGTCCATATCGGGAGTTGCAACCGGTTCGGCAATAATTATCGCCCAGGTCGAACTGGCATTCTGCAATATTTTGCGCTTGAACGGGTCATCCATAAACCGCGCTTTGATCCGTTCGGCCTCTTCTTCAGTTTCAACCGGGCCATCCATCAGATCTTCGATGATCAGTTCGTCGTTTTGCAGCCCGATATAAGGCGACAGACCAACACTCAGCACGCGGCGAAAATTCACGGTATCATCTTCGATCGCTTTCGAAGCCTTATAGAGGGCGGTCAGCATCGCCGGCGAAAACATGCCGTCTTTACGGCAGTCGACCATTGCCAGAATTATTTCGTCGTTGCCGTATTTTTCCTTGAATTCGCGATAGGCAGCCAATGTCGGGTCGTCTTCGAGAAACCAGAGCTCAAGGCTGTTGTCGAGGTTTATGTTGCGGGCAAAATACAGACCGCCGACACAGGCAACGAGCAGCAGAAAGGCAAGTGCCCGGCGATAGCGCACGATGAAACGAGCCGACGCCCGGAACTGCTTGTCAGCAAAGCGTTTGCGTTGTTGTGCTTCCGGCTTGTCTGAATGTTCGCTCATGCCCTGGAAATGACCTTAACGATACCGGTTGTGCCGTCGAGCTCAACCACGTCGCCGGTCTTGACCTTTTTGGTTACGCCGGTGGCGCCAACAACTGCCGGCAGGCCGAGTTCGCGCGCAACGATAACCGAATGTGACAGCATGCTGCCACGCTCGATCAACAGAGCCGATGCAGTGGCGAACAGCGGTACCCAGCCTGGGTCAGTTCGTGCAGCCACAAGAATTTCGCCATTGAGCGACATATCATCGCTCGGGTTGAGAATAACCTTGACCTTGCCGGTTACCTTACCGGAACAGCCACCGATGCCGCGAATAATATCGGGGTCGTCATCTTCGATGTTGGTCGGCAGCATGCCGCGGGTAAGGTCGTTGCAGTAGGTGATACCGGTAGTTTCGATACGATCAGGCAACTCGTCCATAGCTCGATACTCGTCGAATTCGGCGCGACGCAGGGCTGCGAGTTCACGCAGTTTCTGGCTGCGGGCGGTGCCACTGACGTATTCGAGGGTTTCCTGCATGGTCAGATAGAAAACGTCATCGACCTTGTCAAGCACGCCACGTTCGACGAAGCGCAGGCCGAAAGCCTTGTAGATGCGACTCATAAGGCCATACATGCGGGTTCTGGCAAAGCGCTGGTATTCGCGCACCGCCATCGCTTTTTTCGCCCAGTTGGCGACAAACATCAGCACATCGATCTTTTTGATCAAGCCGAAAATCTTCTGTTCACCGAGCACTTCGCGCACCTTGCGTTCGGCAACCTCACGCACCAGACGCTCTTTATCGCCAATATCTTCTTCGACCGGCATCGGCGCTGCTGCATAGTTCTTGATCATGTCAAAAAGGAATTCCGGGCGCTCGTTCATCGAAGGTTCTTCAAGCTTGAGTTCGCACATGGCTCGATAACCGAACTTTTCGAGATATTCGACGATCTGGCTGCCCAGCTGTTGATGGCTCGCCGGCCGGTCATTACCCGGTGACGGAATGAACATTTCCTTGAGCTCGCTGGCCGGTCTGGTCTTAAAGAGTTCTTTGAGTTCGCTGTCAGCCGAGACAAAGCGCGCGATCTTCTGGATATTGCGTAGCGGCAGCGTGCTTTCGACGTTACCCTGACCGGCGAGAAGGTCGTTCTTGAGTGCCGGGTCGGCGTTGACATCCCATTTTTTCATGAGTGCGTCGAGCACACCGTAAAAGATCATCGCCATGAAATCGTTGATAATCGGGGCTTTCCAGTGCGCCAGCACGGTATTGTCGAGCTCGTTGAAAATATCGATGAGCTTGTGTGCCGGTGCCGCGTTGAAATCGAAGTCTTTATACTTGTTGTACATGGCCTGATAAACATCCATAAAACGCTTTACTTCAGCATCAGTGCGCCAGAAACGATAGGCGAGATTAGCTCCGACCAGTGCCAGACGCGGCAACTCAATAAAATACTTACTGAAAAAACCGACATTTTTCTGCTTAACCGACTTGTCGTAGCTGACCTTGACACCCATCATGCCTTCCATGAAGCGGCTGTTATAGCTATATCCCGGCAGCACCGAAATCAGACGGTACCAGTTTTTGAGGTTATAATAGATGCGGCCATTGAGAAAGCCGAGCATGTTGGCAAAAGCGTAATCGTTGGCCTGAATTTCTTCGTCGGGCACCATAAGAACCTGGCAGAACTGCACATATACGCGATGATAGGCATAAATGGCAAACGAGAAAGTCAGCGGCGTGGTCACGCCTGAATAGCTCTCGACGATGTTCGAGTTATCCCAGATTGTGCTGTAGCCGCGTTCAGAGGGAATCGGCCGCTCGATTGTCGTGATCGGGCGGGCCTGCAGAATGCGCACGCGGCCGGCTGAGTCGATCGTCCATTCGATATCCTGCGGCACCTTGTTATAACTGCCCTCAATGCGATGGCAGACGGTTGCGATAGCGCGCAGCTGCGCTTCGCTCAGACTCGACTTTTTCGCTTCTTCGGCGGGCACTTCGACGGTAATCGTGCCGTAATTCTTTTCGCGATCGAAAACCAGCTTTTCGACCTTGTTGGCCAGCTGTTTTTCGACGACCGGGTAAACATCTTTCTTGAGGCAGATAAACTGGTCAGAATCGAGCGTGCCGGAAACCAGACCTTCGCCAAGCCCAAAGACAGAGGTAATCAGCATTTCATCTTCATATCGTGTTGTCGGATTCACGGTAAAGGTAACACCGGAAGCGACACCATCGATCATTTCCTGCACGACGACAGCCATGGAAACTGTGTCCTGCGCAATTTTGCGCATATTGCGATAGGCAACGGCGCGGTCGGAATAAATCGAAGACCAGCAGATCACCACGGCTTCGCAGATTTCTGCTTCACTGCGCCTGAACAGGCAGGTGTCGAGCATTCCGGCATAGGAAAATTCCTTCGAGTCTTCGCCGAGAGCTGAAGAGCGCACGGCTACGAAGGCGTTTTCCGGAAGCTGTTTTTTGATGGCAGTGAACAGATCATTTTTGATACGATCGGGAATCGAGTGCGCCAGCATGCATTTGCGCAGTGCGCCGGCGGTTCGCGCGATGCTTTCAGGGGTCGAGCAGTCGATCGCCTTGAGACACTTGTTGAATTCGCCGCGGAACGAACCGATGAATTCGTCGAAACAGTTCTTTTTGAGCACGACAAAGGCCGGCACATCGGCTCCGGCAGCAGTCAACTTGAGCAGATTACCGCCTTTTCCGCCCACCAGTGGCAGAACCTGATCGAAATTGCGGTTTTCGTTGGTAACAATGTACATCCTGTTTCCCCTATCCTTCAGAGTTAATGCTTAGATATTATCGATAAACCAGCAGATAGACTGCGCCGGCGATAGTTGCCGGATAAGCCAGCAGATACAAGGTCACGACGCCGCGATACAACTTCGCGTTAGCCAGAACCGGTTTTGCGGCATAGATCAGGCCGATTACGGCAACCAGCAGCGAGACGACGCCGGCCGGGGCCAGCAGTCGCCAGTCGGCCACAGCCGCAAACTTGCTGACGGCAACGTAATAAAAGGCGGCATAGGCCAGCGCAATATTGACCAGCAACAGCATTACCGCACCGATCGGCTTGAGCCGGTTCGAATATGACTCGACGCCATCGCGCTCTTCTTCGACAGCAAAGGTTTTGCGGCCGAATTCAAAAACATTGAAAACGAACCAGTTGCCGAGCGCATAAAGCAGCATGCCGCGGTCGGCACCGGCAAAATCAGAAAAACAGACAATACTGTGAATCAGCATACTGATCATGGCTGCCGAAAAGGTGTGGGTAATCGCATAGAGTTCGAGCTTTGGGCGCATCCAGTCGCCGACGAAGAATTCCATGCGCATCAGCAGAGTAAAACACAATACCATCATATAAGCCGGCAGCATTGGCCATTGCATGATACCTGCCAGGGATATCTCAATCGCAAGAACCAGCATGGTCATCGCTGAGAATTCGCCGACACCGATCAATCCGCGTGCCAGCGGGCGCTCCGGATTGTGTTCTCGATCGACATCGTAGTCTTTGACTTCGTCGAACATACGCATATGCAGAAAAACCAACCAGACAATCGCAAAACCGGCGGCCAGGCGTTTCCAGCATGGTGGCGCGTGTACCCCTGGCTGATAGGCAACAAAGGCGACGGCAGCAAAGAAAATAGCGACCATCAGAGTTATGCTGAACGGTTCGTGGCGTTCTTTGAGAAACTGCCACCATCTTCTGACAAAAGCCATATCTCCTCCTGTTACGAGGTTATATCAGCAGGGGCACAAAAAATTTGTGCCCCCGGGAAATCAGGTTATACTACCGTTTTCAGTCTGCCGGCCACTCATGTAATCCAAATCTAAATCCTTGGGTGCAGAATCTCGCAACAGCTTAACACGCAACCCGTACCCTGACAATAGTTTGTTTATTCAGGGGTTCCAGCTGAAAATCGCGCCTTATAAATATGGTTCTGACTGGTTTCAGGCAGTATATTGGCAATACGCGCACCTGGATTGAACTCGATATCAGCCAGAACCTCTACCTTGAACCAGCCAAGACCGGTAAGATCAACTATATAATCGAGTGGTCTGAAGCGGTGTTCAAATAGATTCAATTTATGTCGTCGAAAGAGCTCATAACCACATTTTGTGGAAGGGATGTCCTGAATTTGCGCCTGAGCGAATTTTCCAGTTTCAACGGATGCTCGGCAGTGAGTGTAGAATGCCGCAAAAAGCCGGCAAAAGCACTAGAAAAGATTCTTAAAAGTTTGTGAAAACCGCTCTATTTCAAGAAATTGGGAATCAGCATACAGATCGTCAGCAACTGAGCAGACAGGCTGACAAAAAGAGTTACTGACAGCGCCGCAATTACACTTGCCAGAACAGCCTGCGCAGCCTGATCGTTATGTCTTTTGATAACAAGAAACAACACTTGCAAGCCGCCACCAACAACAGGAATCAGGACGAACCACCAGTTGAAGCAGAAATCGAAGGCGTCGGATAAGACACCAGCGATTCTTACCACAAGGTTGCTACTATAGGCCTGAAGCGCATTGGCAGGCAGTTTCCCCATCATTTCATCAATAACCGGCAAGGCAAAAAGATGAAGACTGCTGGCGCAGAAGATGATCAATATATGCGGCAATGAGATGAGTAAAGCTATCATGATTATTAGATTTCCTTTTTTGTTAGCTGTTGCCGCGCCTCTGTTCAAGCAGCTGCTTTTTTGTCGAGGCAGACAGCTTTTCAGTGCTGGCCTGCCAGGCGGCGGGCGAAATTACATTTACGTTATCGCTGATAAACCCGAGAGTTCTGTCCTGATAACGGTTATAGAGCTCGCGTAATGTCCAGCCCACGCCCTTTTGAACGTAATAGTCATCATCGCTCAGCAGAGCTTTCACCAGTCCGATCATGACCTCAAAAGGCTGCACCTTCTTGCGAGCGCGGGAGTAATACAGCAGGCTGACTACAGACTGGCGGCGCTTCCAGGGGTTGTCAGAACTGTTCCAGTTTTGCAGAACCGGCAAAACAAGGTCGGGATTTTCTTCGAGAGCCAGAGCATAAATAGAAGAAAGCCCATCACTGTGCGCCCAGTTGTCACAGCGGTCGATCCAGCGTGAAATGGCTCTGAACTGGTCTTTGGAAAGCGATTTCTTCTCGTAAAAATAGATCGACTGACTCATTTCCTCAAAGAATACGGCATTGAACCAGATGTGATCGAAAGCCTGCAGAACTTTTTCGGCAGACAGTTTCAGGAAGTTGTAGCCGGCTTTGAGCGCAGCCCTTGATTGAGGTACAGAAAGGCCAAGTGTCGGAGTTGGAGAATTGTAATGATTGCCGGGCTTAACATTCGGATAAGCGGCCAGACGCTCTCTGACCTCATTTAGAAATTCAGCACATTCGTTTTTGCTCATTTAAACAGTCCTCCATCAAGCGTCACTCGATCTGGAAAACGACGAAATCACTTCAGACCGTTGAGCCAGTCAATAAGAGTTCTGGCCCTTGGAGACACTGCCCGACACCGATAGAGTTCAATGCAATTCTGCAAACAAACTTCAATCTGTGGCACAGGCATCTGGCAGCACTCGTCAGTCAAATAATATCACATGATGTCAGGTCGCAGAACACAAATGACATAGCAGACGACAAAATTGTCACAGCGCATATTTTAAAAGGCGCATCAGCAAAGAATTTCTGCCTGGCATGCCGTTTGCTCATAATAAGATTAGCAATAGAAAAGCATGAAACGACACACAGGCTTAGCAAACTGGAATCAGGAAAGGAGGAACCAGATGCTGTCTTTTTACATTATCCTTACCATAGCTGGCTTGATAATGATGGTAGTTGGCCCCCACAGTTTCTTTACTGGGCTGATAGCCGGACTCTGTTTCCTCGGCAAATCGCTCAAGATTCTGCTCGACATCCTCGACATTCTGGAAGTCATTATTCAGATCCTGAGCCTGCTCGGCTGATACCAAAGGTTATTGGGGAGCCTTCAGACAGGATCAATTGACAATCAATCGGCTAACCGGTAAATTCGAGGCATGGGGAAAATTTTAGATGTCATCGACTTCTTGAGCCGTATCGCCAGCGGCGAAATCACACTACAGGATGTGTATATCTTATTGATCAGCGCCGTGCTGATAGGCTTCTATGCGTTTTGGCTGAAAGATTACCTGGAAAATAACGTGACCAGAGAATCACTGCTGGCCTTTGATATCAGCAAAAGCATGAGCGCCCAGATAATTCTGCTGCTGCTGGTAATTTTAATCCTCTACCTTGCCAGCCGACTGGCAGCCTGAACCCACATTCAGACTCATCGTCCCTCATAGTTCGCCGCCCATAAAACCTGTCTGTTATCTGCGCTTTTCGGCGAAATCTGTGGAAAAAGCTCTTAGAGCTTCAGACCGCTTTTGCTTAATAGCTGTCCCCCAGAGCCGCCACAAAAATCATGTACGCCGAGTCGATCATTTAAATAGACATGCTCTCTTATTATAGGTAGACTATGTGAGTTCAAACACAAATATAGCATGGTGAGATGATCTTGCAGAGTTCTTTCAGGCTTCCCGCCTGCTCTCCCCAATCGCAGCAAAAATAAAGGCTGAAGAGGGTATTTTATGCTCAGGAAAAGAATGTCAGGTTTAGGGGTATTGTGTTTACTATTTCTCTTTTTTGCAAAGCCGGTTTATAGCGGCCAGGGCGTCGGGAAGGCATTAGAAGAAGCCTTGAAAAGCCGTGCGTCGCACCCCATCGAAGACGTCGGCCAACAGTTCCAGATAGCCATAGAGCAGACTAACAGCCCAGCACAAAAGGCTGCTATTCTCTTTTTTCTGGCTGATTTCCTGATGGAAAAACAGGAATGGAATCAGGCGATTGAAGTTTACGAACGCATCTTGCGCGAAGGCACAAAATTAGACAAGCCTTGCGCTCTTTACGGTGAAGCCCAGGCTTACCTGATGATGGGCCGGACAGAAGAGGTAAGTGCGATATGTACTGACATCAAGACCAATTACCCCGACAACACTATTGAACAATTTGCCAATGATATGGCAGTGATTGCTCCCGGCAGCGTGCATGCAAAGCTGGCTGCTTTTTTCGCTGCAATACCACCATCGCGGCCTGAAGAGTCTGCAATTGTTGCAACCCCGTTATCTGAAGAGGCTCCGACAGAATCACAGCCGGCAAGCAATATAGAAAAGACAAAAGAGAATCGCCTGGCAGTTGGTGTCAAAGGCTGGCATAGCGATCTTTCAGGCGACATCGACTCAAAGGGAATGAACCTCGGTCTGAGCGCTGATACCGATATTGGTGCGCGAACCGAATTAGCGCTCAATGCCAGCTGGAAGCTTTCGAAGAAAGATCAGCTGCGCCTTGATTACACTCAGTTCAATCATAAAGGAAGCCTGAACCGGGCGGTTACCTTTGATAATCTTCCTTATGCGGCCGGTAGCTCAGTTAAGCTGGAAACCAGCTTTTTCGATGTCGGGTTTTCTCGCTTGCTGAACGAATCAGAGCATGGTTCCTGGAAATTCCTTTACGGCCTGAAATTCAGCGATTTATTTATGAAACTGGAACAACAATTACCTACCGGACCAAGGTCAGGAGAACTCGATCAAAATTTCAGCGTGCCTTACCTTGGATTCGAAGGAAACAGAAGGGTTTCAGACAGCACAACCCTTATCGGTGCAATAAAATACTTTTCATTTAATCAAGGTGGTGCAAGCGGTCGCTTGACCGACTTTGACATCGCATTGCAGTTCGGACGCGATTACGATAAGTGCCCAGCCACAAACGAGTGGTATGGAACTTTGGGGTATCGCTTCTTCATGCTTCACGGCAATTCTGATGAAGATTCATCTGAAATAAACTATTCAGGACCTACTCTTGGCCTTGAAAGCAGATTTTGAGAGACTATGGGAGAACATATGAAATCGAAGTCCCTGTGTAAAACAATTATTGTAGCTGGTGTTTTGAGCCTCTGCTTTTTCTATGTCATAGGCTGTGGAAGTTCTTCCGGGGGAACGACAAGTAACCCTGTGGGAGCGGGTTCCGGTGCTCTAATGTTAAGCGGCAGAGTTGTAGCTTCGGATACTATTCAGAATTTATTTTCATTAAATTTACGAGGGGACATTCTCGGCGCACCAGGCAACAGTTCTAATCTACTTCCAGTTCCCAATGCAGATGTATGGCTTGAGAAAAATTCCTTAATTTTTGACAAAACCAATGCATCTGGCGTCTATCAGCTTGTCGGCGTTCCCGAGGGAGAAAACCGGATTGTAGTTAAAGCACAGGACTCCAGCCGCTCAAATACATATAAAATGCTGGTTAATGTTACAAAAGACTCTGAGTTAACTGACAATGAGCAACCTGATATTCAGCTCAAAGAAGCAAAGAATTATGTAACTGGTATTTTGCGTGATTCCGATGGAAAGCCACTCCCGGCTGGAACAAATTTAACTCTGTGGGGAGAACCTTTCACAGTTGAAGATAATGGCAGGTTCACCTCTCCTCCTCTTCCGGAAGGCTTTTCAGAAGCTGAAATAATAGTCGTTTCAAATGCATTTTCCAATGAAGTAATCATAAAAGCTCCATTTATCTCCGATACAGCCCCACCAGAAATTGAAATTTTCTTGCCAGCAAAAGATAAAGCAGGCAATAGTGCCCCAATTGCATTTCTTACTGCCAGAAAAGGCGGCGTTCCTGCGAGTAAAATCAGTCCTAATGAGCAGATAACCTTGACTGCAGAGGCAGTAGACCCCGACCCGCAAGATGCGAACAACCTCACCATTCAATGGAGTTCCGACAAGGGAACTCTGGCGACAAATTCCGCGCAACCTTTTCAAGCAAGCTGGATCGCCCCCGATCACCCAGGCATGGCGACTATCGAAATTCGAATTTATGATTCCCAGGGAGCTTATGGAGCGGTTAACTTAAAGATATTGGTAGGCCTTGACAGCCCTCCTGTCGGGCCGGCAGATACTTTACCACCAACAATTGCAGAAATTTATCCAGCTTCAGGCGCACTCAATATTGCAGTGGATACATCTACTGTCGTGACTTTAAACGAGTCGATAGCAACCCTGACAGTAAATGCCAACACATTTGTTCTTGCCAGCGGTGATTCAATTATTCCCGGAAGCGTTACTCTTAATCCCGACGGAAAATCTGCTGTCTTTAAGCCAACCGAAAATATGCCGACTGATTCTGTTATAACAGTAAAATTGAGCGGTATCAAAGACCTGGCAGGAAATCTACTGGTTGCCGACCTCTTTACGTTCACAACTGCCATGGCTCCTGACACTACGGCTCCAACAAACCAGGACACTGTTCTGGCTGCTTCGAATTCAGTGAAGGGCAGTGCGGCCGTAACCATCGTTTCGAGCGGTGATGCAGCGAACTCTATATGGCTGGCTCCAGCTGGCACGACGAGTTTTGTCGAATCCGCAACTATGACCAAAGC
>PGYA01000129.1 GCA_002839435.1 Candidatus Riflebacteria bacterium HGW-Riflebacteria-2 | reverse complement strand
GGAGACACCTCACATGGCCGGAATCGTGCTTGTCGGCGCCCAATGGGGCGACGAAGGCAAGGGTAAGATCACCGACCTGATCGCCGACGACTTCGACTACGTCGTCCGGTACCAAGGCGGGAACAACGCGGGTCACACCGTCATCCACGGCGGCCGCACGCTCAAGCTGCATCTGATTCCCTCGGGAGTTTTGCATGATAATAAAACCTGTATTATCGGCAATGGAGTCGTTTTTGATCCTTTTGTATTTCTTCAGGAGATGGAAGAGTTGCAGAAAGGCAACCTTCTTCAGTCCAACACCAGAATCTATATCAGTGAACGGGCTCATTTAATCATGCCTTATCACCGCAGCCTTGATCAGGCGCGGGAAGCCAAAACATCGGGTAAAAAAATAGGCACCACCGGCCGCGGCATTGGTCCGGCATATGAAGACAAGGCCGCCCGCACGGGAATCCGCGTGGGCGACCTTTACGAAGAAAATTTATTCCGGGAGATGCTGCGGCATAACCTGGAAGAAAAGAATTTTCTGCTGAAAAATTATTACAACGAAAAGCCGCTGGACGAAGAAGAGATTGCCGCGCAATATTTGGACTGTGCCCAAAAAATAAAATCCTATGTGGCGGATACCTCTTTGATCCTGGATCATGAAATAAGACAGGGCAAGAAAATTCTTTTTGAAGGCGCGCAGGGATCGCATCTGGACATTGATCACGGCACATATCCCTATGTGACTTCGTCCAACACGGTTTCCGCCAACGCTTCCTCCGGAAGCGGAATCGGCCCCAACGCCATCACTAAAGTTGTGGGAATTTGCAAGGCTTACACCACGAGAGTCGGCGAGGGTCCCTTCCCCACCGAATTGAATGATGAAACCGGCAATCACATGCAGCAGGTCGGACAGGAATTCGGGGCGACAACCGGAAGAAAACGCCGTTGCGGATGGCTGGATATGGTACTCGTTCGACAGGCAGTCCGTGTCTCAGGTATCGGTGCGCTGGCCATTACCAAACTGGACGTTTTAACCGGTCTGGACAAACTGAAGATATGCGTCGGCTATAAATACGCTAACGATCAGTTTACCCACGCCGCACCGGCAAGCATTCGCATCCTTTCACAGTGCCAGCCTGTTTACGAAGAATTCGACGGCTGGAAGGAAGACATTCTTTACGCCCGGGACATGAATGAACTGCCCGTTAACGCCAGAAAATACCTCAGACGGCTGGAAGAATTAGCGGAAGCTAAAATCGTTCTGGTATCCGTGGGAGCGGGCCGGGAAGAAACAATTATCCTGGAAGATCCCTTTATTAATAAATTGTTGTAGTTTCTTCTTGACACATGCGCAACTTGTTGTTAGGAAGTCACGCTTAAAATTATGAATCAAGTGGGCTGTTAGCTCAGCGGTAGAGCAGTGGACTTTTAATCCATTGGCCGGGGGTTCAAATCCCCCACGGCCCACCAAAGAAATCAAGGGTTCCCGTGAGGGGACCCTTTTTTAACATCTGTCAGCAACGATATTCACACAAGATTTTCATCGGCGACGCGCCCCCGCATTTTCCGGCCAAGATTTTCTTGACACACGTAAACACCCATTCTATACTTCGTCCCGCAAAACGGAAGTTCTTATAAAAAATACCATAAGGACAATTAGTTTTGGACAATAGCGTCACAAAATTAGGTATTCTATGTTATCAGAGTACTCTCTAATAAAAAAGTATGGAAAGGAATAGGAGGTATTTATGTATCGCATCGATCTGTTAAATAAAATTTCGGAAAAAGGCTTGAGCCTTTTTACTGACAAGTATGAGTACCGTGCTGAAATTGCCGATCCCGACGGCATCCTGGTAAGAAGCAAGGAAATGAAAGAAATGGCCCTGCCGTCCAGTCTGAAAGCCATTGCCCGCGCCGGCGCCGGTGTCAACAATATTCCTATCGATAAATGCTCAGAGAAAGGCATCGTCGTTTTTAATACCCCGGGAGCCAATGCCAACGGCGTAAAAGAACTGGTCATCCTGGGCATGATCCTGGCGGCACGCAATGTTGCGGAAGGCCTTGTCTGGACCAAAGGACTCGTGGGTGAAGGCGACAAGGTACCTGATCTGATCGAAAAAGGAAAATCAAAGTTTGTCGGCACGGAGCTCCTGGGCAAAACCCTGGGTGTCGTGGGACTGGGCGCCATCGGCACCATGCTGGCCAACACTGCCGAATCCCTGGGCATGGAAGTCATGGGATACGATCCATTCCTGTCCATCGAGGCGGCCTGGAAGCTGTCCCGCAACACCAGGAAGG
>PGYA01000128.1 GCA_002839435.1 Candidatus Riflebacteria bacterium HGW-Riflebacteria-2 | reverse complement strand
GCCGGCACCCGAACATAAACCTAACGAGGAGGGCAAATTGGACAAGGAAAAACAGGCGCTTGAAAACAAGCGCAAAGAGCTGGAAGAAAAGGAAAAAGGGCTCCAGACGAAAGAAAAAGAGCTCAAGCACGCTGAATTTTCAGCTTTCGTCGATGGTCTCAAAAAAGACGGCAAGATTCTGCCGGTTTTCGAAAAAGACCTGGTGAACTTCATGGAATCGCTCGACAACAGCGTGACTATCGAATTCTCCGCTGACAAAAAGGTATCCCCGGTCGAATTCATCAAAGACTACCTGGCCAAGCAGCCCAAGGTCGTTGAATTCGGCGAGGTCGCCGGCGAAAGAGGCGCGCTGAATTTTGACAAGAACAACTCGGATGAAATCGCACAGCGCGCCAAGATCTACAAGCGCAGGCTTGAAAATGCCGGCACTGTCATTTCGTTCGCAACTGCGGTTGAAAGAGTAATGGAGGGTAAAGATGCGGCCGTTGATTAAAAACTATGTGGCCGAAGACGCCACCGAACAGTATCTGATCGCAAAACAGGGCACTGCCGACTATCAGTCGTTGAAGTCTGGTGCAGCTGCCACTAATTCGCTCGGCGTTGTCTGCCAGCCCGGTGAAGTAGCAATCGGTGACCGCATGGATGTCGTAATTCTCGGTGAAGCCGAAGTGCTTTGCGCCGGCAACATCAATGCCGGCAAGTCTTTCACCGCCGACGCTGACGGTAAGGCCGTTGCCGCCAATGCGACTGAACGCGCCGTTGGTATCGTTCTCGAAGCTGGCGCAGCGACTCGCATTGTTCGCTGTCTCGTCGTTCCGCATACTGCATAAGCTAAGGAGGCTTTATGAGCAATTTCCCGTTTCCTGTTGATCCCGTAATGACGGCTATCGCCGTGGCCTTCAGCAATAAGCGCCTGATTGCCGATGAGGTTCTGCCCAGAGTTCCGGTCGGCAAAAAGGAATTCAAGTATCTGAAGCACACTCTTGCCGAAAACTTCACGATTCCGAACACCCGCGTCGGCAGAAAATCCAAGCCCAATACCGTTGAATTCTCAGCCACCGAAGAAACCGATTCATGCGTAGACTACGGTCTCGATGATCCGATTCCCCAGGAAGACATCAATAACGCGCCGGCCAATTACAGCCCGGTCAATCGCTCGGTAGAAGGTCTCATGGATCTCATTCTGCTCGATCGCGAAGTGCGTGCTGCCAACCTGGTGTTCGATGCCACCAAATACAACGCTGCCAACAAAGTTGCTCTTGCCGGTGCAGACCAGTTCAGCGACTTTGTAGCTTCTGACCCCATCGAGGTCATCATGGATGCTCTCGACAGCATGATCATGCGCGCCAACGTTGCGGTTTTTGGTCGCGCTGTGTTCTCGGCTCTGGCCAGACATCCCAAAATCGTTAAGGCTGTTCACGGCAACAGCGGCGATTCCGGTATCGCAACCAGACGGCAGATCGCCGAACTGTTCGAGCTCGAAGACGTGCTCGTCGGCGAAGCTTTCCTCAACACCGCCAAAAAAGGCGAAACCACAGCCCTTTCTCGCGCCTGGGGAAAACATGCGGCGCTGATCTATCGCGATCGCATGATTGGCCCGACCGGCGGCCGCATCGCCTTCGGATTCACTGCCGAACATGGTTCGCGCGTTGCCGGCTCTGCTCCTGATCGCAACATCGGTCTGCGCGGTGGCCAGATCGTTCGTGTCGGCGAAACCGTGAAAGAGGTTATAACCTCTGACCGGCTCGGTTACTTCATCCAGAACGCTGTCGCGTAAGGAGATAACCAATGGCTAAAACCAGCAAGGCTCCAGTAAAAGATTCTGCCGGTGGTGCATATAAATGCCTGACCAAGGTCAGACTCAGCGGCACCGTTTATGAAATCGGAGACGATATCACTCTGACCGGCGAAGAAGCACAACAGCTTCTTCTTGCCGAAGCGGTCGAGCCGAAAGCGAAGAAAACCTCTCCGGCAGGTGACAGCGAATGAGTTACGCCGTCGTTCAGGATATGGTCGACAGATTCGGCGCGGCTGAGCTGATTCAGCTGACCGACAGAAGCGAAGTGCCGACCGGCACATACGATTCTGATCTCATCGAGCAGGCCCTGAGCGACGCTGAAGCAGAGATCAACGCATATCTGGCAAGTAGGTATGCGTTGCCTCTAGCCGAAGTGCCGGAAACTCTGGTCAGGCTCACCTGTAACATCGCGCGCTATCAGCTGTATGGCTCGTCGCTGACTGAAGAAGTTACCAAGCGATACAACGATGCCATCGCTTTCTTGAAAAACGTTTCACGTGGTGACGCC
>PGYA01000127.1 GCA_002839435.1 Candidatus Riflebacteria bacterium HGW-Riflebacteria-2 | reverse complement strand
AGGTCGGCAAAGAGCGAAACACCCTTCAAAAAATCAGCCTGAACCATAATTGCTCCTCAATTCTGCAATAATTCTATGAAACCATGCTACAAATGCCAAAGCTGCATGTCAATAGATTAGTTGGCGGCAAAACAATAAGAACTCTATCGAATAAATTGATAATTCTCGGTATTTTGCTTAGAATAGGGCAGATTAACAAGGGAAGGTGTTATGCGCAGTCACCGCATGTATTTAAAGAAGAATAAAGAATTTTCGCTCATGAAAGGCCACCCATGGGCTTATGGTGAGGCCTTTCGCGAAGTGCCGCCACAGCTGGCTACCGGCGATCTGGTTGAAGTATACTCACATCGCGACCAGCTGCTTGGCTATGGCTACGCTGATATCGATTCAAAAATTCTCGTGCGCATGTTGCCACTGGAGCGCGCGGAGACCCTTGAAGCAGGCATCTGCCGGCTGGTGCGTCAGGCGATCTCCTATCGACTCGAACGCTTCAAAAGCAGCGACACAACCGCTTATCGTCTGGTTAACGGCGAAGGTGATGCTGTTCCTGGCCTGATCATCGATAAGTATGACCGGGCAGTCTCGATGCAGATTTACTCGCTCGGGCTCGAACCCCATTTAAAGGCGATTACCAGATGCATCAAAGAGATGCTGCCACAAACAAAATGGATCTGGCGGCGCAATCAGATCAGGCTGGCCCGTGCCAACGCCGCTGAACTTGTGTTTGGCAGCAACATGCCCGAAAAGATCGAATTTGTCGAATATGGCCTCAAATTCAATACCGACCTGGTTAATGGCCAGAAAACCGGATTTTTTCTCGATCAGCGCGAGAATCGCAATCTGATCAGATCTATTTCTGCGGGCAAGAGTCTGTTGAACGTGTGCGGCTATACCGGAGCGTTTACGGTGGCGGCCGCTGCTGGGGGTTGCAGTCGCAGCGTCACAGTTGATACGGCCAAGCCGGCCCTGGTCGAAGCTGAGAATAATCTCAAAATGAATTCGTTTGCCGCATCATCTCATCAGATGGCCTGTGCCGACATGTATGACTATCTGACGGCATGCCCGCATGGCCGTTTTGACATAGTAGTATTAGATCCGCCTTCGATGGCCAAAAACCGTAAGGATGCAGAAAAGGCTTTGCGCGCTTATCGCCGCCTGAATCAACTTGGTGTTAAAGCGGTCTCACCCGGTGGTTATCTATTCACAGCCTCATGTACAAGTCAGGTTGGCCGCGAAGAATTTCTCGAAGCGGTCAGAGACGCCGTGGCGTCGGCCGGTCGCCGTGCTGTGATAGTTCACGAGTCTTTTCATGCACCTGATCACCCGATTGCTCTGGCGCATCCCGAAGGTCGATATCTCAAGGGCCTGCTGCTCAAAATCTATTAGGAAATTAACAACCATGGCGAAAACTGCAATAAACGTAGCCGCTGCCGTGCTTGTTCACGGCAAAAAGGTTCTGCTGGCACGGCGACGCGGTGGTTATCTTGACAGCCTGTGGGAATTTCCCGGCGGCAAGCTCGAAAAAGATGAGTCGGCCGGGCATGCCGCACACCGCGAACTGATCGAAGAACTTGATATCAGAATCGTGCCAGAACAGACCTTGCTGGTACTTGAACATGAATACCCCGACAAAACTGTGCGTCTGCACTTTGTCAAATGCCGGCTCAGCGATTCTCCCGACCAGTGTCTGGCAAAAATGACGAAGAATCCTGAAGTCAGCTGGTTTGCGCCGACAGATTTTCCGCTTGGCGAATTTTGCCCTGCCGACCGCATCGCGGTTGGCCACCTTCCCTGGAAACAAATAATAACCTGCGAGGACGGAAATGAATGATAAACTGATTCTGGTTATCAATCCCGGGTCGACCTCGACCAAAATAGCTTTGTTTAACGGTCTTGCGCCGTTGAAAGATGTCGACATAACCCATCAGACATCTGAACTGGCCGGCTTTGCCAGCAATCTTCAACAGCTTGATTATCGCTATGCAGCAGTCGAGAAGGCGCTGAAAGATTGGAATTGCAGCCCTGCGGATCTTAAAGCGGTGATTGGCCGTGGCGGCCCGCTTAAACCTCTGAGTGGCGGTGTTTATCACGTTGGCGAATCTCTTATGAGGGATTTGCAGAGTGGTAAACTCGTTGACCACGCCTCGATTCTTGGCGGGTTGATAGCCTGTAGAGTGGCTGCAGATGCCAAGATTCCGGCATATATTGCTGACCCGGTTTCTGTGGACGAATTTGACGATATCGCCAGAATAAGCGGCTGGCCGGAATTGCCACGCATTTCATTGTCACACGCACTTAACATAAAGGCAGTAGTGGCCGAAGTTGCCGCTGA
>PGYA01000074.1 GCA_002839435.1 Candidatus Riflebacteria bacterium HGW-Riflebacteria-2 | reverse complement strand
CGCCTGGGGAGAGTTGAAGCGTTGGTATCCTGCCGAGAGCCCGGGTATGCAGTATTCCTAAGGTCGAATCTGTAGGTTCAATCTTGACAAAGCACTAGTCCTCTGTCAAAGTTGAACGTGTAGTTTGTCGTCATTGCGAGGAGGGCGTCAGCCACTGGGTAAATCTGGTCAAATTCCTTACTCCATACTTCTTAATTTCACAACAGCTGAAAATCACATCTCGCAGAACAGGTAAAGAGCGCCCTTTCCCGACCTGTCGTTGATCGTCGTATAGAAAGTTTCATCCATGATCTTGCGATAAGAAATGGTTTTGGCATACTGGGCAGTCACTTCGACACGACCGTCTTCATAGATCTTGAACTTTACGTAATTGTAGATGTAGCCCTTGAGATTGATCATGCTGGTGTGCGAAAAAGCGATGAACGCGACGTCATTGCGGATCGATTTTCTGGCGAAGTATTCAAAGACATTTATATCCATGCCGCCGATGGCGTCGGGCGCTTTGCTTTCCTTGCCATCCAATACCAGTTTGCAGTCAGCGTAATGTATAATTGCGCGAACCTTGTAACCGCGACGCAGAGAGCTCATAAGTTCTTCAAAACTGGTCAACTGAAGCGGTTTGGCGGTAGCAGCTACCTGCAGCAAACAGAAAACAAAGCACAATAAAATACGAAAGCTGTTCTTCATTCTTAAACCTCGTTTGTGTAGTTTTTACTGATTATACGCGTCCGCTGGCGCACAAAAGCACAAAGGCAGACAGCTGTACCGACACGGCAGCAAACAGCCCGACATTAGCCAGGCAAACCTGCTGTTAGAAGAGTAAAACAACAAATTAAAACCCAACGAGAACGACTTTTTATATGTAACACCAGAGCGACCTGCCAACTCGATTTTATCGAGATTGATTTGACCACAGCGTCATTCTGTCAGTCGTGGCAATAAAACCAGCAATGGCCGAGGCCCTTGATTCGAAACAGAATAATGAACTCAAATTTAGCGCAGCAAGATTAAATGTACAGAATATTGTATTTACTCAATGGAGAAAAGGCGACGGGTATTACTTGTCTATCACCGTAACCGAATACGACAAACATTATGCCAGGAGCAGCCAAGCAAGCGCAAAAGGCTTTAAATGGTCTGGATTCAAGCTCAATGAGGGCTTAAACCTCTCATAAAAGCCTGATTCAAGGCTTTGCGCAACATTGCCGGCAATTTTTCTGTTGACATGATTTTTTATGTGTGTACAATGCAAAACGATGTCACTATAGATTTACAGCAGATAAAAAACCGAGGACAAGAGTGCGAGATTCTCTCTCTATCAGACCCATAATCAGGAGATGAGCTATATGAGTAAAATGACTTTTGAATTTTCTGACACCATTGCCGGATATGTTGTATCGGCGAACCCCCAGGAAAAAACCTTCAGCCTCAAAACTACTGATGGCAGAGAGTTTTCGGTCAAGCTGGCGACCAGCTGCAACGCCCAGATAACGCGCAATCTCGGCGAACCTTACGAGGATTGCACCGGGCAGGCATTCGATCATCTCGTGCCTGCCCGTTATCTTTTTGCCTATGGTACTTTTTATCCACAGGCTGATGCTCATGTTTTCGAAGCACAATCGCTTTATTTCCCGGGCAGAAGCGACAAGGAATACCGCTTCGAAGAACCTGACTGGTGGATCAAGCAGGCGAGAAACATCTGTGATTTCTTTCTTAAATCGCAGTTCAATACCAGCAACCCTGAAGAAATCGACTACACCAACTACCGCACCATTGTCGGCCTTTCCGGCGCACATACCAACAGCAAACGCCAGGAAACCGACACGATTTCCCGCATGATCTACGGCATGGCCTCGACCTTCCTGCTGACCGGCGAGGATATTTATCTCGAAGCAGCCGAACGCGGTACCGCCTACCTGCGCGAACGCATGCGCTTTTACGATCTCGACGAAAACATCATTTACTGGTATCACGGTATCGACCGCAACCCGGGCGCGCCTGACCACAAGGTTTTCGCTTCTGAATTCGGCGATGACTATTTCGCGATTCCGATGTACGAACAGATTTACGCGCTGGCCGGCCCGACCCAGACTTACCGCATCAATGGCGACCCCAGTATCATGAAAGACATCAAGATGACCATCGATCTCTTCGAAAGGTTTTTCCTCGACAAGGAGAAGAAGGGTTATTTCTCGCATCTCGACCCGGTCACACTTGACCCGCGCAGCGACAATCTCGACAAGAACAAGGGTCGCAAAAACTGGAACTCAGTTGGCGACCACGCCCCGGCTTATCTGATCAATCTCTATCTCGCTACCGGCGAACAGAAATACCTCGATATGCTGACCTATTGTGCCGACTGCATTTGTGAATATTTCCCGGACTACGAGAACAGCCCGTTCGTACAGGAACGCTTCATGGAAGACTGGAGCCATGACAAGACCTGGGGCTGGCAGCACAACCGTTCGATCATCGGGCACAATCTCAAAATCGCCTGGAACCTGATGCGCATCAACGCCCTCGCTCCTAAAGATACCTATGTCAAACTCGCCAGAAAGATTGCTGAAACTATGCCAAAATACGGTATGGACCAGCAGCGCGGCGGCTGGTATGACTCGATGGAACGCGCACTCAAGCCCGGCGAAGAATTTTATCGTTTCTCCTGGCATGACCGCAAGGCCTGGTGGCAGCAGGAACAGTCGATTCTCGCCTATCAGATCCTCTACGGCAATCTCGGCGACAAGGAATACCAACGCCTGGGGCGCGAAGCTGCTGCTTTCTACAATGCCTTCTTCCTTGACCATGACGACGGAGCCGTCTACTTTAACGTATTCGCCAACGGCATGCCATACCTGATGGGCACCGAACGCATGAAGGGCAGTCACTCGATGAGCGCCTACCACTCAGTCGAACTTGCCTACCTGTCTACAGTCTATATCAACCTGATGCATACCAAGCAGCCGCTTGACCTTTATTTCAAGCCGAAACTCGGTGGATTCCCCGAAGATGTTCTGCGTGTCTGCCCCGACATGCTGCCCCCCGGCAGCGTCAAAATCACTGAAGTCTGGATCGACAACAACCCGTGGAAAAACTTTGATGCCGAAAAGCTCACGGTTTCTCTGCCAAACACCACCTTCAGACCAAAAATCAAGGTTCGCCTGGTTCCGGTTAAGTGATTTAAATGGGAGCAACAATGGAAGTAAAGTCACAGTTAAAAGACAAGGTTAACGTCATACAGATCATTGGCGATCTTGACAGCAACAGCGCCCCGGCGGCCGAAGCCGAAATGGCAAAGCATATTGTTGCCGGCTGCTGCATTGTTCTGGATTTCAGTGGTCTGCATTATATTTCCAGTGCCGGTCTGCGCGTGCTGCTGATGATTGGCAAGCAGCTGAAAACAGTGGGCGGCCGCTGGGCCTTCTGCGGACTTTCAGAAGAAACCGCAGATATCATGGAGATGACCGGTTTCAGCGGTTTTTTCACGATGTATCCTGATCTGAAAACAGCTCTGAGCAATCTCTCAGCAAAGCAGGCATAATATGACGAATCGCATCGATCTACACCCAACTCATTCACACGGCGAATTCAAGCTGAGAGCGGGCAAGCCATTGCCGTTTGGTACAACACTGGTTCCTGGCGGCGTCAACTTCTCGGTGTTCTCACGCTTTGCAACCGCATGTGATCTTGTATTGTTCAAGAAACATGCGCCGACGCCATTTGCCGAGATTCCTTTTCCAAGGGAGTTTCGCACCGGCAACGTTTTCAGCATGATCGTGTTCGATGTTGATTACGAAAACATCGAGTATGGCTACCGCATGGATGGCCCGTATGACCCCGAGAATGGCCATCGCTTCGACAAAGAGAAGATTCTGCTCGACCCCTACGCCAAACTGGTCAGCGGTCGCGACGTCTGGGGCAAAGAGCCCGACTGGAACAACATTTTCCCGCATCGCGGCCAGATTCTGGCCGATGACTTCGACTGGGAAGACGACTGCCAGCTCGAAACTCCATTCGAAGACCTCGTAGTTTACGAAATGCACGTGCGCGGCTTTACCGCCCACGCATCATCGAAGGTCAAGCATCCCGGCACGTTTGCCGCCATCCGCGACAAGATTCCCTACCTCAAGGATCTCGGCATCAACTGCCTCGAACTCATGCCTATCCACACTTTCGATGAATTCGAAAATTCAAAGATTTCGCCGGTCACCGGCGAACGCCTGCTCAATTACTGGGGCTACAGCAACGTCGGTTTTTTCGCACCCAAAGCTGGTTTTGCCGCCACCGGCAAATTTGGCATGCAGGCAGATGAGCTCAAGAACACCATCAAGACGCTGCACAAGAACGGTATCGAGGTCATTCTCGACGTCGTTTTCAACCACACGGCCGAGGGCAACGAGAACGGGCACTATATTTCGTATCGCGGTATCGACAACAAGACCTACTACATGCTGACGCCCGAGGGCTATTACTACAACTTCAGCGGCTGCGGCAACACGCTCAACTGCAACAACCCGATCGTGCGCAACATGATTCTCGACTGCCTGCGCTACTGGGTTACCGATTATCACATCGACGGCTTTCGCTTCGATCTCGCCGCCATTCTCGGCCGCGACCAGAACGGTGCGCCGATGAGCAGCCCGCCGCTGCTCGAAACGCTCGCTTTCGACCCGATACTGGGCAAGTGCAAGCTGATTGCTGAAGCCTGGGATGCCGGTGGCCTCTACCAGGTTGGTTCGTTTCCCTCATGGGGGCGCTGGGCCGAATGGAATGGCAAGTATCGCGACGATCTGCGCAAGTTTTTGAAGGGCGAGCCAGGCCTTGCTGGTGCCGTTTCGCAAAGGATTCAGGGTTCACCCGACCTCTACCAGTGGGAAGCCCGTGAAAACTGCGCCTCAGTTAACTTTATTACCTGTCACGACGGCTTCACGCTGATGGATATGGTCTCTTACGACGGCAAGCACAACGAGGCCAACGGCGAAAACAATTCAGACGGCGGCAACGACAACCACAGCTGGAATTGCGGTTGGGAAGGCTCAAGCGAAGACGATGAGGTTAACCGCCTGCGCGTCAAACAGATAAAGAATGCTGCTGCCATGCTGCTGATCAGTCATGGCACGCCGATGATTCTTGCCGGCGATGAAATTGGCAATACTCAATATGGCAACAACAACGCTTATTGCCAGGACAACGAACTTTCGTGGCTTAACTGGGATCAGTTGTCAGAAAACGCCGAAATTCACAATTTTTTCAAACAAATGATCGCGTTGCGTAAGACGCACCCGATGCTGCGCTACAGCTCTTATGCGCAGAACGCCGCCGCAGACGTAGAGGTCTCATGGCACGGCACCAGCGCCTGGCACGCTGACTGGTCCGGCGAAGCGCGCACGCTGGCATTCATGTGCCGACGCTGGCAGAGCGATGAACGACGAGCGTTTGAACCCGACCTTTATGTTGCCATGAACATGCACTGGGATGCGCACGGCTTTGAACTGCCCGGGCTCGAAAACGGCCGGCGCTGGCATGTCTTTGCCAATACCGACATGCCGCACCCGCAGGATATCGCAACACCAGGCAACGAAATTCTTCTTGATAACCAGCATGACTTCATGGTGGGGCCACGCTCGGTTGTCGTGCTAATTGGGAAATAACCTTAAGGAGCAAAATATGGATCTGCAATATAAAATGGACCTCAACGACGGTATCGCCAGCATTACTCTTTCGGGCAGCCTCGATGCCACCAACGCCGGCACTTTTCAGGAAGAACTCAAAAAGCTGATCGGGCAGGACGTTAAAAAGATAGTATTCATGGCAAAGGACTTGACTTACATAGCCAGTGCCGGTTTGCGCGTCATGATTTTTGCCAAGCAGCGCATTGGTGCTGATGTGCAGGTATATCTTGTTGGCGCCCAGGAAGCCGTTCTCGACGTCGTCAAGATGAGCGGACTCGATACCTTCATGACCATACAGAAAGAATTTGAGGGGTAATTCCCGAAAGGGGACGCTTTAATGCCCAAATCATCTTACCCGGCAAAGCTGGAGAATCTCAATGACATGCTTGGCTTCATACTGGGTTATGCCAGTGAACAGGGCTTTGACGACAAGAAGGCCGGCAAGATACGCCTCGCCATGGAAGAAATACTGGTGAACATTATCAGTTATGCCTACCCGGAGAAATCTGGTTCTATCGACATCGACTGCTCACCGGCAGAAGGTGACAAGACGGGAATCACCATTGAAGTGAAGGACCTCGGAGTTCCTTTCAATATGCTGGAAAAAGAAGACCCCGATATCACGTTGCCGATGGAAGACCGTCAGATCGGCGGGCTTGGTATATTTTTCGCAAAGCAGATAATGGATTCCCTCACCTATGAACGCAGCGGTAACGCGAATATCTTGAGACTGACAAAATATGAGTAAATTTTCGCTGCGCACAACGATGATCCTCTGGATATGGGGAGTCACTGCGCTCGTTTATGGCCTGACCATGGTGGTCGATTTTTATTATACCAAAGACACAGTCGAGCTTTTTCTTGAAAAGAGCGCGACCGACAAGGCTCAGTTTTACACAAAAAAGTTCGATCTGATTTTCAACGAAGCTGCTCTGGTTGCTAAAATGATGGAGATAAGCTTCAACCGCCGCTACACAGAAATCGGCGATAAGTCGCATGAAGAGCTGCTGAAGGAGTATCTGAAGCAGGTTTTGGATGCCAACCCGTATATTCACAGCGTCAGTATGGCTTTTGAACCCGGTCTATTCAGTCGTGATACCGAAAATTTTTCTCCCATTTACTTCAGACAGAAAGACCGTATCGACTACCTTCAGCTTGGCGAAAAGCCTGATTATAAGTATTTTGACCAGGAATGGTATTACGCGGCAAGAGACCGGCAGAAAGCTGTCTGGACAGAACCTTACCGCAGCTCAGTAAGCCTTGGCAGTGATGGCAAAGAGTACATGCTGCTGATAACCTATTCACTGCCACTCTTCAGAGACGGCAAGGTTATCGGGGTAGTTGTCATCGACATTTCACTAGATGAGATTTCGCAGAAACTGAGCGAAATGAAGATCCTGAAAACCGGTTACTGTGTCGCCATGAGCAACAAAGGCAAGCTGTTGAATGCTGTCGGCAAACTCAAGGCCCTTGAAACAAACATCAACGAGCGAAGCCCCGAAATGGCAAAAGAGCTCAAAGACCTCAACGAACTCCCGACAAGCGCCTGCAAGTTCATCAGAGTCAATGAACCGGTCGCCGGCCGCCCTGCCTGGATTGTGCTGCGACCACTGCGTCACGCAGGTATTATGGCCGGTTCGATTGCTTTTGTCTACCCTGCTGATGAGATTCATGGTGTTATATACGACCTGCAGGCCGAATCATCGTTGATCGGTTTTGCCGGATTGATTCTTCTGCTCGTAATCGTTATCACCATTTCAAGAGCTATTGCCCGTCCAATCTGCGCACTCGCTCATGGAGTCGGCAAAGTCGCCCATGGCGACCTGGATCACAAGATCGAAGTGTTCTCAAAAATTGCCGAAGTTACGGCAATGCAGAACTCCTTCAACAAGATGTCTGACGATCTCAAGAACTATCTGCGAGAGCTCAAAGAGACCATAGCCGCCCGCGAGCGCATCGAAAACGAGCTCAAAATCGCGCATCAGATACAGGCCAGCATGCTGCCAAGAATTTTTCCACCCTTCCCGGACCGCAAGGAAATTGGCATATTCGGCCTGATGGAACCGGCCAAAGAAGTCGGTGGCGATTTTTACGATTTTTTCTTTATCACGCCTGACAAGTTCTGCATGGTTGTCGCCGATGTTTCGGGCAAAGGCATCGCTGCAGCGCTGTTTATGGTTATTACCAAGACTCTGCTGCGCACTGAAGCAATGAGTGATCTGCCGCCAGAAGAAATCCTTGGCCGGGTGAACAATCTAATCAGCGCAGACAATGATGAATTGATGTTCGTAACCGTATTTCTGGCGATACTCGATACGAGAACCGGTGAACTCAGCTGCGCCAATGCCGGACACAACCCGCCACTGCTGAGCTGCGCGCCCGATGGTGCGTTTTCGTTTGAGTATCTGAACTTGAATAAGAACGTTGTTCTGGGTGTTATGCCTGACATGGTATTTAAGCCAAACAGCTTTAAAATGCGCGATGGCGACGTGATTTTCCTCTATACAGATGGGGTTAATGAGGCCATGAACACTGAATCAGCCCAGTTCACCGACAAGCGACTGCGTGATACTCTCAACGCAAACTGCGATAAAGAAGTAACTTCTCTGGTAAAGGAGCTCAGGCAGGAGGTTGCGACTTTTACAGCTGGAGCCGCCCAGTCTGACGACATAACAATGCTGGCCATAAAATTCAACAGGCCGGAAAATCAGAATAAATCTTGACGAAAATGAGGAGGTTCTATGTTTTGCTTCCTGGATAAGCTGCAAGAGCACAAGGTTGGCCCGGGCGTCATCGGAAAATACCTTGGCAGCGGCGAAGCGATGAATGTAATGCACTGGAACTTTGATGACAAGGCAGCACTGCCCAGTCATCATCATGCTGCCGTACAGTTTGGTTACATTATCAAAGGGGCTTTTCAGATCGACATCGGCGGCGAAAAAGCGCTGCTGAAGGCTGGCGATTCATATTTCGTGCCATCTAACGTTGAACATGCGTTTGTTGCGGTTGGAGAAACCGAAGCAATAGACGTATTCAGCCCGGCGCGCGACGATGTACCGCCATGGAAAAACCAGAACAAATACTGAAGCTGGTTAACAAAAAATCTAAAGGAGATTTTCGATGTCTAAAAAAGTACTGGTTCTCGCAACTAATTACGCAGTCTGGGCTGAAGAACTTCAGGCTCCCTGGGATGCCCTCAAAAAAGCCGGTTTTGCCGTAACTCTGGCAACCCCGCAGGGCAAAAAGCCGCTGCCGATTAAAATGAGCATCGACCCCGACTTTGAAGATTCGCTGCAGCATTACAAAGTTAATCCGCCCGAAGTCTGCAAGCGCGTGCATGAACTGCTCGACGGCACCGAATGGAACAACCCGATCAAAATCGCCGATGCCAAAATGGCTGATTATGATGCCATCGTTCTGACCGGCGGCCCCGGCACTCCTCTCGATATCGACAACAACCCCAAAGTTCACACTCTGCTTCTCGAAGCTTTCAAAACCAACAAGCTCATCGGCGCTATCTGCTACGCCGTAGGGGCGCTGGCATTTACACGCAACCCCGACAACAATTACAAGAGCATCATCTACGGTAAGCAGGTTACTGCACACCCGCGCGCCTGGGACTTCGACTTTGAACTGAGCTACGATCTGGCTGGCACGACCCCTGATAATGCCGGAACCAACGTGGTAACTCCCGGTTTCCTGCTTCCGCTGCAGGACGTGGTTGAAGACGCCGTTGGCCCGAATGGCAAAGTATCTGCCAACACCAAGGCTAATCGCGTTGACACCTGTGTTGTATATGACTGGCCGTTCGTAACCGCTCTGTCGGTAGAATCTTCAATCGACTACGGCAAAAAGCTCGTCGAAGTTCTTAACAGCAAGTAATTCCATTATCCTGCAGAACCGGCAACCGCTGGTTCTGCAGGATATCTTTGAATCTATTTTAAGGAGTGAGCGCTAAATGAATGTCAGTAATTCCATCGTGGCAATGCTCGAATCTATCGGAGTAGACGCGGTTTTCAGCGGATCCGGCCAGGGGTCGGGAGATATCCTGTTTGCATTTGCCGAGTCAAAAAAGATCAAGACCATCATGGTCAGACATGAACAGGCGGCCTCATTCATGGCCTGTGGTTATGCCATGTTCAACAAGGGCAAGCTCGGCGTCTGCAATGCGCAAGGCGGCCCCGGTTCTTACAATTTCTTTTCAGGACTTGGCGTAGCCCTTTCTGATTCTCTGCCGATACTCTCTATCGCTTCTTATTCTCCGAAGAAGTGGCGTGGGAAGGGCGATCTTGGCGAAGTAACCGGAATTGGCCGCACCCCAGATTCTCAGGCAATGTTTGCCGCGACCACCAAGGGTACCTTTCTCATCGAACACCCTGACCAGGCGTGCGACATAGTTGAAGCCGCCGTCAATCTGGCTTTTGAAGGGCGCCCAGGGCCGGTACACATTGACCTGCCCTACGACGTGGCTGCTATGCCGGCGACCCGTCATCGCGAAATCAAGCTCGATATCAAACCGGTTCTGCCGCTGCAGAAAACCGTCGATCTTTTTGCCGATGTTATTGCCAATGCGCTCAACGCCAAAAAGAAAATTCTCGCGATCATCGGTTACGGCAGCGTCAGAAGCCACGCCGAAAAAGAACTGCTGCAGTTCGTCGAAAAATTTCAGATTCCATTTCTGACCTCGATGGATGCAAAGGGCATCATCCCAGAAAACCACCCGCTTTCACTTGGCATGCCCGGCACCTGCGGTGATAAAGGCGCAAAAGAAGCATTCAAAGCCGCGGAACTCGTAATCGGCATCGGCAACTCTTTCCCCAAATGGCAGATGTGGAAGTTCGAAGAAGGGCTGTTTGACAACAAGACTCTCATGCACATAAATATCAGCCGCGATGAAATCGGCAAGGTCTACCCGACAGATTACGGCATGATATCTGATATCGCGCCGGCTATCAAAGCTATCGATGAGGCTCTGACACTTCGCAAACCGCTGATAGAGAAGAAGACCTTTACCAAAGAAAAGACGTACAACTCGGTTGTTGAATACAAAGGCAGCAAGGTTCATCCTGGAGCTCTTTGCCAGGAACTCTCGAAGCATCTTCCCGATCGCGCTATTGTATTGGGTGATGCCGGCGCAAACATGATCTGGCTGGCAGCGTTCATGGAATTCAACAAGGGTCAGAACTTCAAGAACCCCGGCAGTTTCGGGCCGATGGCTTCGCATGTAAATGCCTCGCTTGGCGTGCAACTGGGCAATCCCGAGCGTCGCGTCATTGTCGGCTGTGGCGACGGCGACTATGAAATGTCGGGTTTCGAAATTCTCACCGCGCTGCAAAACAAGATTCCGATTATCTGGGTCATCCTTAACAACAGCGAATTCAATATCATCAAACTGTTCAACCTGGCCGCGCACGGTAAAGAAGTGTTCAACCACATCATCTGCCCCGACTTCGCCAAATACGCCGAAGCTTGTGGTGCCAATGGTTTCCGGGTTGAAAAGCTCGAGCAGTTCGCCGATGCCTTCAAGAAAGCTCTGGCCTCAGACAAGCCCTCGATCATCGATGTAATAATCGATGCCGATGAAGTCATGCCTTTCAAGTTCTGGAATCAGGATTAAACACGCGCCGGGCGGTCTTCGGATCGCCCGGCGATTCGCTTTTACCCGTTTAAAAGGCTTATTATGAAACCAGCCCTGGTTCAGAAACTGAATGTCGCGGTGTTTTTTGCAACCTCGTTTTCCTGTTACCAGGGTGCCAGGCATGGTATTCCCTGGCTTGGGCTGGTAATTCTGGCAGTACACGTTGCCTTTTTTCTGCCATCAACGACTGTTAAAGTAAGGCGTATACTGGTAGCACTGTTAACTGGTCTGATCGGCTTTATCGCCGACTCGAGCATGATTCGGCTCGGAGTGTATTCGGTAAGCGCAAGCACGCGCTGGCTTATTCCCGACCCGCTCTGCCCGGAGTGGATTCTGGTCTTATGGCTGAACTTCGGCTTCATGCTGTATGTTTTCTGGCCGGTGCTGGCAAAAAGCCGATTGTCAGCTGCTGTCATCGGTGTAATTTTTGCCATTCTGATCATGGGTAATGCCTCACGCATGGATCTTATTCTTTTCAGGGCGCCTTCCTGGCACGGATATTTGATCGTCGCCGCCTGCTGGGCAGTGCTCGTTCCATTTTTTGCATTTTATTCTTATCGCTGTTTTGGAGAAAATCATGTTCGATCTTAAGTCCAAGTTTTTTGTTTTGCTGTTGGTTTCCCTTCTGTCGCTTACAATCACTGGTTGTACTATTTTTGGCGATGATGACGATGACGATGCCGCTGTCATCGGCAACGCCACAATTACGCGGATTCCTGAGATGGTAACGGTACCTGCCGGCACTTTCAAAATGGGCTGGGACAACCTGGCCGCTTTGCCAAAATCGGCCACTGATGCCGGCATGACTACCAATAGTGTTGCCGCAAATTATGCTGATGCCGCCAGCTACTCCCCCGGTGTAACTGGCCCGGTTCGCCTGGTGACGATTACCAAAGATTACAAGATCGGCAAATACGAAATTACCAACGCGCAATTTTGCGATATGCTCAACTATGCTCTGCGCAAGGGCTATCTGACCGGCAATCTCGCCGGCAATGAAACAGTTAAAAACGTTGAGGGTAATCAGCAGGAATTGCTCAACCTCGACGCCGACTATGAAGGCAGGAAGTGTGAGATTTCATATACCGGTTATGGTTTCGTAGTTGGCGCAGGTCTTGACAACCGCCCGGTGGTCTATGTCACCTGGTATGGAGCTGCGTTCTACTGCAACATGCTCAGCGAAATGCAGGGTCTGACCAAACTTTATAATCTCACCGACTGGTCATGCACTTTTGACGGCACGGCACGCTTTTACGGTTCCCCCGGCTACAGAATCCCGACCGAAGCAGAATGGGAATACGCAGCGCGCTATGACGATGATAATCTGCGTTATGACCGTAGAATGGTAGCATGGGAACCCAAAGGATACGACTACGCTGTCAAGAGCGGATATGGCACAATAGCTAGTTATTTTGACGGTAAGGCCAATTACAGTTCTGGTATTGGCACGCAGGATGTCGGATGCTGCGCGGCTGGTGTGTCACCTCTCGGCATATACAATCTCGCCGGCAATGCCTCTGAATGGGCTCAGGATTTCTATTCATCCTACACATATTTTGCCAAGCCAGACGGAACGGGCGGTTATAAATCTGCGGATTACGACCCGGCCAAAGGCGAGCTTAACCCGATCAACGACGAATCTGGTGTATATCGCCAACGCCGCGGTGGCAGCTGGCTGGTATATGGCAACAACTCGCCCATTTCTATCTATCACACCAACACGAACTGGGCTTACACCAACTACTGCGACCTCGGTTTCCGCATCGTTCAGATACAATAAGCAGGAGAATCAGCATGTTCGTTTTTCGCGACAAACTTAAAGAAACCGACTTCGGGCACGGCATCAAGCTTACCGATCTCGGCGGCAACGGCAACATGAACGTTCTCTATTGGGATACTCCGGCCGGCACCGTTTCGCCGGCGCACGAGCACCCCGAGGAACAGTTCGGTTACCTGCTGAAAGGCTCTTTTGAAGTCACCATCGGCGAAGAAAAAGCAGTTCTCAAGGCAGGCGACGCCTACTTCATCCCCGGCGGCGTCTCGCACCAGTTCAAGCTGCTTGAAAACTGCCTCGCCATCGACATTTTCAGCCCGCGCCGCCCGGTTCCCGAACCGGCCAAAAGCTGATAAGGGAGATTTTTCTTGAAACAGATCATTGACAAGATGCAGACAGTGCTGGTTTTTGTGGTGCTGTTCTTTGTGGTTGCAACTACGCTGGTGGCGGGCGAAAGTGGTTCTGATCCGACAACGTCGCAGCCGAAGTTCAACCCCTGGTATCTCAGCGCGCACCCGTTCGGCCTGCTCAGCATGGCAGAGCTGATCAAACTGCCGCCGGCCGACAAGCGCATGTTCTGGAAGCTCACCACCGGTTACCAGTATGACACCAACGCGATACTCAATGCTATCGGCGCGCCGGTTCCCACCACTGTTGCCAAAATGAACGATGGCCGCAAAATGGTGAATATCATTGGCAGCTATATACCATACCGGTCGCAAGACCATGATTACACGCTCAATTACGCCTTTTTCAACAGCAATCACGATGAGCTCGATGATTTCAATCTGACCCAGAACATGGTCGAACTCGCCGGGCGCTGGAATCTGACGAAGCGGCGCACACTGCGCTATTCTACCGTCTATCAGCACCTGCTGCTCGGCAAAAAAATCTTCGATGAAGCGCTGATGACCGGCCCGTCGCTGGTCTATTCGAACGGTCACACTCACACCACCAGCATCGACCTGCGTTACCGCAAAACCGACTATCGCAACGTCTCGATTTTTGCGACCAACTCGAACCGCACCGGGCACAACTGGAGCGGCGCAGTCACACACAGCATACAGGTTACTCCCAAAAAGCTGGTGCGCGTCGGCTACAGCTATGACGTCGATCATGCGCGCACAGATACCTGGGATGGCGCCGGCCACAAGGTCAGTTACGAAACCAGCTACATTCTGCCCAACGACATGCTGCTCAACTGCTACAGCGAGTATTATCGTAAAGACTACGACGGCTTCTATATGTCGATTGGCGGCCAGAGGCACGACAGCTCTTACACGTCGATCACCACCCTGACCAAGTATTTCAACGATAAATACGGGGTCTCGTTACGCACCCTGTGGAGCCGCAACTGGTCGAACGTTGCCGCCTTCGACATGTCACGCGCAATTCACGGCATCCTTATCGACACCCGCTTCTAACCCGGGCCAATCATCTCAGAGACTCGCACCTAAGCCGCAGAGCCACAAAGAAATCCTTAAAATTTCTCTGTGGCTTTTGTGTCTTAGAGCGAACATTCTTCAGGCTAGCTCAAAGCAATAACCTGCTCAGCAGCACAAATTCGCGCAAGTCCGGCCGGCTGAACCTGCCAGCAAATCTGTGTCATCTGCGTAATCTGCGGATTATCTTATTCTTCTGACTTTTCGTCGGCGTAGCCCTGGCAGACTTCGACGATGCGGCCGTCGGGGTCGGACAGCCAGACGGCTTTCCAGCCAGGCACGATGCCGCCAAGATCGACTGTCTGCTGGGTTATTAAAGCCGCCGCGCCCATCTGCTGCAGAAATTCGTCGAGATCCTGAACCGCGAAAGCCAGGTGCTTGAGTGCTGGCCATTCTGGCCCGGTGCCGCCGGGAGCCGGAACCGGTGCCTCTTCAGTCGCCTGAAACAATTCGAGCCTGAAAGCTGAGTCGGCGCTGGCAAGAAAAATCAGCTGTTTGCTGGCAAGATCAACAGTTCTAACTCGCCGAAAGCCGAAATATCTGCAGTAGAACTGCTCGGTTTCCAGCGGATTCGAACAGGTCATGCCAACATGGGCAAATTGTACGGGTGCGATCTTGTTCGCTGCCATGGCCAGCCTATTTTTTGATCATGTTGATGATCTGGCGGGCCATGAGATGACAATGACCGCCGGTGCGGGCCGAAACGAGATCGCCATCGACAACCAGATCCTGGTTTACATAATCGACACCGTAAGCTTTGGCGTCACCGAGCAGATTGTTGTGACAGGTCATTTTGCGACCGCGCACCAGTTCAGGCATCGGCGCCACCAGCCAGAGACCGTGGCAGATGATTCCCTTGACGATGTTTTTGTTGGCGAAAGCGCGCGCGAGAAATTGTGTAGCCGGCGGGATCTGCGTGACGTCAGCGGTGTAGCGCAGACGGTCAGAAACCATACCAGCCGGCACTATGATCGCCGCATAGTCGGCGAGTTCTTCGTCACAGATGTTTTCGAAGCTCTCGTTGCATTCCATTTTGATCTGGTATTCATGCCCCTTGAACGTCAGCGAAGGGTTGCCCCAGAGCTTGCTGAGAAAGTGCAGCTCAATATCTTCTTCCTGAAACCTGTGCTGATAATAAAAAATCTCATTTTCATAAAAATCCGTCTCAAACAGAACCCCGACCTTAACTGGCTTGCTCATGACAACTCCTTCTCTGGCTTGTTTTGCAACATTCACAAACAATATACAGTAATACCTGCAGCAAGGCGCAACTTTTTTTACAAGGGCAACTGCTATCTTCGCTCTAATTTGCTCACTTACAATCTTTTCTCCATCGTTCCCGTCAGGCACCAATCTCCTGCCAGGCCTTTCCCTGCCCTGAATGTTCGATCTGCGGATAACTCTTCTCGCTTGAACAGTTCAACTCCCGTGCTATAATGCGACGTGTGTGCGGCAGATCAATTAAGGGGAAAATGATGAACATTTCCGGATGGTTATCCGGCGGGGTTGTGCGCGGCGGTCTTGACGAAAGTCCGGAACGCAAGGTCGACTGGCTCGAACTTTTTTTCGACCTGTTCTTTGTTGTCATAATCAGTCAGCTGGCACACGGATTGGCCGACAACCCAACCTGGGCCGGCTTTCGCGAGTTCGTGTTTCTGTTCGCCTCGACCTGGTGGGTCTGGCTCGCCGGCACTTATTTTAATGAACGCTTCCGTTTTCCCGGAACCGCGAACACCATTTTTACCTTTCTGCAGATGCTTCCGGTCGCCGGCATGGCGATCTTTGTGCATCATGGAATGGGCGATAATTTTGTACCGTTCGAAATATGCTTTCTCACCTCACGGATTATGCTTACCCTGATGTGGTTTCGCGGCGGCCTCAACAATCCGCATGTAGCTCCTCTCACCAATCGTGTTGCCATAACCTTCATCCCTGCCCTGTTTCTTTATCTGCTGGCCATATTCAACAACCCGCCGATCCGTTACCTAATCTGGGTAGCCGGGCTGATCACCGAAGTGATGACGCCGGTCGTTGCACATACCGGCATAAAGATCGCGCTGCCAAAGTTCGGTGCCAGCTGGCTGGCAGAGCGTTATGGGCTATTCATACTTATCGTAATGGGCGAGACTCTGGTCGGCGTCATCCGTGGGGCCAGTGAGGCAACACAGGTTTCGTTCACGACTTTCGTTACGGCGATTCTTGGGCTGGCCCTCTCATTTGGGGTATTCAGAATTTATTTCGATTTTATCGGCCGCCGCAACCCACGCAAACCGATGTGGTGGATGCTGACCTGGAGTAACCTGCATTTTCTGCTGGTCATGTCGATTGTAGTAACAGGTGTCGGCCTGTTGAGATTCGTTCAGCTCCCTGATCTCTGGCAGCCATGCGAACAGATTCGCATTCTTCTCGCCGGCGCGACCGCTACCACTCTGATCATCATCGCCCTGCTCGAAACCACCATGCAGCCAGGGGAAGGCCCCAACCTGCACCCGGTGCGCAGTCCATTGTTCAAAATCATCGCCGGCCTGATCGCCGCCGCCCTCTGCCTGTGGGCAACCAGCCTGGCTCCGCTGCCGCTCCTATTGATCCTGTTGGCGCTGACCTACTCTCACCTGCTCTACCACCCCGGCTGGGAAGGCGTAGACACCAAAGGATGAGTAAGCAAGACCCGTGATCCGGCATCATTTTCTGCGTCTGCGCACTTGTTAGACTGGAATGGTTTAACGAATTGCAACATGAAACAAACAAATAACAGGATAGTGGATTTACTTATTCTGCTGTATCGAGTCACTTTTATCCCTCCAATCTTGAATTTCAATATAGTGAAAACGATGCGTTCGAACCAGAGATCAAGGGCATAGTGGGGTAGATCGAATTAACCGCAGAATTCTATCTCCAGAGAGCGTCTTATATAGGCTTTCACGAGAAAGACCGTTGTCGCGTGCTATTTGTGTCATACCTTTTGCGCATGCAATATCACCAGATGATTCTGCAATAAATGCGGCGACTCCATCAGCTGAGACAAAAATCGGTTGTGTTTTCGGGCGTTAGCAGTATCATATATAAGCAGCTGCTTTTTATTGCTAACAAAGCCTAAAATTAGAGAGACGCTTTTTGAGACGGGCCATCTACAGGGTATGGCAAACGGAGGTTCGATTTTGATACTGTGCAATTTTAGAAACATTCGCCCCAAATATTTGATTGATCAGGAAACCACACTGTCATGGCTGGTTGAAGTGCATGCTCGCTCTGAGTCATGTAAAGAGGGCAGCTCCGAGAAACTACAGCCTGCGAGCGCTTCTTCAGATCGCATTGCCAGGCTCATGAAGCGTTACGGGTGTTCAAGCGAACAGATCGCTGTTCGCGGAACGGAAATATGCGATTTCACCCACACAGACTGGGAAAAAATGGACTTGTTTCATTTCAGGGACGGCCCTTTTGGGCCTAATATGAGCCAACGATCAGAACAGTTCAGTGAAATTTCAAAGCGTATCTGTGCCCAATTTTTCACGCCCGAAATCACGGCCCCTGATCATCTTGTTCATGTTACCTGCAGCGGCTATATTTCCCCGAGCAGCGCACAGGAAATAGTATCAAAAAACAACTGGCATCAAAAAACCGTTGTAACTCATGCTTATCACATGGGTTGCTATGCTGCCCTGCCAGCGGTGCGCATGGCAGAAGGCTTTCTCGCTAAAGCCCGTCTTAATTCTGGCGGCAGCCGCAGTGACTTTCGTACAGACATCTTTCACACCGAGGTCTGCTCCATACATGTTCAACTGCAAGACCACTCACCTGAGCAGCTCGTCGTTCAAAGCCTTTTTGCCGATGGCTTTATCGTCTACTCAGCTGTTCACCAGGAAGAAGTCGGGCGGGTCAACGGGGCTGGGCTTTTGGTTGAGGCTCTTCAAGAAGAAATTATTCCCGGGACAGAAACCTCGATAACCTGGGATTGCTCAGAATGGGGAATGCGGATGGGGCTTTCATCAATCGTTCCCGAAGCAATCTCATCAAATCTCGCCGCCTACATGCAACGACTCTGCCAGCGAGGCAACGTTTCATGCGAGGAAATCTGCGCAAAAGCAGTATTCGCCGTTCACCCCGGCGGGCCAAAAATTATCGATCGAATTCAGGCATTACTCGGTCTGCGAGACGAGCAACTGAAGGCCAGCCGCCATATTCTTAAAACTTGTGGAAACATGTCATCGGCGACTCTGCCGCACGTATGGGAAAACATCTGCGCCGATTCGTCTGTGAGTGACGGCACGATGGTAGTCAGCCTGGCGTTCGGGCCCGGCCTGTGCATTTCTGGTGCGACAATGCGCAAGATCGTTAACTCATGAAACTGTCGGTTGCCACAAATTTTGACAACAAGCTTCTTGCCGACATGGCCGGTCATCACGTAGAAGAGGTCTATGGCAAGCTTCCAAGAGATGTGGCCGGCGGCGGCAGAGCAAGTTACTCTACCGGTGCAACTGGTATGCCCCAACTTGAGAACCACATTCAAGCAGCGCACGACATTGGCATTCGCTTTAATTACCTTTTAAATGCAGTGTGCCTCGGAAATCGCGAGTGGAGTCGCAGCGGAATCAGATCTATTCGTGAGCTTCTTGATAAACTGGCGATGATGCAGGTCGATGCAATAACCGTTTCAACGCCTTATCTGGCTGAGGTTATCAAAAAACATTACCCCATGTTCCGCTTAAAAATTGGCATTTTTGCCAACATCGACACGCCAACGCGCGCCAGATACTGGCAAGACCTTGGGGCAGATACGCTTGTGCTCGAATCTTTTTCGATCAATCGGCGCTTTCCCCTGCTTAAATCAATTCGTGAATCAGTTTCGTGCGAACTTCAGTTGATCGCGAATTTTACCTGCCTGCCCAACTGCCCGATGCAGATATATCACATGACAGGAATCTCGCACGGTTCAAATACCGTTG
>PGYA01000126.1 GCA_002839435.1 Candidatus Riflebacteria bacterium HGW-Riflebacteria-2 | reverse complement strand
GCCATCGTCGTATAGAAAGACCCATATACCGTCTCCGGGGCGCTTGGCTTTGGAGCGATCAACGATAACGATTTCCTCCGGTTTGATTGTGTCGGTCATTGAATCGCCATCAGCAAACACCAGGGAAAGATCTTCTGGGTTTGCACCCAACTCCCGCCTGATCCAGCTGGCAGTTGCCGAAAAAACGGCTTGAACAGCCTCACTGTCGATAAACGAACCCGATCCGCATGAGACCCGCAAGTCAAGAATCGGAAGGTGGCACAAGTTTGGTGAGGGCTTAAACTCCACCTGGCGTCCTTCGAGGTTGGTTATTGTGAACGCGGCTGGCTCGATCGTCGCAGGCAGGGTTTCGCCCTTGCGCATCGGGCCGGTGCCATCGATAAGCCATTGCAGGTTTACTCCTGTTTTATCTGCTATTACGGATAGGACGGGTCTTGTCGGTTCGCTTTGCCCTTTGAAGTATTGATGAAAGGTTGAAGGCGAAATCCCGAGCTCGATCGCAAATGTTCTTGCCGCTTTCTCGCCGGCAAGGGTCTTAAGTCGATCACTAAAGCTGCCAAGTTCGCGGAGTGAACTTGGCAGCTTTAGTGGGCTAGTTTCACCATCTGCCAAGTTCGTGACATGCCCTATTTTAGTTGTTTTCACCCTAAACCCCTCATAGTGCTCAATAACTTTTTCTTGGCGGTCTGCTTCTAAACTGCCAAGTTTCTGAAGTGCTTCTGTATTGCTGGTTTCGATAAAGCAGCCATCATTTAAACTTGGCAGCCAAGAAAAATCCGTAATTGCAAATTTTCCCTTGACTTAATCCGTAATTACGGATAAGATCAAAATAGATTCAAAAAACAATTCTTTTTGAAGTCGCAAATAGAAACTCTAACAAAATCTTGAAATCTGTCAACAAAAAAGCGCGGAGGGTGTAATGCAAAAATTGAATAAAGAGTGGTTTGCGTCAGTGGAGTTGGCCGTAGGGCTGCCTAAAATGCCCCTTACGAGATATGGAGTTGTCAAAAAAGCTAAACGCGAAGGCTGGAAAAGTCGAAAGCGCCAGGGTCGCGGCGGTGGTCTCGAATACCATATTTCTAGTCTGCCACATGTAACACAGGAATATTTGAGCGGAAAAAGAGAAAAACCACTCGGCGGCGCCCGAGCCCAGCTCTTTATTGCCGACCATTGGCGCAATTATATTTTGATGAATAAGTTTTGCGAGGATTACAACGATGGTCTGCTGGATATCCAGGATTGGGTTAAGGAGGCGATCCCGAGTATTTCGGTGACAGATCTTGTGAAATTTGTTCGGTTTTATGAGGTCTACATCGGGCCGGTATGAAAGGAGTTGAAATAATGCAAAACCGAAGATTCATAGAGCTAAAAAAATGGCTCGTTGAAAAAGGCTTGAAGCAGAGAGATGTCGCGCGAAAGGCGAGCAGGAGTGACTCTGCGGTTCGCAACGTCATGCGTGGCGTTATGAAGAGTGCGTATATCGAGTCGATTTTTATTGAAATGGGCTGTCCGCCCGAAATTCTTAAAGAGGAAGCCGCGTAAATGGACGAATGGTTCTCTGTTTTGGAGTTGGTTGGCGGGTTGCCGGGAATACCTGCGTCAAGGCGGGCAATTTTCGATAAAGCCAAGCGCGAAAACTGGCAATCTCGTGAACGCCAGGGCCGTGGCGGTGGGCTTGAGTATCACATTTCGAGCCTTCCTCAAGAGACACAAAGAGCCCTGGCGATCAAGAACACCAACGACACCATTAAGTCGATGAGCGCCGAGCCAGCCTTTAAAGAGGGCAAGGCCGAAGCCGCGAAACTCAAGATCAAAGAAGAGATCTCACAGAAGATTACCCAGGCAAAACGCCTCGACAGTTTAAATAAGTCAGAAGGATTGACAGGCATGTCCAGAGACCGAATGAATGCAAAACTCGAAATCATCAAGTTGTGGGAAACCTTCAAAAAGACCTGCACTGAAACCACAACTGCTGCCCAGTTCCTGTTCTGCTATGCCTATAATCAGGGCCAGATTCAGGCGCCCGAGTGGGTGCGCGGCGTGATCGAAAAGACCTCGCAGCCGAGTCTGATGAAGTGGCTCAAGAAATACCGTCAGGAAGGTGTCACTTCCCTGGCCGGAAACTACGGCACTCGACGCGGCAGTGGCATTTTTCACACCAACAAAGCTCTTTACGATCTGGCTGTCGCTATGATGACAGAGTTCCCGCACTGTGACGCCAAACAGGTGTCGTTGGCTATCGAGGCGCGCAAAGACAAGCTGGAGATCGAAGAAATTCCGCATGTTAAGACGATTGCCCGCTTCATGGAGGCATGGAAAAACAATAACAAGCAGGTTTTCGAATTCATTCAGAGCCCCGATGCCTGGCGCGGGA
>PGYA01000125.1 GCA_002839435.1 Candidatus Riflebacteria bacterium HGW-Riflebacteria-2 | reverse complement strand
GCCAGAACGAGCAACTCATGCCAGTCTTGATCTGCATAGTTATTTGATTTGTTTGCCTCTTGCATGATCAGCAACCTCCGCGTTTTTTAGCCTTTGGTGATTCGGATAGGAAAAAATTTGCCTTTCCCCATTCCTCCGAGCCTATCTCAGCAATAGCAAGCGTTTTGGCCCTGCGCTCGATTGCATCAAGGCCAATCACGATCAGCCTGATAACACCCTTCGAAGCATCAAACAGCTTGCGCAGCAGCTCTATTTTGATCGTGATTTCGCATAACGATTTGCTGAGCAGCTGGCAGTCCTCAAAATCGACCGGCTTGAATTCAACCCACTGTGCGATTCGGTTGACGAACTGGTCTCTAAGCTGCACTTTCTGCTGAACGCCGTCCATGCCGACAAGCACGATCGGAACCGAAGACAGGTCATGGATGTCTCTAAGGGTTTCGGTCATCTTTTTGTCTTCGACGATGTAGTCGAATTCATCGATAAACAGAGGTCGACCTGTGACCCTCAGAACATCGGCGATCTGTGAAACCATCGGGGCGGCACGCAATTTAGTCGGCGCCACATCAAGTTCGCGTAGAATCGCCTGCAACATCGAGCCGGGTGTCCATGTCGACAATGCCCTGACGTAGACCCCATTGCACTGGTTAACGAACCAGGCGGTTGCAGTGGTTTTTCCCAGACCTGACTTACCGAAGATCAGGCCGATGCCAGGCGTGCCCGGCGTCCTGGTCAGAAGCGCATCGCTGGCATCTGACAGATTTCCAATGTTTTTCACTGGAGCGACGATTGACCTCATGTTAAACTCCCTTATGACTTAAAATTTCTGGCCGGCTTCAACGCCGGTCTTTTTCTTTTTATTTTGCGTTGATGACCAGCTGGTTTTCTTCAGCGAGCCGCTTCATGCGTTCGTGGGTGCGACCTTCCGGGGTTTGTTCCCAGGAGCGACGCCACCGGTCATCTTCTTCTGAAATGCCCTTAAAATTCACGGCCCGCAGCGCTTCGTAACGTGCTACCCGGGCCTTTTTTTCATCCTGTTCGCGTTCTTCTTCTGACCGGCGGCGAGAGTCGAGGTCAACGATTTCAGCCAGCCTTTTTTCGGCTTCCGGCGATAAAGTCGCAGCAGCGGCGTTGATTTCTTCAAAGGTTGTCGGCTCCGACATGGCATCGTTCACAATCACTGCGTCTGAAGCAGCCTGCAGAGCCCTGGTGTTGTATTCGGCGGTGGTTTCTTCTGGGAGCGGTCTGTCGACAGACTTGTCTACATAGTTCTGAAGGATTTCGCCGGTGATATTTTTGAGATTGGCCGTGCCCGCAAGCTTCTTGAGTTCGCGCTTTTTAGCAGAAACGAATTCTTTCTGTTTCGCTCGCGATACAGCGGCAACCTCTGAGCGCGGCAGACCAAGCAGCTCGGGTCTGATGGCAGTGCAGATATAGTCACGGTCGGCGTTGAAGACCATAATCTTGCCGGCATCAAACGGGTCGTATTTAACAACGACGGTTTCACCGATGTAACAGGCAAGCTCAGGCGCAACAAAGCTGAAATGATCGATAGCGATACCCTTCTTGCCGACAACGCGGGTGCCACCACCGGGAGCCTCGGCCAGAAGATAGTCGAGCGCCCGCACGTCACTGATTCGTCTCACCAGGAAGCCTTCATTTATACAGGCAGCCACAGCATCAGCAGGCGTTTTACCATCGAGGCCCTCATGAGGGGTGTTGAAATATAGGTGATCTGTCCATTTGTCGCAAAATTCCTGCAGCTGCACGGCATCCATGAAACCCAGCTCGATCGGGTCGGACTTGTCGCCGTGACGTTGCGCGAAACTCTTGCGATCTTCAATTTTCTTGCGCTCAGCAACGCTACAGCCGAGATATTCCTGGCAGAGCGGAAACAGGCTATGATTGAAAGTGCCGAAAAAACTTTCGATAAATGGTTTGCGGTCTGGTGAGAATGGCGCGCAGATCAGATGTTCGATTTCGAGAGCGTTAAAAGCCTCGACCAGGTATTTCGATGTATAGTCAGAGCCGTTATCGGTCTTGATGCTCTCAGGAACACCCCAGTCAAGGATTGCCCGTCTTACCAGAGCGGCGACGGCAACGGCCTTACTGGTCTTATTGACCAGCATCTTGGCGCGGCGCGTCTTTATGTCAATTACGCCAACCAGTGTATGTCTGCCGTCTTTGAGCATAACGTCGGTGGGCGTGCTGTCCATTTCCCAGCACTGCAGGTATCTATCGATGCCGGCGGAAGCATCACCGAAAGCGGCGCCGCGTTTCCCGCGCCAGGCATCGGGGCTCTGAATGAATTCGAAAACCTGCTTGTTATTGTTTTTCCATGCCTCCATGAAGCGGGCAATCGTCTTAACATGCGGAA
>PGYA01000124.1 GCA_002839435.1 Candidatus Riflebacteria bacterium HGW-Riflebacteria-2 | reverse complement strand
GGATGAGCGTTAGGGCAAGCAGGCTGTGTTTCATTGATCTTTGTATCCTTTGGGAATAATCTTGCACCCGTCGGGTGACAGGAACATTCTATGCTCACGAACGGATTGCGTCAATCTTTACTAATTATGGGATCTCCTCGACTTCGGCATATGGGATGTCAAATGCACCTTGGTAGAAGAGAACGTTTACGGTGTCTCCGATTTGGGTTCTCTCATATAAGTAACTTGCAACCCGAAATTCATACTCGTGCTGGTCGGAAGTAAAAACATCTAAATAATAGAAATCCTGATTCTTTCCTGAAGATATTCGCATCTCTTGCACGATTGCCGGTTTTTCCTGAAGCGGAGTTTTATCAAGTAGCGCATTCAAAAGGCTGACAGCGGACATACAGTAGACTCCAAGTATGAATGCCAATCCAATTAACTGACCTTTACGTATTCTACATTCTTCCGAAGTAATGTACGCTTGTATCAATAACAGAACAAGCAATAAACCTGAGATTAATATCAATCTCCCTGGCTTTTGAAAATTAAAGTCGGAATATGAACGAATCATCAAAGGTATCTCAGACACAAGTAACGCAAAGAATACCATGACCCGATTATGCGCAAATCTCTTATCCTCAGCCAAAGTCACTTCGTTTGGATAGAAATAGTGCATCAAGAGAAACAACGGGGTCGGAAGCAACGCCAACCATGCAATAAGCCGATACGGAACTTCCAAAAAGCTCCATGCAAGACCAACGACCATTGCAAAAGCACAAACAAGCAGATAAACATTTCTCATGATTTTCCGTCTTCTGGGGTTCAAGGTCGGGACGAAGTGCGGCTCTGTGCTTTTCACTTGTTGCGCCTTCTGTGGAATACGATTTTGCAGCAGTTGTTGCAGCCTCTCACCGCAGTTTGCTTTCACCGTTACAAAAAAATGTCTCTTCTGTTTTGTGTATATGTTGATTCCCAGGTCAAAGGGATCGTAATCCGAATATAATTCATGAAAACGAAGCGCGGTAACGTTATCTATATCAATCGAAAAGTCGTCCTTCCCCAATTGAGGTAAGTTTTCAAGCTGCTTTAAGTTCTTTTCGTCAATATCTTTGAAAAAGCTCCCTACTTTGTAAAACAGAAGTGTTTCATTTAAATCGAAAACTTGAAAAATTGAGCCACTTGACCTTTTTGCGACAAGTAGCGGTGCGTTCTCCATCTTCGTTTGCGACCATGACTCACCCGTAATCCTATTTGGCTTTTTATTAGTCGATTTGCACTTCTTCGCTATCTTTCCGGATGTATTTTTCTTTTTCGCGAAATAGTTGACAAGCGCCGGACCTATAATTAATGGCAACGCCCAAAGAATACTCGTGAAACCTGCATCAATGCTCGAAAAGAATAGAATGATCGCTATGTAAAGGAAAATACCATACCCGATCATCAAACCTTTTCTCGCAAGAAAGATGTAAAGTATACCGCTGATTCCCGTTCCGCTTACGACAAGGAAAAAAATCGCCTGCTTCCAGCGCACGCCGCTTTCAAGAAGCGTGCTCTGCAAAGAGTAACCCAATGTCATCGCAAGCGCGAGCAACCCCAGGCCGATCAACACGCGCTTTCCCTTGTCGGACGAGAAAAACTTCTTCATCAATTTTGCTCCATTATACTTTAACATTCGGATGGAAATACTTATATGACACACAGTATGATCAAAGATTTGTGAAATTGGCAAGTAAAAATCTGTTCTTCATTGTAATTATCTTTTCACTTCTGTACAAGTGCATAATTCAAAAAAGGCACCCTTGCGGGTGCCCATTTGTTCAATAAAATTATGCCTTCTTCCGATACGACAGCACGTCCTTCGGGCAAACATCCACGCACTCGCCGCAGAGGATGCAGTCGTAGCTCTTCACGCTGCCCGTTTTGACCGCGGCGTTGACGTCGATGCTCATCGGGCACTTGCTGTTGCACTTCTTGCAGTCGATGCAGCTCTCCGCCTTCGCCTTGATCCGCATCTGCGGCAGGTGCAGGAGTCTTCCGACCAACATACCCGCGTTGAGGAACGGACTCATCCAGCAGATGCCGTGGCAGGCACCGCGTCGACCGAGCGCAACATCCAGCAGGAAGAACAGCCCAAGCACGAGATAATACATGATGTACTTGAGTGGTTCATCAATCGAAACACCACTTTCAGTTAGATGCAGGAAATTCACACTGGTATAACCTCCGGCTCGGATCACAAACCAAACGATAATGGAAATCCAGGGTATCCAGATCAACCATTTGATCCAATCTATTTTGCGTGGATTGACTGTTTTCCGATTCACCGGTTCAACAATTTCCTGCATACCCCCACCCGGGCAAACCCAGCCACACCAGGCGCGACCCAGAAAGAGAGAGGA
>PGYA01000073.1 GCA_002839435.1 Candidatus Riflebacteria bacterium HGW-Riflebacteria-2 | reverse complement strand
ATTGCAACAAAGCGGTCTAAAGATTCACAGAACTTCATCTTGATTCCGGGCGTGGAATCCATGAGAACCCTCCTGAGGGTACGTTTTGGCCATTGACAAGCAAGTGCACAATGGGGTATAGGGTATTGTATCACTAACCTTTGCACAAGGCAATACCCGTAAAATGATAATAAAATCGAAACAGGCTGAAGAACACTTTGACAGAGGAATAAATTATTTCCGAGGCGAATTTTATTCATCTGCATTGCAGGAATTCAATCAGGTCAAAAAGATTGAGCCGGCTTACCCAAACATCGATTTCATAATTGAAGCGGCGATAAAACGCAACCGCGAGGTTGCCGGTCAGTTGACAACCTTTATCGAAGAGAATTTTGATACTGAAATCCAGGATCTATCTGACGAACTGACCGTCGAGAATTCTTCGCTGCTTGGTCCTGAAGTCAAAGCACTGCTTAAACGAGGCAGCTACAGCGAAGCCCTGCGCAAGCTGAAAGAGGCAGAATCAGTAATCCCCGATTCCCGCCCACTCCTGATGCTCCTGGGAAACACCCAGCGCCGCCTTGGTTTTCTCGGTGAAGCCGAAAAAACACTCCAGCATGCGGCTCATCTATTTCCCGAAGACAGTGAAGTTCTCAACAATCTCGGCAACGTTCTGCTGGACATGAGTCTCTACAAGGACGCTGAAGATGTCTTCAGAACTGCCCTGCGGCTGTCGCCTGAGAATCCTCGACTGCTCAATAACCTCGGCGCCATGCGCATGCAGACCAATAATCTCGATGACGCCGAACGGCTTTTTCGCAAGGTTATCAAACTCCAGCCCAAATGGGATACTGTCCAGAAAAACCTGGTGAATCTCAGGCGGCGCATCGACGCGCTCGACGCCGACATAGAAAAACTGCGGGCAGAATTTTTCAAGCATCCTGATTATCTTGACATCGGACTGGCCCTCGGCAAGTCACTGTTTTTCAGGGGCTATTTTTCTGAAGCAAAAACCACGCTCAGAGGTGTTCTCAAGAAGAACCCAGGACTGGTGGCCGCCTGTTTTTATCTGGCAACCATACATGAAATGTGTGAAGAAACAGACAAAGCCATCGAGCATTATCATCTGATGGTTCTGAAAACCGGCAAGGACAACACACCGGAATTTTTGAATTATGAATCGCTGATGAAACAGGAGTTCTACGAAGAAGCTCTTAATGAGCTTAAAAAGGTCGCAATTCTTGAGCTCGATATGGCAGCCAGTCGTATCAATCTCGGCATAAGATACTTCGAAGACTGTCAGTGGGAAGACGCCCTGCGCCACTTTGAAGCCGCCATCGAGATAAACGACACCTATCCTGATGCTTTCTATTGGGCAGCGCTGGCTCTTATTCAGATCAACGACACGACAAAAGCCAAAGAACTGCTCGAAAAAGCCATTGAACTCAATCCCGATTACGCGGATGCACATTTTCAGCTTGGGATGCTTCTGCGATCAAAAGCCAAAAAGAAAGCCCGTACACATTTTGTTAAAGCGTTATCGTTGAATCTACGGCCATCTTTTGTTAGAATAGCGCAACAGCTTGTTGGCGAGCAAAAATAAACTACCAGGACAAATAGATGGACCAGGCGGCCTTTAAAAAGAGTTTTCCTGCTTTTCCCGTGAATGAAGAAGCGATGGAAAAGCTCTGCCGCATGCTCATCAACGAAAATATAGTAAATCACGCGACCTGGGAAGAACTCACAAACGCCCACCCTGAACCCCAGAAATTTATCGAGGCTCTCGCCTCACTCGATGCGATCACAGAAGAGATTCTAGCGCTGAAAGAAGCCGAGATTCTCAACGTGCCTTTTATCAAGATCGATGAGATAGATATTCCGCAAGATGCCTTCAAGCTGATCGATATCAAGTTCATCAAGGAACGCCGCATCATTCCGATCAAGATCAACGGCGCCGAACTTATTGTCGGCACAGTTGAACCCGGTAACAGCGAAATTCTTATCGGCACCAACGCCACTCTCGCCCTTAGACCGGCCAAGGTTCTCGGCGATGCGATCGACGGCAAGATCTCTCAGAAAAGCGGCGAAAAGCAGTCAAAAACAAGTAAAGGGCCACGCCGGAGACTCGGCGATATTCTCGTCGAATCAAAGTATTGCACGGCCGAACAGCTCAACGAAGCAATTCAGGGCGCCAAAAACGCCAAGCTGCGCCTGGGCGCTTATCTGGTAAAAAATGGCATTCTGACCAACAAGCAGCTTTCTATTGCTCTTTCCAAGCAATTCAACATTCCGTTCGTCGATCTCGACGAAAGTTTGGTAGATCCGGTTCTTGCCACGCTGCTGCCGAAAAAGCTCTGCCACGAACAGATTCTCTGCCCGGTTAAACGCGAAAGTGGCAAACTGGTTCTGGCAATGACAGACCCAACCGATATCATCACCATAGACCACATCGAAATGATGACAGGAATGAGGGTTTCGCCGGTAGTCAGTTCCGAGCTGTCAATTATGGCGGCGCTGGGCAATCTTTACGGCGAAAATATCGATTCGCTGGCCGACAACATTGGCATGAACAGCAGCAACGACAGTGATGACGGCCTCGAAATGGGCGAAAACGACGCGCCGATCATCAAGCTGGTCAATCTGGTACTGACTCAGGCAGTAAACATGAATGTTTCTGACATTCATATAGAAATTTACGAGCATGAACTGCGGATAAGATTTCGTCTCGATGGCATAATGAAACTGTTCATGACTCCGGCCCGGGCTGCGCATGCCGGGGTTGTCAGCCGCATCAAGGTTATGGCCAACCTCGACATTGCCGAGACCCGCCGACCACAGGATGGCCGCATCAAACTCAACATGCAGAACCGCAAGATCGACCTGCGCGTTTCCTGTATTCCCTGTATCTGGGGCGAAAAAATTGTCATGCGCATCTGCGACCAGGGTAACCTCAGAGTCGACCTTGGTGATCTCGGCTTTGAGCCTTTCGTTCTTGAAAAATACATGGAAGGCGTCAGATGCTCGAATGGCATCATTCTTGTCACCGGCCCGACTGGTTCCGGCAAAACCACGACCCTTTATTCATCGCTGTTTCTGTTGAACAATCCATCGATCAACATCATGACCGCAGAAGACCCGGTCGAATACAATCTTATGGGCATCAATCAGGTGCAGTGCCACCCCGACATCGGCCTCGACTTTTCGGCGGCCCTGCGCTCGTTCCTGCGCCAGGACCCCGATGTAATAATGCTTGGCGAGATCCGCGATTTCGAAACCGCTTCAATCGCTATCAAGGCCGCTATGACCGGCCACCTGGTTATTTCAACGCTACATACCAATGACGCGCCGGCAACTGTCGCACGCCTGCTCAACATGGGCATCGAACCATTCAGCCTGTCCACCTCTCTGCGCATCGTTCAGGCGCAGCGCCTGGTTAAGCGGGTCTGCAAAACCTGCGCCCAGGAATACAAACCCGACAAGGATCTGCTGCTATCACTTGGCATCGATGAACGCCTGCTCAAAAAATTGCATCTCGATGATAAATACAACATCGACAATCTGATTTTCCGCAAGGGAGCCGGTTGCCCGGACTGTGACAACGTCGGCCTCAAAGGGCGCCAGGGTATCTACGAAGTTCTCACCATGACCCAGAAATTCCGCGAACTTATCGAAAATAGGGCCAATACTGAGGAAATGCGACGGCAGGCTCTGATTGACGGCATGCTGTCCCTGCGCGAATCGGCTCTTTATAAGCTGATAAAAGGAGTAACCTCAGTCCAGGAAGTTTTCAATACAACTATTGACGCCGGCGGCGAAGAAAAAGAAGAAGAAAAGCCAAAGATGGCTGAAGAATCTTCGACAAAAACTTTCATGCCGACTGTGACTACCATACCTGCTACCAGCGGTGTCGCAATCGCTGACGGCGGTTCGATAAGCAACCTGTCACACGAACTGCACGAATTCACCAGCATGCTGGCCAGGGTTTCCGGCGTAAGCGAAGTGCCGGCTGTTGCCGCCGCCATAAACAAAGAAATTCTCAAACACAACATCTCGGCGCCGCTCGATCAGATCCGCGCCCAGGCTGGCAAGGCTGACCAGGCCGACAAAGTCCTACCGTTGATCCAGGCCCAGGGCCAGAAAATGGATTACAACGTCAGAAATCTTATCTCGCATCTGGCCGATATCAAGCCAAAGCTCGCGAAAATGCAGCTCAACCAGCTTGTCGAAAAGGAAATTTTTGCCGGACTCAAAAACCATGTCGTCACTGCCCGCCTGATTTCAGGCATAAAGGACATCGGGAAAAACCTTAAGGTTTCCAAAAGCCTGCCGGCTGACCTGCCGCAAGTCGAAATGGATCCCGAGTCGTTTGCCACCATCGCCAGAAACCTGTTTATCAATGCGCTGATCGGCCTTGGCAGCAAGGGTGGCGAAATCAAAGTAGTCACCAGGCTCAAGCCTAAAACGACCGACCGCGTCGAGTTCATCATCTTTGACAGCGGCAAAGGAATTCCGGTTGAACAGCAGGCCAGCCTGTTCAAGCCGTTCTCATCAGCTGACACATCTTCGCTGGGTCTTGGGCTTGCCGTAGCCAAAAAACTTGTGTCGTTGTGCCATGGCGATATCAGTATCAAGAGCACGCCTGATACCAGCACCCTGGTTACCGTCGAACTTCCGGCGGCAACCTGACCCTGTAACCAGCTGAAACCCGGCTGGAACTGACCATATCGGGGGCAACCTGTGAAAAAATCTGCTTATCTCCTTTTAACCGTGTTTTTACTGGCGCTGCCACTCATCGCCCAGGCCAACGAGATCATTCTGGCAAACCTGTCCGACAAATTCGGCCAGATAAGCCATCGCGATCTTGAGTCACATCAGGAATTCGTCTTTTCAGGTGAGTTTGCCGATATCGAACATGCCCTCACTCTGGCCAACTCCAACGACATGTATGTGCAATTTGCATCAGTCAGCGCCAGAGAAGATGGCAAGGCCGCTATCCTCATCCGGGTCAGTCCAGCCAGAAACGATGCCAGCCGCCATTTTACAACCTTCAGCAACATTCTCAGACCCGGCATGTTTTCCTGGAAATCTGGTAACATACCAGAGAACATGGCGGTTTTAACTACCGTCGAGACCAGTTTCAACAACTCTATATCGCTACAGGGACTCACTCTCAAAAGCAGCCTGATTTTTTCGCATCTGTTTCCACTGATCGAACGCACCGGCGAGTTGAAAGACCCCTTCTTTTCGCGGGGTTCTTACAGCGATACCAAAGCCGGCCGGATCATGGACTTCACCGTTATCTGCCAGTGGTAGAGCGGATTTCATGAATTTATGAGTGAACCTGTCCGCATTCAGAAACTACTTGCCGGATGGGGCATTGCTTCGCGCCGTGGCATAGAAAAAATGATCGAGGCCGGGCGCCTCGAAATCGACGGCAACCGACTGACTACACAGGGATTTTCGATCGACCCTGAGAATCTGCCTGTAATAAAGCTTGACGGCAAGGTCATCGAACCGCCAACAGGCAAGCAAACATCCATCTATATTTTTTACAAACCAATCAACGTTGTAACAACCCTTAAAGATGAGGGCGGCCGCAAAACCATTCGCGATTTTCTGCCAGCTGACCGCCGGCTTTACCCGGTTGGGCGGCTGGATCGTGATTCAACCGGCCTGTTGCTGATTACCGACCACGGCGAACTTACCAACCGCCTGTTGCATCCCTCATATAAGGTCGAAAAGGAATACATCGTCAAGATCGAGGGCGCGCCGCTCAGCCCCGAAGAACAGCGACAGTTCAGAAACGGCGTGACGATAGAAGAAGGAATTACTTCACCCTGCCGTCTGCGCCAGCTCGATGACCCGCAAAGCTATTCGGTGACCATCAGCGAAGGCAAAAAACGCCAGGTCAGGCGCATGTTCGCCAGCTTCAGACGACTGGTAACCAGTCTGCACCGCGTTCGTTTCGGCCCGCTTCACCTCGGGAAACTTCAGCCAGGCGAACTGAGACTGCTGACCGCAGAAGAGAAATCAGCCCTGCTGCAGGCAGCAGGGCTGATTTAGCTATAAGATCGATCAATTCTGTGATTTTACCAGCTGTTCCCTGATTCTCTTCAAGTGCGGGGCGACTTTCTTTTCAGCCATCCCCTGTGTTTGCAGCTTGAGCCATATCGAAGCAGCCTGCGCCAACAGACCACTCTTTTCGAGGCGCCAGGCATAAGCCACTGATGGGGCCGCGTGTTCTATATGCAAAGTTATCGGCAATGTGCCTCCGCTCCCACTAATATTAAGGTTGAAATTTCTGTCGATAAGCGGCGTCTTAAAATTAAAATCAACCCAGCCACCAAAGGCTTCGACGACTTTGATATCATAATTATCAACTTCGAGACTTTCGTCGGCAGGATAAACTTTGGCAAGTATTTCCCGGGGGAGAGCAAAGCAGGCATCGATAATTTTTACCGGACTTTTCTTCTTTTCTTCTTTTAATCGCGCCATATCATCACATTCATTGTCGCTTTGCGAAGCTTCCTGCATTGTCTGATTCCCTTGATCATCGACATACCTGCTAATTGGACTTGGATACCCGTTCGTTGTAGATTTAGAAGGCAGCGGCGGCGACTCTGGCACGGTCTTAATCGCGAGAGTCAGTCTGGCCAGCTGCGTTTCACGGCTGAGCGAATCGAAAGTATCTTTAGTTCCGCCTACATCGACATGGTCAGAAATCACAGCACCAACCTGGTTCTGCATCGAACCTTCCAGGACGAGGTCTGAAGATACAAGTCTTACCTGGCTGGAAGCGATATCCTGGCCCTCGACACGATCTCCGGTAATTTTAGCCTGGGCCAAGGCACCAATGTTATATTCAATGTTGCCGGCAAGATGTATTATTGTCAGTGAAGACTCTGCCGCGGTTGTAACTTCTGCACCAACTGGCAGCATTTCAGCGACTTCAAGACTCCATTCATGGCTGCGCCTGTTCGCATCCGCAGCAGAATTGTCATCAGCAGCCGGTTCCACCCAGCTTGCACTTGCCGTGCCGGTCAATGCTGTTATCAGGGCGACATCTTCGCCGGCCGCAGAGGCTCCGACGCTCAAGGTCAGACAAACAAGAACCAGTCTCAGTATCTTTGCAGTCATTTTTCACTCCTGATCGGAAATCGTATAAAGCTCGATTTCAGCGGTCTTGCCGCGAATGCTTCGTTTGCCGATAAAATGCCAGTCCATCTGCTGGCGCACCAGTTCGGTAAGCTTACCACTGACTATTATAGATGTTTTGAACTCTTTGTTCAATGATTCCATGCGCGAACATGTGTTAACTGTATCTCCGATAACTGTGAACTCTGTTTTGCGCGTCGAACCGATGTTGCCGAACACCGAATCACCTACATGCAGCGCTATGCCGACTTTTAGCACATCACCGTAACTAATCGCCCTGAATTCTGTCGAATCAGAATATGCTTTTATTTCAAGAGCTGCTTTTAAGGCGTTGTCAGCAAAGTTACCGTCTTCGACCGGAGCGTTAAAGAACGCCAGCAGCCCGTCACCAAGGAATTTATCGACGACGCCGCGATGCCGCATGATGATCTCGGTAACCACGCTGAAATAAGAGTTAAGAAACTTCACGACCTCATGCGCGTCGCGCTTTTCGCTGAAAGTGGTAAATCCTCTGATATCTGCGATCATAATGCAGAGCTGTCGCCTTTTGCCCTGCATGAAGTCGCGATCGTCCGAAGCCAGCACCTGATGCAGCACACTGTCGCTGACGTAACGGCTGAAGATCTGGCGTACGCGGCGGCGATCGACATAAATTGAGCGATAAGCGATCAGACCGCTGACGCTTACAAAAGCAAGCAGCAGCAGCAACGGCCTTGCGACCGGCAGATAAAACCCGTCGAAGCCGACAAGAGAGACAACGACCCAGACGATAGCACCGACAATACCGGCGATTACCGACTGCACAGGGTAACGCAGCGAAGCGAACAGTAAAAGTAGAAGAATCAGCGCTATTGCCAGCATTTCGCGGACTGGTTTCACTCTCTGAAGAAAGCGGTGGTTGAGCAGGTTGTCTATTATGCTGGCATGCAGCTCAACCCCGGGCATAAAACCATAGGGAGTCGCTTTAAAATCAGTAATACCGGTAAAGCCGACGAGAACTATCTTGCCGGCGAGCTGGTCGCTCAGGCTTTCGCCGGCGCGATGACTTTCGAGAAGCCTTTTCAGCTGCAGCGTCGTAAAAGTGTTGCGAGGCCCGCGGAAGTTGATATGCTGCGCCGCCTGCGCCGGCAGTATCACAGACAACGAAGCCAGCCGAGCGGCCGCCACCGCCGATACTGCCAGCACCCGGTCGCCGGCATTGTCGCTGAAAAGCTCGATACTGCGGGAAACCCCGTCGCGCGAAGTCGAGATGTTGTAATAACCGGTATTTTCGCGGCGGGCAATATGCAGCAGCGATGGGTCAGAAAACACTGGCTGATTGCGTTCCCAGGCAAAACCCAGCACTAGCCGGGTGCCTGAATTGATCATTTTGAGCAAAGCCGCCCGAAAAGGCTTGTCAAAACCTATGGCACGCAACAAATTTGGCGAAACTTCTTCGCCAAGCTCTTCGGCAAGTGAGCGAACATGGTCGCGCAGCACTCCTTCGGAGGTCGGCGAAAAGATCAGGTCGAACAGCAAAACCGAGGCTGAAGCCTGTCCTGCCGCCTGCGCCAGTTCAGCATAAACCGGCCCCCAGGCGAACATCGGCCGGGCGCCCCAGCTCAGGGTTTCCTGGTCGATTCCGACGATTACAACACGTGAATCGGTAGCTACCGCACCACGATGCCGAAAAAGCAGGTCAAGCCAACGATTTTCGGCGTCTTCGATAAGCCCCGGGTTGCCCAGATAAAGCAGCACCCCCAGTAATCCGCAAACTATCCAGTTAAGCCAGGCAAATCTCACAAAACAAGCCCTTCATAGCAAATTTTCTGCAGTCTACCGCAAACCCGAAAGGTAAACAACTCCCCCCTCTCATCGTTATCGTTATCGTTATCGTTATCGTTATCGGTATCGGTATCGGTATCGGGTATCGTTCCCGTTCCCGTTCCCGTTCTCGTGTTCGGGCTCGATAATCGTCATCCTGCGCGCAGTCGCAGGATCCATAACAGTAATATGACCATGGATTCTGCGACTCCGCTACGCTCCGCGCAGAATGACAGGTTTTTAGTGTCTTAGCGCCTTCTTGCGAGTCTTTCCTTCAGGTTTGCAGATTTTAAAAAATTCGGCTGACAATTGATCCGGCGAAATGTAAAATTACTGCTATCTGAACGTAAGCGAAAGATACAGTCAATGCTTTAGTCGAATGCAAGGGCAAGGAGGAATGGTATGACTTCCCTACGTATCGAGAAACACCCGGTGTTGAGCTTTCCAGAGCGTAAGATCGTTAAATTCTATTTTGAAGGAAAAGAATATCAGGGCTATGAAGGCGAGCCGATAGCTGCAGCTTTGCATGCTGCCGGCATAAAGACTCTGCGCTATAGCCCCCAGAAAAACCGTGCCCGCGGCTTTTTCTGCGCGATCGGCCGCTGTTCGAGCTGCATAATGGAAGTGGATGGTCAGATCAATACCATGACCTGTATTACACCGCTGGCTGAAGGCATGCAGGTCAAAATGCAGAAAGGACACGGGTACATCAAACCATGAGCAGAAGCACCGAAGTATTCATAATCGGCGGCGGCCCGGCCGGTCTGTCGGCCGCCCATGTCGCGGCCAGGCTCGGCGCACAAACGCTGCTGGTAGACGATAGCGCCCGCGTCGGCGGCCAGCTGATCAAGCAGACACACAGATTTTTTGGCAGCAGCAACCGTGACGCCGGCATACGCGGCATCACCATCGCTGACAAGCTACAGCAGGACATCAAAGACGTGGCAGACCGCCTGACCGTATTGGAAAACACTGCGGCAGTCGGATTTTATCATAACAAGGAAGCCGGCATACTCTCGCAGAATGCCTATGAGCGCGTAACTTACCAGAGCGCGATCGTCTGCACCGGCGCTACCGAAAACAGCCTGGCTTTCGAAAACAACGACCTGCCCGGCATCTATGGCGCCGGCGGCGTTCAGACCCTGATGAACGTGCATGGCATCAGACCCGGCCAGAAAATACTGATGATCGGCAGCGGCAATATCGGCCTGATCGTAAGTTACCAGCTGATTCAGGCTGGCGTCGAAGTTGTCGGTCTGGTCGAAGGCATGCCAACCATCGGCGGCTATCTCGTACATGCCAGCAAAATAAGACGTCTCGGCGTGCCGATCTACACTTCACACACAATACTCAAGGCTCTCGGTAGCGATGGCGTCGAAGGCGCCGTTCTTTGTCGTGTTGACGACAAGTTCCGGCCGGTTCCCAATACTGAATTCGAAATCAAATGCGACTGCATCTGCCTTGCTGTTGGCCTGACACCGCTGATTGACCTGTTCCAGCAGGCGCACTGCCGCATGGTTCATGTCGGCGAACTTGGCGGCCTTGTGCCACTGCACGATTCGTCGATGCGCACAACAAACCCGGATATTTTCGTGGCCGGCGACGCTTCTGGCATCGAAGAAGCCACGACCGCCATACTGGCCGGAAGAATCGCAGGTGCGCGCGCCTACGAAAGTGTTCACGGCAAATCAGCCGAGGCTGACACTATTGTCGCCGAAGCCCGCGAAGAACTGCGCACGCTGCGCTCGGGTTCGACCGGCGAGCGTATCCGCTGGGGCCGCGAACGCGTGCTCAAGGAGGTTGGAGAATGCTGAAAAACGACGGAATAATCGCCCCGGAAGAACTCGCCCCTGTATTACCGCCACCGGCGCGCCTCGAAAAAGGGCCGGTCGCGATCATTGAATGCCTGCAGGATATTCCCTGCGACCCCTGCGTCTCAGCCTGCCCGACCAGGGCCATCAAGATGAAGGAAGGAATTACCGACAAGCCGCAACTCGACTTCGACGCCTGCACCGGCTGCGGCCTGTGTATTCCAAAATGCCCCGGCCTCGCAATATTCGTGATCAACATGAAGCACGCTGCCGGAAAAGCCACGGTCTCGATGAGTTACGAACTACTTCCGGTGCCTGAAAAAGACCAGGAAGTCACCGCACTCGATCGTGCCGGCAAAGCCGTTGGCAAGGTTCGGGTCGTTCGCGTCATCAATCCGCCCGCCTATGACCGAACCGCAGTTGTAACCATCGAAGTTCCGGCCGATCAGGTCAATAATATTCGTGCCATCAGGGTATAAAGGAAGTCACCTCATGAAAATTATCTGCAGATGCCAGGATGTAAGCGAAGACGAAATCATTGCCGCCATCAGACAGGGTGCAACCACCATAGACGAAATCAGACGACTGGTCAGGGCCGGTATGGGCCAGTGCCAGGGCCGCACTTGCCGCCGCCTGGTTGCACAGATCATCAGCCGTGAGCTTAAAACGCCGCCGGCCGAAATCTATCCACCGACCTTTCGGCCGCCTAACCGCCCGGTTTCGTTCGAGCTTATCATGTCAGAACTCGAGCGTCAGAAAGCCGAGAACGGAGAAAAGAAATGAACAGAGCATTCGACGCAGTAATTATCGGCGGCGGCATTCTTGGCGTAGCAACAGCCTATGAACTTGCCCGCGCCGGCATGAAAAACGTATGCGTTCTCGAGCGCCATTACCTCGCCAGCGGTTCGACCGGACGCTGCGGTGGCGGCTTTCGCCAGCAGTGGAGCACTGAAGCCAACACATTACTGGCTATGGATTCAGTTAAAAGGCTCGAAGGGCTCGAAGAAGAACTTGGTTACCGCACCGAATTCTTTCAGGGCGGCTATCTAATTCTTGCCCACAGCCCCGAAGAAGAGCAGCAGTTCGCGAAAAACGTCGAGATGCAGCGCCGCCTCGGGCTCGATGTCAACATCGTCGATCCTGACGAAGCTGTTAAAATCGTGCCCTATCTCAACAAAGAAACGATTAGAAAAGCCACCTGGTGCCCAAAAGACGGTCACATCAACCCGTTCCTGCTGACCCAGGGTTACGCCAACGCTGCCCGCAGTCTCGGCGTGCAGATTCATCTGTGGACAAACGTTGTTGGTATCATGAAAAAGAGTGACACCTTCTTTGTCATGACCGAATCTGGTAATACCTACCAGACGCCACTGCTTTTCAACTGCGCCGGAGGTTTCTCGCGCAGCATTGGTGCCATGCTCAACGTCGAAATACCAGTCGATCCATATCGCCACGAGATTCTCGTCACCGAACCGGTTGAGCGCCTGTGGAACCCAATGGTAATAAGCTTCGGCGTCGGTCTCTACGCCCGTCAGGAAATGAGCGGTGGCGTGGTAATGGGCATGGGTGACCCCAACGAACCGGTTGGCACCTTTGTCGGCAGCTCGATGCATTTCATGTATGAGATGGCACAACGCTTCACCAGACTCTTTCCGAAGCTCGACAAGCTACGCATAGTCAGGCAGTGGGCCGGGCTCTACGAAATGACCGCAGACGCCCAGCCAATTCTCGGCCCGGTCGAAGAGGTCGATAACTTCATTCAGGCCTCCGGTTTCTCCGGGCACGGTCTGATGCTCGCTCCTGCTGTCAGCCAGATTCTCGCCAGCATGGTCGTCAACAAAACCAAGAGCGAAGTCGTTGACAGCCTCAATGTAAAACGCCTCTACAATCTGAAAGACGTAGTAAAAGAAAAGTCAGTCGTCTAACCGGCGGCGGTACATTGACTGATATTGCAAAAATCATTAAAATTGTAAAATAATCTCGATCAGGAGGCTCAAAAAAGTGATGAGTATTCATAAGCGAGCACTTTCGCTGGCTCTGGTAGCCGGTATGTTGCTTTCCGGCAGCGTATCTGCCCGCCCGCCAGTTACTACTATTTCCAACGATGCCAACCCGCTTGGCGATAAACCAATAACCGTCATGGAACTTGTTACAGCCGGCAAAGGCAACATCATCGGCGGGTTCCTCGGCAAAGCACTCAATCTGCCCAAAACTGTCAAACTGGATGACGCCGGTTTCCTGCTTTTTGGTCTTTCGGCTGATGCCATGCAGGTCACTCCGGCCGACAGCAAGTCAGACACTGTAAAGAAAGTTCTGCCATACCTGCTCAGCAGCAAAGAAATGCAGGATGTTCTCAAACTGCGCCGCACTGCCCGCCAGATCCGCTTTCAGGCACTGAAGGATACTGTTAACAAAGCCAAAGAAATCAGCGCCGAACAGAAAACTGGCATCAACAACTTCATGTCACAATCGGTCGGTTCACCCGTCGTCATCATGGGCAAATCGCCACTGCCAAGGTTTATGCCGGCACCCGGCCCCTGCATGATTCCGATGGGCGCCGAAATGGTCGAAAACAAAACAGGTAAGCGCATCGGCATCGAAACTTCGATGATCTGCATCATGGATATTGGCGACGGCGGCGAAGTAATCTTCTCGGTCGATAACGCGATGCGAAATGATACTCTCGATCTCGTCATTGCCCACGAAGCCGCGCATGCGATTCATTTTGACATGTATGGCAAACTGTTTCAGCAGATTCAGCGCACCAGTTCAAACGGCCACGACGCTCCGATCATCACCGATGTCGGTCTCGCCTATGTCGAAGGCTGGGCAGAAGCATTCGAAGCCGTATATGGCCCGGCCAACATCAAGTTTGCCGAAAAAGATCGCAAGAAATACAACATTTCTGAATTCCTCTATGACCGCCAGGATCCGATCCGCCGCGACCGCTACGTCTGGGCCAGCCACACCGGCAAAAAGACCGGCGTCCTCAAGAACGGGCTGCAACTGATGTCGACTGAAGGTGTCATCGCCGGCCATTTCTACGACATTCTTACCAGCCGCGCGATCAATGCTCCGTATGAAAAGATTATTCAGACAATGCTGACCTCGCCAATGAATTTCATGGAATTTATCGACAACTACGTAAAGCTTTTCCCGGAAGACAAAAAAGTAATCTACCGCATCATGCTCGAGAATTCACATTATGTGACGATGGATGCCCAGGCCGCTCAGAGCTACAGAGACTTCTACGAAAACAAGGTTGCCTACACCCAGAAAAAGGTGAGCAAGACCGATTTTGACAAGGTAAAGAACCAGTATAAAGCCTATACTGAAGCCCTGTTCGCCAAAGCCATGAAGAGCGGCAACATCTTCGCCAACGTAGGGCCGCAGATGTGGTTCGCCGGCAAGATTAATCTCAGCACCGCCAAGAGTGAACTGTCTGCCGCCAAAAAACTTATTGTCAAAGCTTTTGGCAAAAAAGACAAGTTCTACGAATTCAGGCTCGACCTCAACACTGCCACTGCCGAAATGTTCAGAATGATCGGTTTCGCCGAAGCCGATGCTGCCAAACTGGTTGAAGCGCGTGACAAGGATGGCTTCTTCAAGGGTGGCAACCCTGTCAACACCATCAAGAAGGTGCTTGGCGACGAAAGGTTCGGCAAGTACAACGCCGTTCTGAACCTTGTTCCGTATGACCACACCAAAGCTGACGTTATCGCCCAGTATAAGGAACAGTCACTCGTCCTGTGGCCTGAAGACATCGCCAAACTGGCCAATTAATCCCGCAACAGAAAGCCGCCCGCGAAAACGGGCGGCTTTTTATTTTGCCTGGTTTACCGCACTGTTTCAGCGGTGGTTCTGCCAGCCGTTTTCCCACCAGGTCCGCGAGTTGGCGCGACAGAGAATGATTGGCTTAGTCTGCGACCTTACCGATACTGCCAGAGCCCCGACTATTCGCGGAACCATGGTCTCCGGCTGGGCTTTGGCATGCCGCCGGCTGAGATAGAATTCAGAAAAAAGTGAGTGTTTAAGCATCAGTAACTCCTAACGCTTGGCCGCGGCCCCCTTCGGGCCCGGCAAAGATTTTCGAGTTCAACCTCGAGCTCTCGCAGCTTGCGATCTATCGCGTTGAGACGGTCGATTTCTTCGCGGCACTTTTCCGAAATCTCTTCTTCAACGATCTTTTCTTCGCGCTTGAGCGCCTCGATAGAATTCTGTATCAGTTTCATGCGCAGCTTCTCTTCGTTGTTCAGCTGCAGCTCAGGTTCAGGATCACGCGTCTTGAACAAAGGGATGAGTACACCCATCTTAACCCTCCGTTTTTAAGTTTGCCGACTGTCTTCTACAGCGACTTCTATTCTATCGGCAAACTCCGCCAATTATCTTAGCGCCTCAATTACAGCTTGCGCTGGCGGGCTGATTGGGTTAAATTCAATGCATATAGAGAACCGAAAGGAAGCAAGCATGTCATTCAGGTCAAAGCATTTCCGCTTTTTCATCGTTCTTTTTCTTGCGATCACAGCTATAGTATCAGCTCAGTCTGATGCGAAACCAAAAAATATAATTTTTCTTATAGGCGATGGAATGGGTGTGGCGCATGTCACTGCCGCTAAGATCGTTAAAGGCAGTCTCGATATGGAGCGCTGCAAAGTAATGGGAATGCATATGACCGCGGCGGCCAACAACCCGGTTACCGATTCGGCGGCCGCCGGAACGGCTCTTGCCAGCGGGTTCAGAACCAATAACGATGTCGTCGGTCTCTGCCCCGATGGCAAGCCGCTGAAAAATCTGATGGAATACGCCCAGGAAACCGGCAGGGCAACAGGCGTTGCTGTAACAGTGATACTGACACATGCGACTCCAGCTGCTTTTTATGCCCATCACAAGGCACGCTATCACTACGACATCATCGCCGACCAGATGCTCAACTCAAGGCTCGACGTAATGATCGGTGGCGGCTGGGACAACTTCTACCCCAAGACCTTTACCCGCAGCCGTCGCAAAGATGACCGCAACCTCGTTCTCGAACAACGCAGAAAAATGCCGGTGGTGACTTCCTATGAAGCACTGATGCAGGCCAGTCGAATTCGCCAGATTACAGCGATTCTCGATGGCGGGCACCTGCCGCACGCCTCGAAACGAACTTACACTCTCGGCAACCTCACCGACAAAGCTATCAGCCTTCTCAATCAGAATGAGAAGGGGTTTGTTCTAATGGTAGAAGGTTCGCAGATCGATCTTGCCGCACACGCCAACGACATGCAACGCGTGCTCGACGAAACCCTCGACTTTGACACAGCCGTAAAAAGCGCGCTCGACTTTGCCGAAGCAGATGGCAACACGCTCGTAGTGATAACCGCCGACCATGAAACCGGCGGTCTGAGCTTTCCCTACAATTCTATCGAAGGCAATAAAATAGTAGCCGCAAAGTTTTCGTCTGACAATCATACTGCCGAAATGGTTCCGGTATTCGCCTTCGGGCCCGGCGCCGAGAAGTTTGGTGGGATCTATGACAACACGCATGTCGGCAAAACCCTTATCGAGCTGGTAAAAAAAGATGACGAACCCTGTAACTGAAGCAAAACCAGTTAAACTGGCAACCCTGCTGATTATTATCGTCGCCCTGCTGCTGATGTTTGCCGGGTTCAGAAACGGCGAGCATGCCAGTTACTTTATGAAAGCCATAATGGTGTGTTCACAATGCATAGGATTGGGCTGAACATCAGATTCTGGGTACAGGCCGCTGCCACCCTGCTCACCAACGCGTATCTTAAAGGCTTCAAGGCCGGCACGCTTTATACTGGCTCACTCAAGCATGTCTGCGTGCCGACCCTCAACTGTTACAGTTGCCCGGCCGCCATGTATTCATGCCCGATCGGCGCGCTGCAGGTAACTATTGCCGGTGCCGGTGGACTCGACATTACGGCGACACAGGGGCTATGGGCAAGACTGGTAGCGATATCTACTTCGCTGCCAATGCTGACTATCGGATTTCTCATGCTGGTCGGCGGTGTTGTAGGCCGCGCTGCCTGTGGCTGGATCTGCCCGTTTGGCTGGTTGCAGGAACTGCTCAACAAGATTCCTTCGCCCAAATTCAACGGTCCGCAGTTTGTAAAATACGCAAAATACATTATTCTAATCGTTTTTGTCTTTCTGCTGCCGGCCTTCTGGCTTGACGAATTCGATGGCGGCGAACCATCTTTCTGCAAATATGTCTGCCCGGCCGGAACACTGGAAGGCGGGCTACCGATCGCTCTGCTGCAGCCACAGATCCGCAGCCAGCTCGGCTGGCTGTTTACCTGGAAAGCCTCAATGCTGGCGCTGATTCTGGTGCTTTCGGTGTTTTTCCGGCGGCCATTCTGTCGCTGGATATGCCCACTTGGTGCCTTTTACGGCCCATTGAACCGGGTCAGCTTATATAAACTCGAAATCAACAAAGACGCCTGCATCGAATGTGGTGCCTGTTCGAAGAAGTGCCCGGTCAGTCTCGATGTGCCGCGCCAGCTCGACAACGCCGAATGTCTGCGCTGCCTCGAATGCCGCAACATCTGCCCGGTCAATGTCATCAGCCTCACCGGCCCCGGCCTTAAAACCGAGCTGCTGACGCCAAAACAGACCGCCGAAATCAACGAACAGACCGACTGAGAAAAGGCCCACCGTCCATCCTGCGATGACGATGATTAAGACGATTACGAGCACGAGCACGAGCACGAGCACGAGCACGAGCAATAATAATACAGGTGAATCTATGATTAAGCGATTCTTCCTGCCTGTTCGCTTAAATCTGCGGATACTGTCTTCTTTTCTTCAGGCATCCGTTCTTCGTGTCTCTGTGACTTTGTGCGAAATCTTCTTTCTCAGCGCATGATGAAGGTGTCGAGCCATAGGCTGGCGTCGGCCGGGAGACTGGCGGCGACCCTTATCCGTATGCTTTTTGCAGCGGCAACTTCGGCGCCCTGCGGGTCAAACTTGAAAGCGAACGAGTTGGCGGTCCAGTTACCGGGTACGGCTTCGAAAGCAACTTCAGCCAGGCGACGTGAGAGAACGGCAGCTTTTTCGTCAAGCATCTCAGCTACTACTGTGCCTTTCAGCTGGCGATCGCCCTGATAAAAAAACGAACAGGTAAATTCATGCCCGTATTTGAGACCTGAGACCGAAACCGGCTGAAACGAAAAGCCCGACTCACCTGAAGCGGCGCCCTGCACAAGCAGCGATGAATAGCCGCTGTTCGCTTTTGCCGGGTCGATACCAATGCGGCCGCCAAGTACTGTTACTGATCCGGGGTAACCTTCGGGCGTGCGCCGCTCAAAGTCGCCATTTGCTAACAGATTAACCGGATCGACCGTCGTGGTCGGCCGCAGTCGCAGATCATCAAACCAGACGCGGCCCTGCGAAATCGGCCCGGTCTGTAGCACCAGGCGCAAAAACACATTGCCCGGCGCAAAAAGACGCTTCTCCGTGGTGTTGACCATACGTGCTTCGATCTTTGTCCAGACGGCCGGAAGTGGCCCCGATGCCCGCACTGCCCAGGCGCGGTCGCGCAGGCGCCGGTTGGCGTCATAAAGCTCGATCCCGATAGCAGCATTCTGCTGACCGTTTTCCGAACAGGCCCAGCCGGTAAAAGTAAGATCGGATGCTTCATTTATTGCGATATAGTCAGACAGCACCCGAACCGAAGCCATGCGTTGTTCAGCCAGCAGTTCGAGAGAGCGCCGGCCGGTAACCGAGTTCTGTTCTGCAAGTCCGGTCTTACCGCTGCTGACCTCCCAGCCCGGAAGCTGACCATTGGCAGCGGGATCGTTTTCAAAACTGGCGTTAGCGATCAGGTTGACCCGATCGGCTGACAGAATCAACCGGGTATTGTTAAACACAGTCTGTTCGACGACATTCATCTTCTTCAAATTATTGCGGGCATTCTCAACACGCTTGCTGGAGGGTGGATGTGTACTCAGATACTGCGCCAGGCCCTTGGTATCGCCATGCTTTTTAAGAAATTTTTCCCAGAGCGTGACCTGGGCCGCTGGATTAAAGCCTGCTGCAGCCATGCGAAACTGACCGATGTCATCGGCTTCGTCTTCCTGCTGACGCGAGAACTGCATCAGCGTCAGATAACCGAGCAGGTTGCCCCAGGTCGCGCGATCTTTCCTGTTCTTGACCGCGGCATTGAGCACGGCCACAGCAGCAGTCGAGGCGCGAAAGTTCTTGAGCGCATGGCGACGCTCGGCATGTGCCAGTTCGTGCGAGATAACCGCGGCCAGTTCGTCATCAGAACCCACCATATTGAGTAATCCGGTAAACACATAAACATGGCCGCCTGGAATGACAAAAGCGTTGGCAGTAGAATCACGAATCACACGCAGGTCAAAATTCATGCCACGGTTCTTAAAATGCGGTTTGAGCCGTTCAAATATGCCCTTCACATAGGCATTGATCTTGGGGTCTTTTTCCTGTTTATACATTAGACCCATCCACATCTGCAGTTCCTTGCCAAAGCGCTTTTCGGCGCCAATATCACCGACCAGCCAGAGAGTCATGTTCACTTCCTGATACTTCTGGTAGACCTTGAAGATATCCTGAAGAACGTTTCTGGCATCGGCGCGCCATCCGGTTATCATCAGCAACAAAAGCGCCAGCAGCGCATATGTATATTTTTTCATTACAGCGTCTCCCGTAATTTGATTGCTATATACCCTATTATCACCCATGCACGCAATCAAAGTCAAAGCACGCACATATAACTTTTCTGGCTCATCCGGGTTTCACATGTATTTGCCGAATAACAGGCTCACAACAAGGGTTGCTGCAAAGTTCTACAAAGATTAACGCTCAGTATTTGTCGGCCGGCCAGCAGCTAGTCCTTTGTCAAAGTTGAAAGCATGCATAAAACTTGTCATTGCGAGGAGCGTAGCGACGAAGCAATCTCTCTGTCGATGGGATTGCCGCGTCGGGCTGACGCCCT
>PGYA01000072.1 GCA_002839435.1 Candidatus Riflebacteria bacterium HGW-Riflebacteria-2 | reverse complement strand
TCATGATAATCCCGGTAATGAAGGTAATGATAAGCGGTAATGTTCTTTTAATAAAAAGCATCTGTGTCTACCTCATTTCAGCAGTCGCATAAAGTTTTCGGCAAGTGACGCGAATACAGTGCCGGCGCCATATTCAGTTTTTGCTATGGTTACCAGCAGTGTGCCGATGATCATCACCGCAATGATAAGCAGTTTGATGATGTCCTGACCTTTAAGCGAGCCAACTTCTTTGGGATTTTTGGAAAGATAGGCCGATGCCGCGAAGAGCTCTTCGCCGATCAGCGTGTAATCGCAGGCTGCCACAAAGAACGGAATCTGTGACGGTTCAGCAGTACCAGCAATCTGAATGGCACCAACCGCGTTACCGGTTTCCGCCAGAATCAGAGATTCGGCGTAGAAAGTGCCGAGATAAAAACAGGCTGCCGGCTTTTCGCGCATCATGATACCACCAACACCGGCAACATAACCAAACTGGTCATCAGTAAGGTAGTTGATACGGTCGGGGCGGTAAGCATCAGGGCGACCCTTTTCGAGGTAAGACTGCTTGACGATTTCCTGGGCGACTGACATGACGAAAGATCTCGTCATTGGCGCAAACAGTGGTGTATCGTATTCGGCCGTCTTTTTAGCGACGTGACCCATGATGGTTACGCCGGCAATAGTCTGAATGTCGTCCATATCCATGATGCCGGGGATGTAAAGAACACCACGGCCCATTTCGGTAGCACGGCCAACTGCGTCTTCGAGAGCTGACAGACCGCTGATGCGTCTGATAAACAGCTCTTTGCCGCGCTGCGCATGAAAGGTGTAATAGCTTACGAAAGCCATCAATGTAAGTATGACCACCAGAACGTTGGCGCGTTTCATGTCGAAATACTGCTGACCGGCATCTACTACCGGTTCTTTTGTCGGCTCGGCAACGGCCACGGCTACAGCGGTGTCAGCCGGCTTTTCGCTTTCGTCAACCGAAGTCTCGCTGACCGGTTTATTAACTGCGTCGGCTGCAACAGCGGCAGCTCCGGCATCGGGGACAACTGGAGCATCAGCTGTTGCTGCTGGTTCGATCTGTGCGGCAGAAGGAACCGCATCAGCCTGGCTCTCGCTGATTTCAGGAATAGCCTGGACAGGAGGTTCACTAGCAGCGGCATCGCTGCTGCTAAGACTCTCGCCAGACTGCTCGTCGGCGACGGCAGTTTCCTGGGTCGATGGTGGAACTTCATCTGGGGCAACGCTATCGTCACCGACAACTTCTTCCGTGATCTCAGTCATCTCTGACTGTATAGCGGTGGCAGCCGGAATTTCTTCCTGTTGTGCCACAAGAACCATAGTCGATACCAGACACAGGAAAAGCGCCAGAACAGGCAGCAGTTTCCTGGGCGGTCGCCAGACAACGCTCATGGAAAGACCTCCAAAACACAAATTTGCAATTACAAGCTTTGGATTATAAACGAGCATGAACGGGAAGTCAACGAAAGCCGTACCCCAAACAGCAATGCCATAACAAAAAAGTCATTGCGAAGGGCAAAGCCCTGAAGCAATCTAACTGATCATGAGATTGCTTCGTCGCTACGCTCCTCGCAATGACGTGTTTTATTAAACTTCAGTCCTTTGTTGATGAGGGTTTGATTGCTTGCTAAAAATTGCTGTTATCTCAACGACATTCTCAGACAAAATGGCAGGCGACACGGTGCCCGGGTTTGATCTCACGCAACTGAGGCCTCTGCTGGCATTCTTTACCCGCTTTTGGACAGGCCTGAAAGTAGCAGCAGGCTGATCCCGTTTCTACTTTTGCCGAAACATTGGCAGGCGAAGCATCGGGCAAACGATCTCCTTCGCGCAAAAAAAGTGCAGCCGCAAGAAGATGCCTGGTGTAAGGGTGGCAGCCATTCTCCAGCAGTTGATCGGCTGGCAGCTCTTCTACCAGATTGCCACGATACAGCAGAATAATGCGATCGGAAATCTGCCGCACCACTGCCACATCATGCGAAATAAACAGCATTGCCAGGTTACGTTCTGAACGCAGCCTTATCAAAAGTTCGAGAATTTGCGCCTGCACCGAAACATCGAGGGCCGACACTGCTTCGTCGGCAATCAACAGTGCCGGGTTAAGCATCAGAGCACGACAGATGCCGATACGCTGGCGCTGCCCACCACTGAACTCGGAAGGGTAAAGTCCGAGAGCGCCAGCTTCCAGCCCGACATCAGCTAAAGCACGTGTCAGAAAAGCATCGACGTTTTCTCTCGGCATCAGCCCATGAATTTTGAGAGGTTCACTTATGATCTGGCGCACAGTCATGCGCGGGTCGAGTGACCCGAAAGGATCCTGAAAAACCATCTGCATATCTCGCAGCACAGCCAGGCGCTCGCTGCCACTGACGCCAAAGATCTCTCTGCCGCAGAGTTTTGCCAAACCTGAATCAGGCTCATATATACCCATAAGAACGCGTGCCAGCGTTGATTTGCCTGAACCGCTTTCGCCGAGTAAACCGAGAGTCTCACCTCTGGCGACCGAGAAACTGACTTCGTGCAAAGCCTGCAGTGACTGCGGCACAATTCCACGCAGGCGATCGACAGCACTATGCAGCAGACTCTTTTCGACGCTGAAACTTCGGCTGAGGCTATCGACCTCTAGAACAGCAGCAGGAAGATGCTTGTCTGGATTTTGCCCTGTCATATCAAGCCCGTCCCTCATGCAACGGAAACAGGCAACTCACCTGCCAGTTCCCTGCCAGTTTTCGTAGTTTCGGGCGCTGCTGTTTACATTCTTCGCGGGCATGCCGACAGCGATCTGAATATACACAGCCAGCCGGCTTCCTGTCAGGAGATGGCAATGTGCCAGCTATCGGAACCGGCAGTTTGCGTTCGCTGACCAACCTTGGCATAGCCGCTACAAGATCGGCTGTATAAGGATGTGCTGGCGACTCGAGAATTAAAGAGGTAACTCCGCTTTCTACCAGACAACCTGCGTAAAAAACCGCCAGCTGATCTGAAACCGCTCTTATCACGCCAAGATCGTGACTTATGAATATCATGCTGCGCCGTTCCTGCTCGATCTGGCGCCGTAATCCCGCGAGCAGTTGAACCTGCAGGGCAGCATCTATGGCAGTGGTGGGCTCATCGGCAATAATCAGCTCCGGCTCGAGCACCAGTGCCATGGCGATCATTGCCCGCTGCCGCATGCCACCACTTAGTTGATGCGGATAAGAGTCCAGAAATTTTTCTGGCTCCTTAAAGCCGGCTCGTTCAAGGGCCAGCATCACCCGGCTATCGGCTTCGGCCTTGCTGCTTGCCGAAAAGTGTGCGTAAACAGTTTCGACGATCTGGTCATACAGCGTCATTAAAGGATTCATTGCCGTCATCGGCTCTTGAAAAACGAAGCCAATCTTATGACCACGCAGCTTGCGAAGTTCAGGCTCGTCCGCGCTCAGAATACTACAGTCGCCAAACTCGATGTCGCCACTGCGCGCATGCACGGCCCCAGATGGCAGCAGAGCGGCAATACTCATCGCCAGAACAGACTTGCCAGAACCTGATTCCCCGGCAATGCCAAGGCAATTTCCCTTTTCGAGCCGCAGCGAAACATCTTCAAGTACTGGCAGAATGCGGCCATCGCTTCCCTTGAGCTGCAACGAAAAGTTGTCGATTCTAAGCAAGGCTGGCCCGCCTTACAATTTTGAATTTTCTGGCCCAAAAAGGAGACGCCAGTTCAAGACATCGTTCCAGACAGTGCTCGAAGCAATCGCAGAACCGGTCTCGCCGTGATACATTCCAAGATCATAGGGCTGCAGCAAAAAGGAAACCGGCTTGTGCTCTTCGAGATAACGCGAAACAGTTGCGCGGGCAACCATAGTATCATCATCGACAAAAACCGAATCCAGCTTCGTCAGAGCCTTGTCGAGTTCTTCATCAGACACTCCGGCAAAATTAAGACTGTCAAGCGCCGCTGGCGAAGAGTGCAAAAAGGCAACCCAGTTGCCGGCAGCAGGCAATTGATAACTCAGCAGCGCCGTGTCGAAATTGCCGGTTTTCAGCCGCGCACCCACAAACTCTGCCCATGAAACGGCCTCAACCGAAGCCTTGATTCCGGCATATTTGAGATCTTCTACGATTTTGTCCGCTATAACGCGACGAATCAGATTATCATCATTAACCAGAATAGTTATTTCACAAGGTTTTCCGGCGACTTCACGAATACCGTCGCTGTTGCTGTCCTTGATGCCGGCGTCATCGAGAATTTTCAGGGCACGCGCCAGCCTTTCGCCATGAGACTCAGGCGTCGCCGAAGCACTGGCCAGGGGGTTCTGATAAAGCAGTGCGGCATCGGCAGGAAACTGGTTTTTGATTCTGCTCCGATCGACAACCAGATCTAGCGCCAGCCTGAAACTGGTATTATCAAGCGGTGTCCGGCGATTGTTGAAAACCCACAGCAGTCGGGCTGAGTTCGGGTAACGTACCAGCCTGATATTGTCAATTTTCATCAATTCCAGCTGTTCGGCCAGCATCGAAGGCAGATTAATCCAGTCATAACGCTTTGACCGGAAATCAGTTATCAGCTGCTGATAATTAAAGCTGCTGTGAACAATAACCTGCGGCCGCGAAGCAACTGCGCCATCATAGAAATGCGGGTTCGGCTCGAGAAGCAGGTAAGAGCCCTTATCACGTTCCTTTATGCTGTAGGGGCCAAGGCCAACTGGCTTGTCAATATAAGCAGCCCAGGTGTAAGAGGCCGGGGCTTCTTCTTTTTCGGCACTTTTAAAAGCCGATGGCATTACCGGCTCAGAATATTCAAGATCTTTAAGCAGGTGCGACGGCAGAATTCCCACGGTGAGAAGATCGAAGTAACGACGCGAATCGCTGGCAAAGACGATTCTGGTTCGTTTGCCCTGGCCGAAAGACGAAATACTTACGACGCCTTTAACAAGCTCGGCATAAGGACTCTGAACCTTGTCATTCTGCATCTGCTGGAAGGTAAATTCGAGGTCACGCGGGTCAAAATCAGTGCCATCGTGCCATTTGAGATTGTTTTTCCAGACGGCCTCGAGAATGAGAGTGCCGTTTTCGCCGTGGCTCATCCAGTAAGAATCAAAAAGATAAGGTTCAAAGCTACCGTCGGCAAGCTTCCTGATCGGGCTGGCATGCACAAAACTACTGACCATTCGGCTATGGTCGATATTAAGATGCGCAATCGGATTCAAACCCATTGGGTCGCCGTAAATGCCGATACGAACAACTTTACCACTGCTGTCATCAAGCATGGCATCAATTTTTTCGGGAAGAGTAGCCTTTTTCTGGCAGCAACCGCTGGCAAACATGGCGACTAATACAATTGTAATGAAGATAAAAATGCGTGAATGTTTCATGACTGTCCTTGTTGTGTCAGGGCTCGACAATTGTAGAGGGCTGCCCCGGCAAAGAATTTGATGTAGCGACATCAGGCATGCTTACCGGCAGGCCATCGATCACAACATTTGGCAACTGCTGCGGCGGCACACTTATCGGCTGTCCATCGATAATGGCATTCGGCAGTAGCATTGGCGGTTCCAGCTGCGATGCCTCTGCCGGCAAACGGTTAATTTTTACGAGCGTGTCTTCCGCCCATCTTTTCTGCTCTTCGCTGACTGTTCTGGCAGTATGCAGACGTTGCAGAATTGGCTGAGCCTGCTGGTCGTGACCGCTGCTCAGCAGGTTTTTCACCATGCCGATTTCGGCTTCGGTTATTGAAGCAATCAGAGACTGGGCATGTTGCTTAATTTCGGGTGGCGCAGCCGAGAGAGCGACATCTTCGAGATGCGGGCGAGCCATATCCAACCGTTGCGACCTGATGTAAACGACACCAAGATCACGTTTGAAGACCATATTTCCGGGGCTCAACTCGAGAGCCTTCTTGAGAGAAGCTTCAGCCCGCGCCTGGTCACCAAGATTCGACGCCGCAATGCCAAGAATGTTAAGCATGGTCGGGTCGCGATCTGCGACTTGAGCTGAAACGCTGGCCGCATATGTCAGCGCCTCTTCCCATTTCTGTTGTCCGGCTTTGATTACTGCCAGAGAAGCCTTCGCCTGCAATTCAAAGCCTTCAAATTTGAGGGCACGGGTCAGCCAGGTTTCGGCCTGATTCATCAACTCGGTTCGCCGGTTTTCCGGAATCGGGTAGCGCGTTATATCGAGAGCAATCTTCCCGCCATACATATAATAAATCGAGCGGGCGGTGCCGCAGGTTAGATCGAGCCCCTGTGTCGCATAACTGTAGGCTTCCGGCAGATTGTTCATAAGATGGTAATAGATGTGCATCTTGCGAAACACTGATGAATGATAAGTCGAACGCGCATTGAAGTTAATATTTTTGAAAGACTTGTCAGCGTATTTGAGAGCAAGTTCGTGGTCGCCCTGTTGCTGATAAATCTGAGACAGCTTGAGGTATGGGTCGCCGGGAAGCGGGTCGAGTTCGATTGCGCGCAGCAACATCGACTTGGCGGCGTTCTGCGCTTCGGCCTGATTATGGCGCATATACATGTCGGCATTGCGAACCAGTTCGTCGGCCTGCCAGCAGCGCCATTCATAATAGGCGCCCATCAATGAAGCCGAAACAGCCAGCACGGCAAAAAACACGCCGGCAACCGGCTGAACCGGGAGTTGACGACGTTCCAACGGTGAGAGAAAGAAGTCGGTTTCAGTTAGCACCGGCACCAGAGCCAGAAACAGAACCGCATAAACGGCTGTCTCGATGCGATGGAAAGGGAAATCTGGCAAAGCCGCCAGCAACTGCGCCACCATTGCGGCTGCAATACCAATCAGCAGGATATGGTCGCCGTTCATCTGCCCATCAGCGCGGGCAAATATTTCCCGACGTAAGGCCCCCTGAATACTGGCAAAGAACCTGAAAACAAGAAAACATAAAAGAGCCAGGCCGGTAACTCCGAGTTCTGATATTACCTGCAGCCAGTCGTTATGAGCCTGTCGGAAGGTAACGGGTGTAAAGGTCTCTTGGTTGGCGTCACTGAAGGTTTCGGCTTCCTGATAAGGGAAGAGATGCTTGAATGAGCCGAAACCACGGCCAAAGAGCCAGCCGCCAACAGATTTGTTAAAACTCTGAATTGTGGCATACCAGACCCACATGCGCTCGTAGGTATTGCTGGTAGTGCGTTCGAGCGTCAGAGTCCACTTAAGCTTTTCGAGAACACTGTCAGAACTCATTGTTTTTAATGAAACAACAAACAATCCGGCGAAAATCAGCGCTACTGCCACTATAAAAAACCGCGCGTGCCGTCTTATCAGCTGCCGATTGCGGTCGTTGATCGCGATCATGATCACCATATAGAAGATACCGATTCCGATACCTATTATAGCGGCGCGGCACCGCGTTATATACAGGCCATAAAGCATCCAGGCATATAAAAACATCGAGACGACTTTCATGGCGAGACTACGATAGTAGAAAAAGAACGCCAGCGGTAGAAAAGCAGTAAACATGGCAAAAGTGCCAAGATAGTTGCGGTTGCCAAAGGTCGAAACTACCGAATACATACGCCGGTCTGGATCGGCAAGCTGCGGAAACAGCGGCAGATAAAAGCCATTCGGGTCGATCTTGCCGGCTTCAACATCATCTCTGACAAAGCTGATGAGGTGCTGGGCGTCAAACTTGAAGTAAAAGTTGTAGGTTTCCATGATACCGATGGACGAAGTAGCGATACCGGTAAAAATGACGACCCACAATATCAGTTCGACCTGCCAGCGACTGCGAACAACGTTAACGATAAGCGGAAACAGCAGAAGAATGCTGAACACGCTGCGCAGGTCGCGCACTGCTGAAGGCATGTTGTAGTTCCAGAGAACTGAAAAGGTGGCAAAACCGAAAAACAGCGCCAGCGGCAGATCCATGCTGGTGCGCGCCAACACGATTTTGCGGCGGGTGAACACCCGGGTGCAGTAAATGCCAGCCAACAGCACAATAGCGATTTTCGAGAAAAATTCTTTGGGCGTCAGAAAATTTTCAGTTGTTGTGCGGCTGTAAAGAAACGGCATAATAAGCACGACAAGCAGAATGCCGATATATACAATCCAGTCAGTCAGCGAAAGGTCAGCGCGCGCTTCTTTCGGGCTCTTGCTGAAAGTCTGATGGAGCAGATTCTCTATCGGCTCCAGAAACGTTGCTGACGCAGAAACCCCAGCCTGCGACCCGACATTGGCAGTCGCGTTGCGCACCTTATGTTTTGCCATTTAATTTGCCTTGATTATAACTTCGACTGCCGGGAATTCCTTGTCGGAACCACATGCAGCACGACCGGAGTAATCCTTGATGATAGTGTTGCCCAGAGATACGCCCACAGTCGAAGAACCAAAATTAAGACTGGTCTCGCTGGCCGCACCACCGAAGTAGATAAGCAGTTCACTGGTGATTGAAGCCGATAATGTCGCCGGAATGAGCGAAGCAAGATGCACGTCTTCAGAGAACCACAAAGACTGAGTATTCGAGGCCGGCGGCTGGGAATAATTAATTACACCTGCTCCAGTAGCGATAAATCTTGAGAACTCAAGCCTGAGCATGTCATTTGGGCTAATCTGCCGATTGTTGTCAACATCAACCCAGGTTGCCTTCTGCAAAGTCAAGGGCGCTTTGTAATCAACAGTAATATCATCCCGATCAAGAGAGTGGTCTGGACCTAGCGAACGGACACTTCCCTTTAGCCAGTCGACCTCATAGTCGCGCCCCCATGGGTCGCGCGGCAGATCCTGCAGATACTTACCCAGCAGCACGCGCGGATCGCTGGCCACGTAGGCCCGCTCTTCAAAGGTGTCGTGCTTGATCAGAGCCTGCTTGATAATATCAAGCTCATGCTTGGCCTTGGTGAGGCGCGTCTCCTTGACATAATCCTGGTAATAGGGCAAAGCCACGCCTACCAGTATCGCGATAATGGTAACGACTATCAACAGTTCAATCAAAGAAAATGCTTGTCTATTCATGCGCCAAATAATATCACAGACCCCCCACCCTAACAAGCCGTAAATTTTCCTTACCGCAATTCTCGGTCAAAAAATCAACCGTCATTGCGAAGGGCGAAAGCCCTGAAGCAATCTCATTGTCAAGAGGTTTGCTTCCTGCTTCGGCTATGCCTCGCAGTCGCAATGTGCTGTGTTAAAAGTCAAGTCGTTTTTGCAGCGCACGGGCTAATTTCCTTATAATTCTCGATAAAAGACACTGCTTTCCTGTAGATTCGAGGTGCCACACAACAGAAAAAACGGGCCATCCCGATATGAGACAGCCCGCTTTCAGTTAATTACCAGCTTATTTAACGGTGAAATAGTATGTAGATTCAGAAGTGAGAATCTTCTCGCCAACCTGGATGTAATAGATAACGACAGTATACTTGGTGCCGGCAACAAGTCCGGTAGTGTCTACTGTCAGGTCGATTGAACCGTCATCCTTGAGAGTAGGAGCAAACCTGGCAGCGGGAACAGCCACACCGTTGACCTTTACATCGTAAGTGCCATTATTTTTGGCAGCAGTGACATCAGCATCTGCCAAAGCCGTATTAGGATTAACATTTATTACAACTTCATTGTTAACCGGAGTAAGTTCGGTTGGATCTGCCGTAGCATCGGTTACGAGTGCCACACCGCCAGAAGTAACTGCATTGGCTGCCAGAACCACTTCGATACCACCAGCTACATCCAGGTCGTTGATACTGACAGTTACGCCAGTTGCAGTGATCGCAATCTCCATTTTGGCAACCGAAGCGCTGCTGAAGAAAACAGCTGACTTGTCAGGAGCCACTGATCCCTTTTTGTAAAGAGAAGCGGTAATTTTGTTGCCAGCTTCGAGAAGGGCGTTTCTAACAGCAAGTTCGCTGTCATTGGCCAGTAGCTTATAGAAAACGGCAGCGTTGGCATTCCCAGAAACCGCTTCTTTAGCTGTAAGCACGACCTTGTACGATCCAAAAGCCAGTTCAACTGTCCAGTCAGCATAGGTAAAAGCACGCAGGCTGGCTTTATCAAGACCGTCTACAGTCAACTCCAGGCTTTCAGGGGAAACAACGGTATCATCACTGCCGCCACCGAAGCAACCAAGCGAAAAAGGAACCAGAGAAATCAAAAGAAACAATACAAACAATTTTTTCATTCTAACCCATATCTCCTGTTGGCAATTTGTATTTTGATAGTTATCACAACTCACGAAATAGGGGCAATGCTATTAATTACCAGGCCGCGCGTCTACGATGGTCTCGAGACTGAACGATATAACACTGACTCAAAGCACCAACATATGTTCAACGCCAACCCCTGGCTTACAGTTCAAAGACTTATCAAAATAATGTTTCGGGTGACAAAAAAAAAGCCGCCCCATCAGGGGCGACCTTTTTTTGTTTTGGAGATAATTGTTACGGAAGGTCTACAACGAAATTGTAGGTAGCCGCAGTTTTAAGGATCTTTCCACCAACTCCGAGGCTGTTAACAGTCACAATGTATTTGTGGGTGTCATTGAGCTTCTTGGGTTCTGCTGCATCTTTTACAGTTACAGTGAACACACCAGCAACTGCGTCGCCAACAGTGAAGTCAGTAGCAGCAAGAGTAACGGCTACACCGTCAGAATTCTTGGCTGTTACGTTAGCAGTCACAGCACCGGCGAGAGTGAGGTCGTCAAGTGTAATTGTGAAAACCGGGAGAAGAGATGTAGCACTTGCATAAGTGGTAGAGGTGAGAGTGTTGCCAGCGGTCTTAACAGAAGTGATTCCTACATAGCCAGTAGTTGAGAACTGGTCAGCTGGAAGTGAAGTTCCGTCAATTGCAACTCCAGTAATACCAGCAGCGGTAACTGTTACAGTAAAAGTACCAGCTGTAGTGATATTTACGTATGCAGTGTCAGTTGTAGGTACGGCTGCTCCATTGCTAACGGTAATCGTTACATCACCAATGAGTGCTGCAAATGCAGTCTTCTGAGCCTGAGTAACTTCAGCTTTGAAAGTTATCTCAACATCGGTAGTGCCGGCCACAGCTTCGTATGTGTCAGCTTTCATCGTGATGCCGTCAATTGTGAGAGTGTACTTTTCATAGATGGAGCCTACAACAGAAGTTGCAGCTGCGCGCAAGGAAATTCCAACTGCTGGAACCACTGCTTTAGCAGTAACAGTTACGGGTATTACGTCGAGATCTTCGTCATTACCCCAGAGAGAACAACCTACAGAAAAAGGAACGAGAGCTACGAGAAGAAAGAGAACAAAAAGTTTTTTCATTAGAACCAAATCCTCCTATGGTGTTTGTGCAAAATGAAATTAGCATGGGAGTTTAGTTTCGTCAACTTTTTTTTAAAAATATTTTTCGCCGGCACCCTCTCCAGGTACCGCTTCCCGAAGCAAACCCCCATTAACTGCGCAATTCAAATCATTTTTCAGTCATTGCGAGGAGGCGCCAGCCGACGAAGCAATCTCACAGAATCGTCTCATACAAATCCTGCCAATCCGGATTAAACGCTGTAATCATTTCGACTTTACGCTTTCTAGACCCGCCTTTTAGCTGCTTCTCCCTCGTTATTGCATCTTTAACGTCTTTGAATGCTTCATAATAGACGAGTTTCACAATGTTATACCTTTTGGTAAAGCCATCACACATTTTTTCTCTGTGCTGATAGACACGCTGTATAAGGTTGCCGGTAACTCCGGTATAAATGACGGTGTTGCCAAAATTTGTCATCATATAGATGTAATACTGCTTACTCATCTAGATTGCTTCCTGCTTCGGCTATGCCTCGCAGTCGCAATGACAATATTAAAACAGTGCGATAAAGCCCATCACGCTGAGTGACATCAGCGGCAGAAGCATGAAAGAACCCATGAACAAAAGTGCTGCGTATTCTTCCATGACCATGAATGAATCCATGTGTACACGGTCTTTGGGTAGAACTGAATATCGCAGCCCGGAAGGTACAAAGGCACGCCAGAATGTACGGCCGATTTGATGAAAAAATATCGCCTGCGCCAGCATGAAACCGCCACAAAACAGCAGGGTAACCAGCACAAAACCAGCGAATTGCATGTCGCCACCTCATTTGTATCGATTTTTATCTATCTATCGACACAAACAGTCGCGCATTAAAGGGCTTATCGTGCTCGTGCTCAGCAAAGCGGTAATCGTAATTCGTAATCGGGATTTTGCCTGTTATCATTGAGATTGCTTCGTCTTCTGCTTCGCTCTGCGAGCTACGCAGAATCCTCGCAATGACCGTTATGATGTGATTTCATCATCTGACAGGTAGCAGGCGGGGTCGGGCATCCAGGGGTCGTCGTAAACACGGAAAGCCCGTACGCGCAGTGAACCGCCGCACATCTTGAGAAAGCGACAGGTGGCGCATTTGCCTTTGAGAAGGGGCAGGCGATCCTTCAGGCCGGCCATCAGCTCATCGGAAGTGTCCTGCCATATCTCTGAAAATGGTCGTTGGCGTATATTGCCTAAGGTTTTGTCCTGCCAGAACTGGTCGGGGTGAACGCTGCCGGACCAGTCGATGTCACCAATGCCAACTCCGGTGGAATAAGTGCCGCCGCCGTTCCATTCGAGCAGCTTGCGCACCTCTTCTGCCCGCGAAGGGTCTTCCTGCAGCAGCTTCATATATATGTATGGTCCATCAACGTGATTATCAACTGTCAGAATGTCGAGATCTACACCTGATTCGACAGCCTGCCGGGTTCGACGACAGATGGTATCGAGTGCGAGGCGTGTTTCGGCATGAGTCAGGTCGTCTTCGCTCTTGCCACGTCCTGAATAGACAAGATGATAGAAGCAGGCGCGCGGAATCTTTTCCTCAAGAAGGAAGTCAAAGATCTTGTCGAGGTCGAGCACGTTCTGCCGCGTCAGCGTAAGGCGCAAGCCCACCCTTTGCCCGACCGCTACGCAGTTGCGAAAGCCGTTCATGGCGTTAACAAAGGCTCCCTCAACACCCCGAAAATGATCGTTGGTCTCGCCAATGCCGTCGAGCGAAATTCCGGCGTAGATGAAGCCGGTTTCCTTGATGCGCCGGGCCATTCGCTCATCTATCAGCGTGCCGTTGGTTGACAGAACAGGTCGCAACCCTTTGCTTACGGCATAGGCTACCAGTTCGAACAAATCTGGGCGCATAAGTGGCTCACCACCCGAAAACAGCAGCGCCGGCACGCCAAAAGCGGCCAGATCATCGATCAGCGTCTTTCCTTCGGCCAGGCTCAGTTCATCGGGTGCCAGATCATAATCTGAGTTGGTGTAGCAATGAATGCACTTCAGGTTGCAACGTTTGGAAACGTTCCAGACCACCACCGGTCGGCGATCGGCCGCGCTTTTTGCGATGCCATGCCCTTTAAAATGATGAGAGTGGTTGACCGTGCCACCATGGCTGGTGCCATACCGCAATGGATCCCCGGTTGTCGAATGTCCTGCATATATTTTGCTTATATTGATCATATCTTACCCTTTCGGAAACGCACATGTTGTTCAACTGAATTCATCATATCCCGCACCAAAATCGTGCTCGTGCTCCTAATCGTAATCGGTATCGGTATCGGTATCGAGATTACACTCTCTATCCTAGAGATTGCTTCGTTGCCGCTGGCGCCTCGCAATGACCCGTGTTGGCACATTCGTCGCCTACGCCCTTGTATACAAAAGCTACTAGCTATTTTCGTTCAAAAAGCACTGGCACATGGCGGATACCAGGCCGGGGATGGTGTATTCGGTGGCTTCGAGTTTGAGATTGAAGCCGAGGTCGCGGCAGGTCTGCGTCGTTACCGGGCCAATAGATGCAGCCGGCACAGAGCCTGGTAGGATAGAACTGCCAGCAAGCACGCGAGCAAAGCCTTCGACCGTAGAAGAACTGGTGAAAGTCACAAGATCGATCTGTCCTGCCGTCAACGCATTAATTGTTTCCTCATTTTCAGCATCTGTATACTCTGTATGGTATACAGGAACAATCCTTACCTTGTGCCCCAATTTTGCAAGAGTCTCAGGAAGTACCTCGCGGGCTTTCTCGGCACGAAGCAACGCCACGCGGGCCGGCGACAGCTTTTCGAAATAAGGTAGCAACGCTTCAGCCACGTAGCTTTCCGGCACAAAATCAGGTATTATGCCGCGCTTTACAAAGGCTTCGGCGGTAGCCGGGCCTATACAGACCACCTTCTTGCCGCCGAGGAAACGTAAATCGCTGCCATGTTTCTGCAAAGCATCGACAAAGCCTTCGACGCCGTTTACCGAGGTGAATACCAGATGTTCGTAATCACTCGCATCTGCGATAAAATCTCGGAATTCTTCACCCGGGCCATGCTGCACTATTTTGATAGTCGGGCACTCGATAACCCGCGCGCCAAGTTCGCGCAGTTGCGAGCACAATACGCTGGCCTGGTGGCGTGAGCGTGTTACTACTATAGTTTTGCCAAACAACGGGCGTTTTTCGAACCATTGCAGCTTTTCGCGCAGCGCTACTACTTCGCCAACAACGGTTACTGACGGCGGCTTGATTCCGGCGGCCTCGGCAATTTCGGCAATATCAGCCAGCGTTCCACAGACGGTTTTCTGTGTCGGAAAAGTTCCGTTCTGGATCATGGCAACCGGAGTCTGCGGGCTACGGCCACAATCGATCAGATTCTTCGTGATCACCGGCAGATTCTTGACTCCCATCAGAAAGACAACAGTGCCGATTTTCGCCAGCGCCTGCCAGTCGATATCGGTGCCTTCTTTTTCGGCTTCGTGACCGGTAACTATAGCAAGACTCGCAGTATAACCACGCTGAGTTATCGGAATCCCGGCGTAAGAAGGCGCTGCAACGGCAGAAGTAACTCCGGGCACAACCTCAGAAGCAATGCCATGTTCAGCCAGATACAGCATTTCCTCGCCACCGCGCCCAAAAACGAAGGGATCACCACCCTTCAGGCGCACGACCAGTTTGTTTTCGCGCGCCTTCTGCACGAGCAGTTCATTGATTCCATCCTGGCTGACCTTGTGGTTGCCGGCAAACTTGCCAACATCGTAAAGCTCGCAGCCTTCCCTGGCCATACCAAGGAATTCAGCAGTGCCAAGCTGGTCATGCACCAGCACATCGGCCGCGCGCACCAGTTCGAGACCACGGACGGTAATCAAACCAGGATCCCCCGGCCCCGCCCCAACAAGATAAACATTAGGTTTATTCATATCACTGTCTCCCGTTCATTCTTCCTGCACTCGTGCTCGTGCTCGTGCTCGTAATCGTAAATGTTTTTCATATTCGGTGAGATTGCTTCGGCGCGAGCGCCTCGCAATGACGTAATATGCGCTATTCATGCGGGGCTCCTATCAGGGCGGCGGCACCGGCGGCGAGCAGTTCTTCGGCGGCGGTGCGGCCGATTGCGGCAGCCTGCGCTACTTTGCCGGAATGACATCTGCGCAGCACATCAGTTCCGCTGGCAGAGCCGATGAATGAATGCAGACGCAGTTCGTCGCCTTCGATTTCGGCATGAACCGCCATGGGAGTTGAGCAACCGCCCTGCAAGACAGCCAGGAAAGCACGTTCAGCTTCTGCCCTGGCGGCGGCAACCTGATCGGCAAATGCTGCAAAAACAGGTGTCAGAAGGGCAACGTCTTCGTTGCGGCACTGAATGGCGATTATCCCCTGCCCAGCTGGCGGCAGCATTTCTTCGATGGCGAAGTAATGCCTGATCCGGTCGTGCCAGCCGAAGCGATGAAAGCCAGCGGCTGCCAGAATTATTGCATCGACTTCGCCTTCTTCGAGTTTTCTGAGACGGGTATCGAGATTGCCGCGAAAATCGGAAAACTGCAGGTCATTGCGCAAAGTTCTCAACTGCGCGCGACGGCGCAGGCTGGAAGTGCCAATCACGGCTCCGGCCGGCAGAGATGCAAACGACTCATACTTTGTTGAAACAAAGCAGTCGCGGGCGTCTTCGCGGCAGCCGGCAGCAAGAACAGTCAGCCCCGGTGACATTGCGTGCGGCATGTCTTTGAGGCTGTGAACAGCAACGTCTATGCGCCGTTCAGTCAGCGCCTGCTCGATCTCTTTGATAAAAAGGCCCTGACCACCGACCTTGAACAACGGCATATTGGTAATCTGGTCGCCAAGCGTTTTGATAATGACTTCTTCAAATTCGCAATCTGGCGCACAGGCATGCGCGATGCCAATGGCGTGCCGGGTCTGGTGCAATGCCAACTTGCTGCCACGCGTGCCATATCTGATTTTCATTTTGTCACCAGCTTTCCGGTTTTTTCCCCAATCACGCGCAAAGGCGACTGCGGCAGACTGTCTCCGCCAAGGCCAAGCGTTTCGGCGATCAGCTTGAGTTGTTCGCTGTCAGCAGAGCCCTGTTTTTTAAGGGCTACTATCTGGTTGTGCAGCCACTTCGCCAGAAGCGAGCGCGAACACTGTTCAAAAGCCTGTTTGTGTTCTTCGCGCAAATCGGGATTCTGCGCGAAAAAACGCTCCATCTCGATCTGCCGGATAGATTCTGCCTGCTCGCGCAGACGGTTTATCAAAGGAACAACTGTAAACGCCGCGACCGAAGTCTGAAACTGCGAAGCCTCATACTGCACAATAGCGCGGGCTTTATCGGCTTCGACATGGCGCTGCGACATGTTTTCGTTAACAACGTTCTGCAGGTCATCGACGTCGTAGAGAAAAAGATTGGCGATTTCCTGACAGTCGGTTTCGAAATCGCGTGGCACAGCGATATCGACAATGAATATCGGGCGGTCTCGACGCCTTTCCATAACCTGTTTCATCAGGGCCGTGCTGACAATAGTGGTCGGTGCCGAAGTCGATGAGATAACGATATCACAGCGCCCGAGCAGTTCTTCGAGCTGTTCAACCGGTCGCGATTCACCATCGAACTTCTCGGCAAGTTCTTGAGCGTTTGCTTCCGTGCGGTTAACGAAAAGCATCTTCTTAACCCCGTTTTCGCGCAAATGCACAGCTACAAGGCTGGCCATTTCGCCGGCGCCGATAACGAGAGCGGTCGAATTGCTCAGCGGGCCAAAAATACTGCGCGCCAGATCGACAGCGGTAGAAGCTATTGAAACACGGTTCTGCGAGATCCCGGTTTCACTGCGCACCTTTTTGCCGACTTCGAGCGCCTTCTGGAACAGACGATGCAGCTGCTTGCCGACAAAGCTCTGCTCGGTTGAGTAGCGGTATGATTCCTTGACCTGGTGCAGAATCTGGTTCTCGCCGAGAATCATTGAATCGAGCCCGGAAGCCACTGAAAGCAGGTGCAAAACCGCATTTTCATCATTATGCTGATAAAAATACTCGGCAAAGTTGTCATAATTTATACCGTTGTGCGCAAGTAGTTCGACAAAGCTGCGCTGGGCAGCGACAGGGTTGCCGGCGTAATAAACTTCGACCCGGTTACAGGTATAAACCGGCACCGATTCAAGATTACAGCCATCAACCGCCGGAATCGGCACGCCACAAAGTTGCGCAAGCTTTTCGCGAATCGCTACCGGGGCCGATTTGTGGTTGAGTCCGAATACGGTCAGAGACATGCCATGATCTCCTCGCGCAGTTTTGCAATGCCCTCACGCTCGATACGCGCAATAGTCTCATCGTTGACCAGACCGGCGATGATATCGCGGGTCTGCCCGGGCCGGGCGGCTTTTATTGCCGGGCGCAGCTCAACCAGCAGTTCCGCCAGCGTGATCAGCCCCGGGCGCAGCAGGCCTTCGATCCTGCTGTTGATATACTTTGCAATTTCAGGCACGCCACCGGCCATAGTCGCGCAGGTCAGCGGCCCGCGCTGCAAGGTGCTGCCACAGACAAAACTGCCTTCGGTAAAATCGTCACAACGGTTGCAGAGTATGCCCAGATCGCTGCATTCATCTGAAATCATAGCGTTTACATCATCATTATCAGTCGCCACAACGACCAGACGATATGCAGTCGAAACGTCTTCAATCTGCACCGCCCGCTCTAACAGTTCAATTCCGGCAAGTGTGTGGAATTCAGCCGCGGCAGTCGGCGCGACAACGGTCACTCGTGCGCCAGCCGCAAGCAACTGCCTGGCACGGCGTAGTGCAACCTTACCGGCCCCGACAATCAGCACCGGTTTTCCGACCAGATCGATAAATATCGGCATGTATCTCATTTCGCTGCCTCCTGAACTGTTGTCTGCAGCGGCTTCCAGTGCAGTTCGTTGTCGGGCAGAAACACCAGGCCAAGCGAAAAGACAAAACCGGTAACGGCAAGCATGGCGAGGCGGTTTCCTGCCAGCTTGAGCGGGCGTCTGGCGATGACCAGAGCGAGATAGAACAACAGCAGTAGAGCGGCAAAAATATGTTTACCGCCTGGCGCGAACGCGTCAAAATGTCTGAGATTGCCATAGAGGCCGGCGGCAAGACCGACAGCGAAGACAACTGTGCCCGAGACGATGAGTTTGAAAGTCAGATCATCCAGGCGCGCCAGCGGCGGAAAGAAAAAGACGGCGCGCAGGCGGTTCTTGCGTTTGAGTCGGCGCACGACAAAAAGGTAGGTCACGGAAGAAACCGCGGCGATCATGAAAAAACACTCGCCGAGAATCGCCAGCAGCAGGTGCAGGGCGAACCAGCCCTGGGCGAAGTGCGCCCCGGCCAGTTTGCCATCGACAAAGGTCGAGCACACCATGAATACAAAGCTGACCGGCAGCGTAAAAATGCTGAAAAAGGTTTCCTTGAGCACCCGCTCGATCGCAACTGTCGATAGCGACAGGCTGAGCGCGCCAACTACGAACAGAGTGCGATAATGCAGGTGACTTTCGCCAAGCGCAAAGATTTCTAGCGCCAGAACCAGGTTACAGACCAGCCCGAGCCAGAACGACAGATTGGCATGCAAAGGCATGAGGCGACCGGCCACCCTTTCCTTAACGCGAAAGAAGGTTGCCAGCGCATAAGCGAGCAAAGTTGATACAAGCAGAACCTGCATGGTGCAAAAAGCTTAACACAATAATGCAACCAGTACCAGCCCAACAGAAAAAAATTGAACAAGCGATTACGATTACGATTTCCGCTTTGCTGAGCACGAAAAAATCTGCGGCAATCAGCGTAATCGGCAGATTTCGGGGGGTGTTTATTTTTCGAATTTGTAGCGGTGGTCGTGAATTGAGAGGTTGCCGTTGAGGTGTCGGGTCGGCTGGTGACAGACGTTACAGTTGGTGCCCGGCGATTCTTCGGGGTGGTCGAGCATATCGGTATGACAGGTCAGACAATACTGGTTGTGCGTCAGAAACTCGGCAGAATCTTCGGTTTTTACGTTTCGGAAGTTCTGGCAGTAATCGCAGGTCAGACCACTGGCAAGAAACAGGCGGGTCTGCAAAAATTCCCACTGGCGGAGGCGGTCTTCGTAGGTTTCGTCGCCGCTGAAATTTTCGAAAGACTGACCGGGCTTAGGCGTAAGGCCTGAGAAAAACTTTGTCAAATCGTCGCCAGGCCGATAACCGACCGGAAAATGGTATTGCCCGCTGTTATCGATACCTGAAGTATGGCATGAAACGCAGATCATTTCCTGGCGTTCAGGCGTCAGCTTTTTGATCGACATGATATATTCAGGCGAACCAGTACGCACATGGTTGACGCCCGGACCATGGCAGGCTTCACAACCAACGCCGGCTTCGGCAAAACTGTCGTTTTCGGCAGAGAAACCGGTGGTATGACAACCGGCACACTGCTTGAGCCAGAAACGGGAGCGCCAGCCATAATCGGTGACCGGCAGCCATTTCTTGGCGTTGACATCCCAGATTTTCGGCAATACAACAAGAGTGCCACTGGCTTCGGCAACAAAACGATGCACGTAATGCGAACCCAGCACCCAGGCAATTTTTTCGCGCGGC
>PGYA01000123.1 GCA_002839435.1 Candidatus Riflebacteria bacterium HGW-Riflebacteria-2 | reverse complement strand
TCCGGCTGTCTCACTCAGCATAATTAAAACTCTGTGCAATCGCCTCTCTAAAACCAATATTGGCGCGGCACAGACCAGAATGCACAATGTCTACGCCGTGCTCGGACCTGACACATCTTCTGGAAAAAGCCTGTTTGCCCGCAATCTTGCCATGGCCATGCAGAAAGAGCTCGGCCAGGAAGTGCTGCTGTTCGACCCGAATCTGCGTGACGAACGTGTTGCCCGAAGCCTCGGCGTCGAGAAACGCTCACGCATCATCGACGAACTGGTCGACCGCGAAAAAATCAAGGACCTGTCGCAATATGTAGTTAAGGCGCCATGTGGCCTGCTCACCATTCTGCCACAGGAAAACGGTTTAACCGATATCAGACTGAAGGAATTTCATACTTTTTCTCTAATGCAGACGATCCTTGAGCATTATGAATATGTAGTAGTTGATTCGAGCTCGATGTATACCAAGGTAACCAAAGAAATCGTGCAGAACTGCGATAAAATTGTCTATCTGATATCGAGCAAAAACGTATCGATAACCGGCCTGATGGACCACTTTGACGAAACCCGCCGCGGCTGGAAAGTAGCTCCTGAAAAAATCGTTTTCGGCGTAAACCACACCACTGGCGATACTACCCAGGAAAGCTTGATCACCGACAAAGACCGCGAGCGCATCAGCTTTGAAATTCCGTTCAGCAAAGAACTTCAAGGAAAACGTGACCCTGAACAGCAACTGCTGGTGCAAAGCAGTCCCGAGCATCCTCTCGCCAGGGTCTGCACCGAACAGGGCCTCGACATTCTGTTTGATCAGAGCATTGGCCTGTTTCTACCAACACTTGACGACCAGCCGGCGAAGGCAGAACTGGCTGCGCGCTGGATCGAAAGTGGCGCCGCCGAGCTTTCCCTGGCCCTCAAAAAGGTTGCAACCAGAGGCCCGATCACCCGCAACAACACGCTATGCAAGCTGATTTGCGGCAACACCTCGAAATGGGATCTCAACAATCAAGTGGTCAAGATTGTCGACTTTTCGAACCGCTACAAAAAAGAATTCGGCCTCGACAGCCTGATTCTATCGCTCAACAATCAGGAAAGCGTTATTTAGTCAGGGCAAACTCTTCGGCCATGCGAATACGTTCGATTGCCGGAGGGTGTGAATAGAGCCAGAACACCCTTATTGGAGCAGGCAGAAGGTCAGAGCGATTATCACGCGACAATCTGACCTGGGCACTGATAAAAACATCACGCAGACCGGTTAGCTCAAGGGCTACCCGGTCTGCCTGTCTTTCCATGTATTGGCTGATCTGGCTTTCAACAGGTGAGGTGAACAACTGCAGCAGCATTACCAGCACCAGCAGAAAAGGCAGATTAGCAGCACTTGCCAGACCACGCAAGCCAAACCACTCGACCTGCGCGATTGTCGGGTAGGCAATGCTGTAGAGCAACGCAATGGCCAGCATGCCCAGGATGCCGAGACTCAGACCCCAGGCGACATGACTGTATTTCCAGTGCCCGGCTTCGTGTGCAAAAATCAGTGCTGCTTCTTCTGGCGTGTGGCTTTTAATGAGATTGTCATAAAGCACTATACGGCGGTGCCTGCCAACACCGGTGAAGTAGGCGTTGGTGTGTTTTGAATAACGGCTCTCATCAATAACGTAAACCTCGCTGACTTCCATGCCAGCCTGTTCAGCCATCCCCAGAAGGTCGGACCTGAACTTGCCTTCAGCCAGAGGAATCTGCTTGTAAAATAAAGGCGTTATGATAACTGGCGCCAGCAAGGTTACAGTCAAGGCAAACAGGCCCATCACACAAGGTACTACCAGCTGCCATTTATTCGGGAACCAGCGCATCACTGCCAGCAGCAATACGATTGCAACCGTCTGCAGCCCAACGCCGATTAACAGAGACTTGGCGTAGCGCGCAAGCCAGCCAGATAAACCGATGTTGGCAAACCCGGCTTCGGCCTCGCGCCAGTAACCCAGATAAATGGCGGCCGGAAAAGAAATCATTTCGACAAGCAACAAACTGGTTAATATGAAGAGTAGATCCTGGCGCAGCAAGCCCTCTCCAGCAAACGAACCGACGCGTTGCCATAACCCGGCAAAGAAACCGTATTTTAAAAGTGCGGTGAGAACTCCTACCAGCAAAAACCCGAATACGGCGCGAAACCAGAAACCGTATAAAGCGTATTCTCGACCAGAAGCAATATCCTGCTCACTGAAATATCGCAGCACGGCATCGCGTGTTGTCGGATCACCTGCGCCGAGATACTGACTGCCCATCAAGAATATCCTGAGCAGACACCAGGCTAAGACAAGCAGCCAGAACATTTTTTCAACTTTATCAGCACTCATGCAATCAATGTATTCTCGAACAGGTCACCTGTCAATCAACGTCAAAATTCTTCGTGCACAAAGATAAAACTCTGTTTTAAATCAGCAG
>PGYA01000071.1 GCA_002839435.1 Candidatus Riflebacteria bacterium HGW-Riflebacteria-2 | reverse complement strand
GTTGGCGATGAAATGCGCAAACTCACACAGGGTCCGGTTGGTTGCGAAAAGAATTTCGAAAAAATGCCAATGGTCGAACCACCACAACAGCAGGACGACAATTCCAGCCAGACAGTCGTCAAAATCGAAAAAGCCGACTTGCAAAGCTACACCAGACCTCCTTACCTGATGATTGCGCTTGCCTTTTTTATCGGCATTTCGCTGTCGCTTCTCACGCTGCGCAGCACTTTTTATCATGCCGCCCTTACTGCCGCGCGTGCCGAAACCCGAGAACTGCTGGCAGCCTGGGCGGCTGATACCGCAGCAGCAGAAGAGTTTCGACTTCTACATGGAAAAGTGGCAGCGTTGTCGGATAAATACAACACCCTGCTGCAGGGTTCAGAAGAATATGCCGCCATCAGAGCCAGTTTTACCGCAGATATTAACGATGTTGTCGCGCGCATGAGCGAAATTGCCACGGCTACGGCAAACCGGCGGAGCCGCGTTCACAACGCACTCGAGTCTGTGTCAGGTCAGACAGTCAATAACCTGGAACAGTCAGAGCAGGTAATCAACCGGCTTAAAGAGGCGATGGCAGAAAGCATTCTAATTCAAATCATGCCATATCTCGTTACGCTTTCATCACAACCACTTGACATGAACCGTATTCGTGACGCACAACCACTTGTGAAGCACATCATACAACTGGATCCAAGACTGGAACCAGGATTAAGAGAGAAACTGCCCTGGCTGTTTTTCTGACGAAAAACGCTCTTGCGCAACAGGAGAGGAAGACATGGCCGAAGAAGTTAACATAGTAATAACCAAATCAGAACTGCGTAACCCACAGGTCGAAGACATGCTGATGGCCCAACAGGCTGCCAAACGCCAGTTGTCTCCAGCTGAACGCGCACCAGTTGAAACCTCATTCTGGATGAACCCGGTGTTCTATACTGCCGCCGCCGGACTTACCGGAGCATTTCTGGCCTGGGCCAGCATTGAGCCTTTTGCTACAGACTCCACCTCAAGAGAAGAACGCGGCGTTGTGCTTCTGGTAATGCTTGTAGCTGTACCTGCCATGATCGGGCTTTTCGTAGGCCTGATCGAAGGTATCATGTCGAGAAACTTTACAAAGGCGTTGCGTTGCGGCGGTATCGGTATTGGTATCGGCTTTCTCTGGGGAATTTTCGGCACCATGCTTGGCGGTTTTGTTATGAATCTTGTCAAATCTATCGGTCTGCCATTTTTCATGACCAGCGCGCCAAAGATCGATCCCGCGAATCCTCTCGGTTTTCTCACACCCGGAATTGTCTTTATTCTTATCAGTTCACGTGCCATAGCCTGGACAATCGTCGGCGCCGGCATGGGTGTCGGCCCGGGAGTTGCACTAAAATCAAAAAAGTTGTTGCTCAACGGTCTTGTTGGTGGCCTTCTTGGTGGTTTTCTGGGAGGCCTGCTCTTCGATCCGATCGGATTTTCGCTTACCAAGCTGGGCTTTGAGGATTCCGGTGGCGCCAGCCGCATGATCGGCTTCTGCACCATAGGCATGATGGTCGGGGTTTTCATCGGCCTCATCGAGAATCTGACCAAGGATGCCTGGTTGATCATGAAAACAGGCCCACTCAGAGGCAAACAGTTCGTCGTCTACCATAATCCCACCATCATCGGAAGCTCTCCGAAATGCGACGTCTATATCTTCAAGGATCCGGCTGTTGAACCACATCATGCCGAACTGCGACAACTCGGCAGCAAATTCGAAATACTCGACAAGGGCAGTCCACAGGGAGTTTTTGTCAATTCTCAGCGGGTTACCAAAAAAATTCTTGAAAAGGGCGACATAATAATTATTGGCGAAAGCCTTCTCGAATTCCAGCAGAAGGACAGATCATGAATACCATATCGCCTGCTTCCCGGGCACGAAATCTGGGCAAAGCGGCACCTAAAAGCGTAAGAGTTCAGGTTAATCCGGTCTCTCCTTCAGATGAGCACCTTGGCAAACTTTGCTCCACCTGTGGAACCGCTATTCTGAGCAGCGACACCATCGTTTTGTGTCCGGTCTGCTCACAGCCCTATCATTATGATTGCTGGAAAGAAATCGGCGGTTGCGGAACTTATGGCTGCACTGCTGCACCGGTTCCAACAATAAAAGAATCAGTGCCGGAAGATATTTTCACTCCCGGCTGGACAGCCGAAAAAAAATGCCCGGAGTGTGGATCGAGCATTATTGCCAATGCACTGGTCTGTAAGTTCTGCCGGGCCTCTTTTCCAACCGAACGCCCGATGACGAAGGAAGAATGGCGAGATCGGGAATATGATGAAAAAGAGATGCACAAAATCAAAACTACTGTAATCACTCAATTCATACTCAGTACTCTCGGCTGCCTGTTCTTCATAATGTTACCGATAAACCTTATTGCTGCCTTTACCGACAGCTGGAACTTCCGTGCCAAGCGTTTGCCGCCGACGCTCAAGGTTCTGTTTTACGCATCGCTGGCGATTTCCACACTCTGGGCTGCTATTGCAGCAGTCTTTATACTATACTCGATGGTATTTTCATGAACACACAAAACCAAGGTGACCTGTTAATAGTTGATAGTCTCAGAGCAGGCACAACCTGCCCGGCATGTCTGCAGCCGATCCAGGAAGGCGAAAACGCCGTAATCTGTAACAAATGTGGCTCTCTCAATCACGAAATCTGCTGGCAACGTCAGGGTTGCGGCAGTTACCACTGCCAGACTGGCAATTCAAGAACTTTTGCCAGCGATTCAGTAGATATTGTAATTACCAAAAATGACCTCGAATCTCTCAAGGAACTCCCCAAACATGCTCGACACGGTACAGCTGCCATCGCCCACGAAATCGAAAAAAGAAAAGAAACCGGCTGGGCCCCTCTTTCGATTGTCGCTCTGGTACTTGGCATTGGGGCTCTCACAGCCAGCCTCATCAATCTGACGACGGAAACATCCGCCGAAGGCCAGATGGGATATTTTCTTATTGCGGCTGGTGGTTGTATTCTTTCAATTCTGCTGGGCGCTCTTTCTGCCGCCACCTTTCAGAATAACAGTGGTAAAAAAGGTCTGCTGTTCTCATTTGTCGGCATGGGTGGCGGGATTCTCGCCATGATACTGACGATTTACCCACTGCTGAATTCTTCAGAAGGCCCGGGCGAGAGCTTCAAACTTGACATGAAGCAGGTTGGCGACACCATTCGCACTGCGGCACCCGGAATCAGAGGCCCGCTTATGGCCAATGTTCACATTAAATCCGGATCGGGTCTCAGAGCCGGCACCGGTTCCGGCATCACTCTCTGCAACCGCGACAATTTCACCTACATTCTCACTAATGCGCATGTTCTCAGTCTTGGCGCGACCGTCGCCAATCTTAAGGCACTCGAAAAGATAGCGCGAGACATTGAAGTGACCTTTTATTCCGGCGAAACCGTCAAGGGCACCCCGATCTGGCTTGCCCCCGATAAGATCGACCTGGTCTTACTAAGAGTCACCACCCCGGCCGGTTTTGTACCGACTCTCAAATACCAGCGAGGAAGATCTCTTTCAATGGGTCAGCGTGTGTTTGCCATTGGCAACCCGGTCGGCCTGAACTGGACTTACACTGAAGGGGTAATTTCAGCCCTACGAAAAAACAACTTTGGCACCAGAGACCTGACCGTTGTTCAGATTCAGACCCCCCTTAACCATGGGAATTCTGGTGGAGGTCTCTATGACCTTGACGGTTATCTTATTGGCGTAAACACCTGGATTTATGCCAAAACAGTTACTGAGGGCCTAAATTTTTCAATTGCAATTGATGAGTTTTTTCAGCTGCTTGAGCCGGAATGGGTTGAAGTTCTGGCTTTACCCGGCTTAACTTTACCGGCCGAGAAGGAAAATCAGGAATGAGCATCAGACACAAACGACTGCAATCAGACTACGCCAAAATTGTTGATACCTTCAAAGAGGGCGGCCGCATACAGATCAAGGCTGCTAATGGTAACCCGCCTGAGAAATACCAGATCGAATTTCTGGTCAACAGCCTGGTGATGAAGCCGGATGGCTCGGTAACAGTGAAGAACAATCATATCGCCGAAATATATCTAACTACTTCCTATCCCCGTCAGCCACCGCAGTGCCGCATGCTTACACCGGTGTTCCACCCAAATATAGCGCCACACGCGATATGTATCGGAGACCACTGGGCAGCCGGAGAATCGTTACCACACCTGATCGTGCGCATTGGCGAAATGCTCGCCTTCCAGAGTTATAATCTGAAAAGCCCCTTAAACGGCGAAGCGGCCAAATGGGCGAGCAAAAACGCCAACAGATTTCCAGTAGACAAAATGGACTTCTCCGCCTATTACGAAGCAGGTGAAAAGGTACTTTCAGACACCCAGGCCAGCCAGATCGACGAAAACAGCATGATGAGCTGTGCCAACTGCGGAACTCAAGTTAAAGGCTCGCAGATAATAGTCTGCTCTTCGAAGCATCCAGTATGTGCGAACTGTGCCATGAAATGTTCGGCCTGCGGTCAACAGATATGCCTGAAGTGCGTAACCAGCATCTGCTCAGTCTGCAAGCAGATTATCTGCGTACATTGTCACACAAAATGTCAGTCATGCAAGGTTGACCTGTGCCCGGCACACACGGTAAAATGCCATATCTGTGGCGTTTCAAGCTGCTATGACTGCAGCGTTGATTGCGCCATATGCGGAAAAGCGACCTGTCTCGACCATATCAAGCTCGTTGCCGAAACCAACGATTACCGATGTTCGAAATGTTTACCTTGATTTTTCTGTTCTTTTGCTCATATTAAAAACTTATCAGTTTACGGAAAGGCGGAGAGAGAAATGGCCAGTGTTTTCTGCAAAAAATGTGGTGAAGAAATTGAGATACCGGAAGGAAGACGGTCACAGTTCATTACCTGTCCTCAATGCAAAAGCGCAGTACCTATCTCTTCGCAAGCTAGCCCGGTAAGCAGCAGCCGGCCAGCTCCGCCGCCGCCGCCGCCCAGACCTTCTTTTGGATCGCCGGCTGCAGCACATACTGGAGCGAGCACCGGCATGCCTGGCGGAGAAACACTTCCTGAACTCATGAAGGCCAATAAACGCGTGGCTGGTCAACCCTGTGCCATATGCTCCAGAATAATAAATCTTGGCGAGCCCATTCACAACTGCCCGACCTGCCAGTCGATCAATCATGATTCGTGCTGGAAGCAAAATGGCGGTTGTCCGAGCTGTTCAAGCTCCCTGCCTTCTACGCACGTTCAGCCCGGCAGCAGTATTTCAGGCGGCGGCTTCGACGACATGAACGGGGCGATGGCCAAACCAGCAGCACCTGGTGGCACCAACATGGTACCCTGTCGCTGGTGCAAAGAACCTATCATGCGCGGTGCCCGTAAATGCAAACACTGCAACGAGTTTCAACGTGATGAAGACCGTGAAACCAATACAAAAGCATACGAAGAAAATGTAGAACTCTCTACCACCGACTGGATAGGAGTTCTGTGTTGCCCTATCATCGCTTTCATTCAGGGTATTGTCTATTCGGCTCAGGGAAACCCCAAGGGTAAAAAGCTTATGTTATACAGCGCAATATCAATGTTTATTGGCGCTCTTAGCAGCGCAGGCACAAGGTGAACGAGCAGTCAGAAAGCATAGTTGACCTCGAAAAGCGCTTTCGCGCTCATCAGTGGGTTCAGCTATTTTTCGCAACTGTTATGGTCATTCTGCCCTTTTTTCTTGCCCCTGCTTACCCAGGTGAGGAGCGGGTTGCACTCGGAAGTTGGCGCATTCCGCCGGTATGCCCGCACCGGGTTCTTTTTATGAAAAGTTGCCCGGGTTGTGGCCTGATTCGCAGCTTTACCGCTCTGACACACGGCCAGTTCCGTGCGTCGTATGCCTATCACCGTCTTGGAATTCCGCTGTTTCTGATAATAGCGCTACAGATACCTTTTCGATTGTATCTGCTCAAAAAAGGCTCGCAGGGTTATTCAAAAAGAATCGAGACGATTATCTACCGGCCAGTTCCTTATGTTATTGCCATACTTGTAATTAACTGGCTTATCTCGGTTTGGGCCTGATTCTGCCGGCCACCACCACAGCAAATCAATGCTTTATGTACATTGAAATTTGCGATACCATTGCAGCATGAAACAGAAAATGCTTTTCTTTTTGAGTGGCGTGTTTTTGTTTGTGTTAGTTCTGCTGCTGACTGGATGCCAGGAACAACCAAGACTGACCTTCATGGTCGGTGGAGCGCCGAACGAACTCGCATTTTTTGAAGGGCTGCTTGCTTCGTTTACAGCTGAGACTGGTATCGAAGTTGCATTGATCAGACAGTCAACCGACTCGACTCAGCGCAAGCAGGGTATACTGCTGGCACTGCGTGGGCATCGACCTGATCCCGACGTGATGCTGCTAGACGTTGCCTGGATTGGCCAGATTGCAGCATCTAACTGGCTAGAACCTCTTGAAAGCTATGGCATCAACCGGGAGGATTATTTTGCCAGCATCATTAAACTGGCTGATACATACGAAAACCGGCTGATCGGTTTGCCACTTTATATTGACGGCGGACTGCTCTATTTTCGCCGCGACCTGTTGCAGAAACACGGCTTTGCCGGCCCGCCACAGACCTGGTCAGAACTGCGACAGATGGCTGAGCAAATTGTGCCAGTTGAGCGCGAGCAAAATCCGAACTTCTGGGGTTATGTCTGGCAGGGAGCGCAATATGAAGGGCTGATCTGCAATACTCTTGAATTCTTCACTTCGGCTGGTGGCGGCTTTTTTAACGGAACCGCGACACCGGTTATTGATCAGCCAGCCAACATCGAGGCACTGCGCTACATGAACGAGCTGATCCATAAACAACCGATTTCACCGCCTAATACCTTTACCGACATGAAAGAAGAAGAGGTCAGAATGCACTTTCACAACGGCAACGCCATGTTTGAGCGCAACTGGCCGTATGCCTGGGGTCTGCATAATGCCGTTGATTCCCCGGTAAAGGGCAAGGTCGGCATCGCACCTCTACCAGGCTTTATGACCGGAAAAAGTGCATCTACGCTCGGTGGCTGGCACATCGTCATGTCAAAATTCTCAGACAAAAAGCCCGAGGCTGCCAGTCTGATAAAGTATCTGACTTCGGCACCAGTGCAAAAAAAACTGTCGCTCAAACTCGGCTGGAACCCTGGCCGAGTCGATGTTTACGAAGACGAAGAAGTTCTTACCGCCAATCCGGCGCTGAAAGATCTCAAACAGGTGTTCAACAATGCCGTGCCAAGACCGATCATTCCTTATTATTCAAATGTTTCACAGATTCTGCAGAAGCATGTCAGTGCTGCTCTGGCCAACCGTGCCACCCCTGAAGAATCCCTGAAAAAGGCACAAAGCGAAGTGCAGGAGATGATAAAAAGCTATGGCATCAGATAATTTTCTGCAACAATACGAAAAAAGCGAGGTTCGCACCGCCTGGATTTTTATCGCACCTCTGCTGCTGGTTGTGGGTATCTTTGTGCTGGTGCCTGTTCTGGGCACCTTTTATACCAGCCTGTTTCTCGATGTTTCCTACCTGCCCGAACAGTTCGTCGGGCTGCGAAATTACACTGATCTACTCAGTTCGCCGGACTTCTGGCAGGCGCTGCGCTTTACTCTGGCTTACACCGTAGCGGCAGTGACGCTTGAGGCTTTTTTTGGCGTGATGTTTGCACTGCTGCTCAACGAAGTGTTTCCCGGGCGAGGCCTGCTCAGAGTGGTGATATTGATTCCATGGGCAATTCCAACAATCGTATCAGCACGCACCTGGCAACTGATTTACGAATATACCTACGGCATAATGAATTACCTGGTGGTTAACAGCGGACTGGTGTCTGAGCGCATAAACTGGCTGGGCACCGAGTTTGGCGCCTTCTCGGCACTGGTGTTGGCTGATGTCTGGAAAACCACGCCATTCGTCGTTCTGATACTGCTGGCCGGCCTGCAGGCTATTCCTGAAGACATCTACCAGCAGGCGAAGGTCGATGGCGCTGGACTGTTCAGGCGCTTCTACAAGATCACGCTGCCGATGCTGATGCCGGTTCTCGTAATATCACTGATATTCAGAACCATCGACTCGCTGAGGATGTTCGATCTCGTCTACGTGCTCACTGGCGGCGGGCCTGGTGGTTCGACCAGAACCCTTTCATACCTAGGCTTTGAAGCCTTCGCCAACGACAATTTTGGAATGGGCTCGACAGTTTCAGTCGTCACCTTCGTTGTCGCCTTCGCCATAACGCTCGTCTATCTGAAGGCTGGCAAGTTTTCGGAGCAGCTCAAATGACCAGAGAAGAAATCATCAGAAGCTGTCTGATCTTTGCTACCGGCCTGTTTTTGCTGGCATTCACGCTCGGCCCGTTCATCTGGATGATCTGGATATCACTGGCTGACCGCGCCGATTTTCTGGTAACCGGTCAGGTTGAGTATTCGCTAAGTAACTACCGTCAGGTGCTGACAGCGCATTCATTGCATTTTCTCGACTACCTGTCGAACAGCCTGTGGATATCGACTATTACCGCCATTATCGTCACACTGTTTTCAAGTATGGCCGCTTACGCGGTTTCGCGCATGCGCTTTCCCGGCCGCTCGGTAGTACCACTGCTGATTCTGGCCATGTCGATGTTTCCACAGATCAGTATCGTTGGTTATCTCTTCGAAATGTTCTCAAAAGCCGGCCTGATCAACTCGCACATGGCACTGATACTGCCATACATCGCCTGGACAATCCCAATCGCGCTTTGGATCAACATGAGCTACTTTACTCAGATTCCGCTGGATCTCGACAAAGCCGCTCTAGTCGATGGCGCCAGCCGCATGAAAGTGCTTTACAAAATCATCTTTCCGCTGGCGCTGCCCGGTATATTCTCATCGGCGCTGCTTGTATTCATTGCCTGTTTCAACGAATTTCTCTTCGCGATCATGCTGACCATCGACTACACCGCGCAAACGCTGCCGGTCGGAATCGCCCTCTTTCAGGGGTTGCACGGCGAAATTCCGTGGGGCAACCTGATGGCAGCTTCAGCGATCGCTTCAGTGCCGCTGGTAATTCTTACCCTGATTTTCCAGCGCTATATAGTAGCCGGCCTGATGGGCGGCGCCGTAAAAGGTTAATCTGGAGGTCTCAGAATGAATGCCACCAAAATCACGATAAAAAGCCTGGCGAAAAGCTTTGTTACTTTTCGCGGCAAGGTTGACGTGCTCAAAAGCATAGATCTCGAGATCGAACCCGGCGAATTTTTTGTGCTGCTCGGGCCTTCCGGCTGCGGCAAAAGCACTCTGCTCAACCTGCTGGCCGGACTCGAAAAGCCGAGCGGCGGTGAACTATATTTTGACCAGGAACTTGTCGCTGATTCGGTCGGTAAGTTCAGCGGCCCGTTCGAACGCGATATTTCGATGGTGTTTCAGAGTTATGCACTCTACCCACACATGACAGTCGAAGGCAACATCGCTTTTCCACTGACCAATCTGCCGCAGGTGCCTTCACCCAAAGTCATGCAGGCAAAGGTTAAAGAAGCAGCAACACTGTTGCAAATCGACCATCTACTCGACCGAAAACCTGCCGAACTGTCGGGCGGACAACGGCAGCGTGTGGCCATCGGCCGCGCCATAGTGCGTAACCCCAAAGTCTGCCTGATGGACGAACCATTGAGCAATCTCGACGCCAAACTGCGCAACGAAATGCGAGCGCATCTCAAGGATCTACAGAAAAAGCTGGGAGTGACAACAATCTATGTTACACACGATCAGCTCGAAGCAATGACTCTCGGCCACAGAATTGCCATCATGAACAATGGCGTATTGCAGCAGGTCGGAACTCCAGTCGAAATTTACCGGGCGCCGATCAACCAGTTTGTCGCCAGATTTATCGGGTCACCGACCATGAACATGCTCACCGGCGATCTGAACGAAGAAAACGGCAGCCTTTATCTACAGGCTGACACGCTCAAAATAAAGCTTCCGACAGAGACAGCTTGCAAGCTCAAGCCAAAGAATCTGAAAAAAATTACCCTGGGAGTGCGCCCCGAAAGGCTTTATGTCATAACAGAAGGCGAGCAGAATCTGGCTCTGCCGGTTAATGTAATAGAGAACGTCGGCCCCGAGTTTCTGATTTATTCATTTCACAAACAGGGCCAGATCGTGGTAAGAACACCTGACGAGCCAGTCGGCGACAGCCTCTGCCTGGCTCTTGATGCCGGACACCTGCATCTTTTCGACGACCAGGGTGCGAGAATAAACCTGTGAACAATCCAGAAAGCCTGATATCGATTGTTGTTGGTCTGTTCGCGATGATCTGTTCCTATATGGATTTCGACTTTTTCATGAACAACCACAAAGCCAGATTCTTTATAAATCTGTTCGGTCGCAACGGAACCCGGGCTTTCTATTTTGTGCTCGGCTTTTTTCTGCTGATAGTCGGCCTCGGAACTGTAAGATAACTCATTCTGGCAAGTCGTCATCCTGCGCGAAGTCGCAGGATCCATGATGTCTACAAATACATGGATTCTGCGACTTCGCTTCGCTACGCGCAGAATGACCGAGAGAAGACGTCAGAATTCTTAAACGATGAGAAGCTTACCACCTGTTTTTGGTGGGGGCTTTTTCGGCCCGGGGTTTCTTTCTGGGTTCTGGAGCCGGCAGCTGCGGCAGAATGTTTACAAATTCACCAAACATCTTTGAAATGGCAATTTTGGGGTCACTCACTTCTATAGAGGCCTGAACCGAATTGTTCTTTTCTTTGCCTCGGCTGTAGAGAAATTTAGCCTCAATCCTGCTGTCAAGAAGCTGAACAAAAATGCCTTTTGGTTCAACTCCCTCACTGAGATATTCCGACAACCATTTTGCCAGCGGGTTTGGGCCGCGCGGTGCTTTTTCAAGACGTTCCAGGCGGCGGGCCTTGTTTTTATCCATTTCCTTCTTGAGCAATTCCTGACCGCCAATCATCAATACAGCATAAGCCTTGTCGCTCATTTGTGGTTTCAGCTCGTTGTATTCGCCGCTGATTTCTTTGCCATCGCGGGCATCAATATAAGCACGCAACGCCGGCAAAGTACCAAAAGCGACCTTTGTTGCATCGATAAAGCAAAGACCGCCCTTTTCATCCTTGGATTTGTAGACCGTAAGCTTGCCGATAGTCTCTTCGTCGAACACATCTGAACCAATCTTGTCCTTGATGAAACCCATGACCTTGTCTTTATTGAAAGACCCGGTCAGAACGACAGAAGCATGGTCTTCTCGTTTCGTAGCGCCTTTTTTCAGCATTAGCTGGGCCTGTGAAATATCTGTGAGCGGATTGAAGGCAGTTGCAGTAAAAAATTCATCGATCTTTTCACGGGCCATCGCAGGAATCGGCGCAGCTTTGAGCAGATCCCCCAGCGGCAGCCCTGAATGATTGTTCACGAAAACAACCAGATCCGCACCAGCCGGAATGGGTTCAAGATCGACAGCCTGAACCGGTACAAAAGACAGAACGACAAAGAGCAGAACTGTGTACAGTATTTTTTTAAACATGGCAACCTCTCCTGATTTTAAATAGTGCCAACAATAACCTTACTCTTTATTACAAAACTTTTACAGTCCGGTTCAAAATCATTTACCAGAGTTTTTCTGGCGCTTTTTAAATGGTGATTTGCGCTTTTTCAAAGCTGCTTTTTGAACACGCTCAACCCTGTTTTTTTCGCCTTCAAACTGGGCTATGGCAAATTGCGCGCGCACAGGCGCGCTTTTTCCCGGTTTGCGCCGTCTGTATTCGCCATCGGTCTGCATTTCCCACAGCGTCGTGTTATCAGATCTCTGAATATCGAGCTGGTATATAATCTCTTTTTTCAACGCTTCGTCCTCGACCGGAAAAAGAACTTCGACACGACGATCGAGGTTGCGAATCATCCAGTCTGCGCTTGACATGTAGAGTTCGTGATTTTTGTTGTTGTAAAAATAAAAGATACGCGAATGCTCGAGGAAGCGGTCGATAATGCTGAATACCTTGATATTATCACTCAGACGAGGAACGCCCGGATTCAGACAACAGATGCCCCTTACTATCAGCGTTATCTTAACGCCGGCGGCTGAGGCCTCATAAAGAGCGTCAATAAGGGTCTGATCGACAAGCGAATTCATTTTGGCAACGATTTCAGCCCGCAGACCTGAGAGTGCATTACTGCTCTCCTGAGCTATCTTGTCAAGCAGGAACTGGCGCATATCGAAAGGCGCCGAAATGATCTTCTTGCGCCGCGGCGGCTCGCAATAACCGGTGAGATAGTTGAACACCCCGGCAATGTCAGCAGCAAAAGAATTGCGGCATGAAAAATAACCGATATCGGTATAGAGACGCGCGGTCTTGTCGTTGTAATTACCAGTCGAGAGGTGTATGTAGCGTTTGATTCCACGCGACTCTTCGCGCACGACCAGAGTCATCTTGCAGTGTGTCTTGAGCCCGACCAGACCATAAGAAACATGGCAGCCAGCATCTTCAAGCTGTCTCGCCCACGAAATGTTCTGGGCTTCGTCAAATCTCGCCTTGAGTTCGACAACGACAGTGACCTGCTTGCCATTGTTGGCAGCACGTTTTAAAGACCTGATAATCGGCGAATTGCCGGAAGTCCGATATAGAGTCTGCTTGATCGCCAGCACAGAAGGATCTTTGCTGGCTTCTTCAACAAATTTTTCGACAGGCCCAAACGATTCGTAAGGCAGATTCAGCAGACGATCGCCAGCTGCGATAACCGCAAAAGTACTCTGGCTGCCGGCAAACTCCAGCGGCATAACCGGCACAATCTTTTCGTCCCGCAGTCTGGCATTGTCGTAAACCCCGTAAAACTCCATAAACGACGCCGGATTGAGTGGTCCATCGATATAACTTGTCAGGTCGGTGCCGAGACTGAAGCGCTCATGCAGAAAGGCGACCATTTCTTCGGCAGCATTTTTTTCAACTTCAAGCCGAACCGGGTAACCACGTTCTCTCGTTTTGAGCTCACTTTCTATGGCAGAAAGCAGGTCACGCGCCTCTTCTTCGTCGAATGAAAGCTCGGCATCGCGTATTATTCTGAACACGCATGCCTTTTCCAGCTTGTAGCCCTCGAAGAGATCTTTGAGAAAAAGGCGCACCAGCTCTTCGCAATAAATATAGCTGCCGCCGGCTATTTCAAAGAACCTTTCGCGACCTGGCACTGGAACCACCGCATACAAAGGCTGCGACTTGCCTTTGTTGGCAGCCAGCTTAACCAGCAGATTCAAGGTTTTACCCGGAATAAAAGGAAAGGGTCGCGCCTGATCGACTGCCATCGGCGTCAGAATCATCAGAAACTTTTTAAGAAACTTTTCGCGCACTTCCAACAGCATATCTTCAGGCAAAGTGGCTGCCGTATAAAAGAACACGCCTTCTTTTTCGACAGCAGGTAAAATTTCTTTGTTGAGCAGCTTATATTTATGTTCAACCAGCTTGTCTATACGTCGGTTTATCAGCTCAAAAACCTCTTCGGGGCGATGCCCTGAAATGTAGCGTTCCCGATAGCCCAGCCTGATCTGCGACATTACACCAGAAACGCGCACCATAAAAAACTCGTCCAGATTCGACGAAAAAATCGCAATGAATTTAAGCCGCTCCAGCAAAGGTGTATCTTTATATGCCGCCTGTTCTAGAACGCGGGAATTGAATTCGAGCCAGCTTAGTTCGCGGTTGAGATATCTTTTGATTTTCATGTTCTTGTCCGTTCAACAACCAGTTTTAGCTTGATCCCAAAAAAGTCCTCAAAAAGATCTTTTCGGGAATTAAATGAGTTTTCGATCGAAAATGGTTCTTCAAGACAGTCGATAATGATAATCATACCGCCTTCATCACAATCGAAGCGGATTTTTCTGATATTCTGGCGCTGCGAATTTTCGAGACTATCGGCTATGCGCAGCAGTGAAGCCAGTTTCATGACCGTCATGCGAGCCGGGTGCGACAACGCCATAAATTCGGGGTGAGTCTTCTTTGGCAAGCTACTGCGGTGATAGCGCACGACATTGGCGATAATTCCCTTCTCTTCGTCGTTGAAGAAAGGAAAATCCTGGGCATTCACTATATACTGCGAATGCTTGTGTCTGGCACGGGTTGCGATGACGTTGCCGATATCATGCAGCATTGCTGCCGCCAGCAGATAATTACGCTCGCTTTGCCCCATAAGATGTATCTGCCTGGTAGCATCAAAGATTTCGAGAGCGAGTGAAGCCACATGCTGTGCATGCACAGCGTCAAACGACAACGCGTTGCCAATATTCTCAACATAGCTGCTGATACCGGTCGCAAGCTGAGCTGTATAGTGCTCACTCTTTCTGGCAACCAGATTTCCCAGCAGGCACTCGCCAAGAGGCAAGCTGAAAAGCTTGAGTTCTGAGGCCTTGAACATGCGCATCAGCTGTATGACCGTCACCAGCGCTGCAATAATGCCCTCGGCCTTGTCATAAGAGATCATAAGCTTGTGAAAAAGTTCTTCCGTTGAATAACCCTTGATCTCGCCATAGAGCTTCAACAACTCTTTCAACACCAGGCTTTTGCGTGGCTCACCGCCAAACCTGCGGTTCAGCACGAACAAAATCTCACTCAGCTCCTGCCCGGTTCCATAGAGCGACTGAATCGCATATTTGGCAAATTCCGGCAGCAAAGGGCGCAACTCGTTACCAACTGTAGTTTCCAGAAATGCCGGGTAATATTCGTCGGTATAACGGTTGCGGCGAAATTCCTGGTTCATCTTCATGAAACCGATGTCGAGCGAAGCATTGTAAATCAGGCCATCCTTCGAAAACACCATGAGCTCAGAACGTCCGGCGCCAAGGCTGAAACCGGCCGAGCACTGATTTGTCTTGATCTTCTTTTTCAGCTGTTCGGAAAGCAGAAAGGAAGTTTGTGCCGGTGAATAGACTTCTACTTCGATACCGGTCTGACTGCGGACATTGTCGATAAATATATCGCGATTGGCAGCCTCGCGAATCGCCGTAGTGGCACAGGCTGTTATATTACGCGACCTGAACATCTGCATGACCTTGCGGTAATCAAGCAGAATCTCGATACAGCTGTTGATGGTTTCCCGCGCCAGACGACCGCTACGAAAGGTATCCTTACCGAGAGGAACCGGATGACTGAGATTTTCGAGCAGATTGATTTTCTTGCCGATGTGTTCGGCAATACACATTCTTATCGCGCTCGAACCTATGTCTATAACTGTGATGATCTCACTCATGACTGTTATGCTTTCGCCGCATACCAGGCAGCACCAAGCGCAACAGCATCGTCACCAAGCTTTGAAACAATGATTCCTACTCCCTCAGCCCCACCGGCAATAGCGTATTTCTTAGCGTTTGCTACAATGGCTGGCATCATCAGAGAACCCATCTCTTCGATCACACCGCCACCCAAAATCAACGCTTCGACACCGATCAGATTGATAATATTGGCTGCGGCAATACCAAGGGCCTCAGATGCGCGATTTATCGCTTTAACAACCAGGGCATCCTTTTTTTTATAGCACTCCTTAAGAGCAGCAGAGCCAACCATTGTGCGCCAGTCAGGCGAAATTTCTGAAAGCATGGTTTTAAAACCGTTCTTCTCTTCTTGTTTTTTCATGTATTTGATAATGCCGGCCTTGCCGGCAATGGCTTCGAGACAGCCTTTTCTGCCGCAGTTGCATTCTGGACCATCGATCTTTACCACCATATGACCAACTTCACCAGCTGTGAAGTTTTTGCCACGATTGATGCTACCGTTGTTGATATGGCCGCCACCAACGCCGGTACCAGCAAAAATACCGTAGACATTGCGAAACTTGCTGGCTTCACCAAACGAATATTCGCCAAAGACGCCCATATTAACGTCGTTATCCATAAAAACCGGTTTTTTCAGACGCTCAGAAAGCAGCCTAGCGAGCGGAACATTTTTCCAGCCAAGATTACAAGCATCGAGCAACATGCCGGTCGCGGTGTTAACGGCAGAAGGAACGGCAAGTCCAATCTTTTCCACGTCATCATCGACTATCTCAGCCTTTTTGAGCAGCTCGCCATAACAGGTGACAAGATTAGCAAAGACCGTGTCAAAACCTAAAGCAGCCTCGGTTTTAATCTTTTTTCGCGCGACGATTTTGCCGCTGTTGTCGCAAAGAATTGAATATATCTTGGTTCCGCCAAGATCAATACCACAGTAATACCTCATTAAACACCCTCTTTCAGCATATTTTTACCATGCGTCCAAATACCTTTGTAAAAAGGCGAGATTTTTTTTCAAATGCCGGCAGATCGATACCAGACCTTATAGAACCAGGCAACAAAAAGGTTACCGTCTTGGTGTCAGAATCCAGAGTAAATTCACCAACCTGCTGCAGGTGGTTGCGATCTAGAACATCGGCGATACGAAGTATTGCCGCCAGAGCTGACACCCTGTTTTTATCACTATCTGAGAGATGCGAATAAAATTCATGCTTTTCCTTAGGCTCACTCTTGCGATGGTATCTGGCAACAAGAGCGGCCAGCAACATATCTTCGTGTGATATACCCGGAATCGCTGATTTCATAATGAGACTGCATGAATTCTTGTGATGACCACGCATTCCAGCGCAGGTTCCAATATCATGCAACATTGCGCCAATAATAAGTATCTGGCGATCACCGGCGGCCAGGCCATGTAACGTAGTTGTCGCGTCAAAGATAATTTGAGAAAGCATTGTCACCTGCAGCGCGTGATTCTCATCGAAATTCAAACCACGACCGATGAACATGGCGCTTCTGATAAGCGCCGTCTGCACATTGAGATGAGAAAACTTCTCAGCGAAGCTGTTAAGCGCAGCATCGCCCGCGCAGGGATCTGAAAGTTGCCGGGAATTCGCATTCGCCATCGCCTGCTCCACCAGAACCGGTATGCAGAAGAACAGCCCCAATCTACTATCTTAACCAGCAATTGTCAAACCGCCAGAATGAAACAGATGACCGCATAGAAACCACAGAATTATGTACACAGCAGGGATTATGGTATAGTTGTCGTAATGATTTATCGGGCGGCCGGATGCTACAGCACAGAGATACAGAATTAACGGATGAGCCTTGAATACAGGGTCTGAAAAGGAGAATAAATATGCTTGAAATGGTTGATCTTGGCAAAAAGATGGAAAAAGAAGAATATAAAAAACTCACCGACGACCTCGAGCGCCGTCTTACCGAGTTGCAGCAGAAAACTCGCGAACTCGGCATCGCCACTGCGTTAGTTTTTGAAGGGCTTGAGGCTGCCGGCAAGGGTACAATCATCAACAAGCTGATGCTGCCACTTGACCCGCGCGGTTTCAAGGTGCACCCGATTCATCCGGCGACGCTTGAAGAATCGATGTTTCCTTTTCTGATCAGATTCTGGAAGAATCTCCCAGAGAAAGGCCGTCTCGGCATTTTTGACAAAAGCTGGTATGATCGCGTTCTGACTGACCGGGTAACCGACAAGGTCTCGAAGAAACAATGCCAGCAAGCCTTTAACGAGATTCTCGCCTTTGAACGCCAGCAGATAGATGCCGGCGTCGTCCTGATCAAGTTCTGGTTTCATATCTCCAAGAAAGAGCAGGCCAAAAGATTCAAGGAAACCAGAAAGAACCCGTCGCTATCGTGGAAAATTGGCAAGGAAGAAATCAAGCAGCATCGTGCTTACAATCAATATATTGAAGCCGCTGAAGAAATGCTCGAAAAAACCAACACCAGCCAGGCGCCCTGGATAATCATCGAGGCGCACGACAGACGTTATGCCACGACAAAGGTCTTTGAAGCCCTGGCACAAGCCTGGGAAAACGCAATCAAGCAGCACCAGGCCACTGTCAAAAAAACATCGACCAAGGCAACCAAGCTCACTCCGAGAAATGTCACAGTATTATCTGCACTTGATCTGTCGCAGACCCTTGACGAAAAAACCTATCGCAAAGAGCTTGAAACCTATCAGAAGCGAATACGCGACCTCGAGCACGAAATTTACATTCACCGCATACCCTGCGTTATTGCCTACGAAGGCATGGATGCGGCCGGCAAGGGCGGCAACATCAAGCGCCTGACCGAAAATCTCGACCCACGCGGTTACGAGGTTATTCCAATCGCCGCTCCGACCAAGGAAGAGCTAGCCAGGCATTATCTGTGGCGTTTTGCCAGAGAAATGCCCAAAGCCGGTCACATTACGATTTTTGACCGAACCTGGTATGGCCGCATTCTAGTTGAACGCGTCGAAGGGTTCTGCACTGAAACTGAATGGCGCCGCGCCTATCGCGAAATAAACGAGTTCGAAGCGCATCTTGCCGATTTTGGCGCGGTGGTGGTCAAGTTCTGGCTGCACATCGACCAGGACGAGCAGCTGAAGCGCTTTAAAGAACGTGAAAACACACCATGGAAAAGCTGGAAGATCACCGAAGAAGACTGGCGCAACCGCGAAAAATGGCCAAAATACGAATCCGCGATCAATGACATGCTGGCTAACTGCTCAACCAGTTACGCCCCGTGGACAATAATCGAGGCCAACGACAAGTATTTTGCCCGTATCAAAGCGCTTAAGACCGTAGTCAAAGCTCTTGAAAAGGCCCTCAAAAAAGCCTGACTCCTGAGAAAAATCTGCTGACAAGATACTTCCAGTATCCGAATTGCTCGCACCGGGCCTAGAAATCATCAACAGGGCTCTTTATTTTTATGCCTGGCCGATTGAGAACGTGGGTATAAATCATGGTCGTCGAGACATCAGAATGGCCAAGAAGTTCCTGAACAGTTCTGATGTCATAGCCAGCTTCCAGCAGGTGAGTTGCAAACGAGTGGCGTAAGGTATGAATGCTTACACCCGACGGCAGTCCGGCACTTTGAGCTGCCTTTTTTACGGCTTTCTGAAAAGAATTTTCATGAATATGATGTCTTCGCACTGTGTTTGAACTCGGGTCGACCGACAGTCTGTCAGAGGGGAATGCATACTGCCATGGCCATTCTTTAGCGGCCGAAGGGTATTTGGTGGCAAGGGCATCCGGCAGAGAGGTTTCCCCCAGGCCGCGGGCGAGATCTTCCCTGTGGAGTTTTTCGGCCGACTCGAGCTGGCATCTGAGCGCTTCCTTGTATTTCGCAGGCAATGGCGTCACGCGGTCCTTTGCGCCCTTTCCTTGGCGGACAATGATTGCATTGCCGGAAAAATTGATGTCTTTGACTCTCAGGCGCAGGCATTCCATGAGTCGCATACCTGTTCCGTAGGTGATTCCGGCAAGCAGAGCATAAATTCCTTCAAGCCTGGCAAGGAGATCTTTCACCTGCTCTCTGGAAAGAACAACCGGCAGTCGCAGTGGTTTCTTGGCTCTGGCGAAGTTTAGCTGGTCGGTAATGTCAATGTTCAGGACATTCTTGAAGAAGAAAGAAAGGGCGTTAAGGGTCTGGTTCTGGGTGCTGGCAGAGACATGCCGCTGCACCGCGAGAAACTCAAGAAATTCAGAGATATGGTGGCTGGATAGTTTTTGAGGAGCTATGGGGTGGTGAAAAGCGAGAAATCTTTTAACCCAGTCAGAGTATGCTTTTTCGGTGCGCACTGAGTAATGCAGGGTTCTCACCACGTTTCTCAACTTTTCAAAGAGGTCGGCGTGGAGACTGGCGCACTCTTCGGGGTGCAGCTTGTATATAGTTAAACTACTGCTGGAATTTGAAGAGCTTTCAGACGGACTTGTGGTTGTAAAATCGGCTTTTACCGGCCAGTTGCCGATCCAATCACAGGGTAAAATTTCGGAAAAGAGAATGAGCAAGGCCTCGTTTGCCTGTTTGATTTGATAAAGTTTAATAGAAGTGTTAGCATTGAGTTTATCGATAAAGCCCCTGACATCTTCTGGTCGAGCATCTTTGAGTGGCCTACCGTTAAGTTCTCTGGCAAAGGATTTTACCCAGTTAATCATCCAGGGAATGGCAGTTGGATTTGTTTTTCGTTCTTCAAGCAGAGATTTCATGCGTTCCCAGATCGCGTTTGTGTTGAGTTCAGGAATCAGGTTGTCCATGAATCTATCCTTACAGTATGATTTTTTTACAAATGCGCTGCAACGACTTAATCCTAACTTTAAGAATATTATACTATACGGAATATATATAAGTGAATAAAATCTTATTACATAATACCGAATATAAAAAATTACGTCTAATATCTGTTAGCGCGGCTAACAAGCCGTTGGAGCAGAATTCCACCTGAATACGGCCTGCCTTGACAGGCAGTCCGAATTCAGGCAGAATCTGCTCAACATCTGTCGCGTTAGAGTGACAGAAATTGCAAATAACTAGGAATCTAGAATATTCAAAAGATTCCGAAGCTGGCAAAAAGACACTCAAATCCAATTGTCCAATTTGCTAGTTCAATCTTAACATCAATAGGTGAATATTGTTTCATAAGACCTAACTCATAAAGGCATTGAGTAAAACAGCGATCAAATCACACTTCTTTGATTGTTGCACTTTTCATTCAAATCTTCTATACTGTCAAAATGGACTGCGGGGCTCCTTCTCTTAAAAACGGAAAGGACATGATAATGACTTCAAAAGGAAGTCCTAATACAGGGATTTGTTGTAATTGCGAGTCGAAATACTCGGAAAACGATGAAACCTGCCCAGCTTGCAGTAATCATGTAGGCTTTCCAAATGTCAGATTTTCGGACTCCTCAGAGAATGTGAATGCCTTAATTGAGAGATTCCTTTTGGCCAGAAAATCTGCAAAATCTCGTGGCTGTTATAAGGAATTTCAAGAATTCAGAAAGCATATAAAAAAGAAATCAGGTGTTGTTATTTCTATGCCTGCTGGCATTTTTCGTGATTTAATAAAAACCCCAAATAAAATTTATCGTAACTATGAGCAGCTTGTTCAAGCTAGTGAAATTTCTTCAAGAGGGGCTCAGTTCGATAATCTTCGTCATGCAATAAGTGGCTGTTTGTTTGGTAGCTACAACAATAAAATCGCTTATGGCGTTTTATCGTTAAACAAAGAAGGCCTACCAACTTATGGGGATGTTTTTTGTCTTTTAAGACCAGTAACAATAGAGAAAAGGACTTCCTTCTTAGAAGAAAATTCCTATCGTTTTGTCGAAAAGCATAATATTCTATCTGGTCGACCAGTTGGCAATTGGGCAACATGGAGAACCAAGCACTTGCTCGCGTTAGTTAAATTGGAACGATTTATTGAGAAGGGGCAAAAGGAAACTGACTGGGAAAATGTTTTTTTTCTGACAAACGGGAAAGACAGGAATTTGGATGATTTTATTGAGGCCCATATTTATGGCTCAATTAATTACTCTAGCATTGAAAATGCAATGCCAGCACCCAATAAAAAGTTAGGTCGATTGGAAAAATTGGATATAGAGGCTGGCATGTCAAGATTGGAAAAGCTTAAGGAAAAAAGATGATTGGTCATCTGTCAAAAACGTCAGGAATTTTTTTAATCCCACAGGAAGATATTTCTTCTTCCCTGACCTACGACCTTGTAAACAATAAGCTTCTAGATAAATACAACTTTTTTCATAGCTTTGTGCCAGAAGACGATTGGTATGAAATAGAATCTGAAAATTCCGAAAATTTATTGAAGTTAGCAAGTTCGAAATATTGGGTTGCTAGGGCAACTTCATATGTTCAGCTGATAATTGAGGGTTTAGATGAAGAACTAGAGAAATCAATTTTTGAACATGTAGAAGAAATGCTTATTTCAGATGCCAGCCCAGATGATGTTCTTGATCAGCTTTTAATAGCGCCTTTGGTGGAACCTGAATGCCTCCATAAGCCTATAGAAAGAGCTTTGTCTCTGGGGCACGGTGTTGTGGGAGCAATCTTGGATGATCTATTGAACTATCAGCCTTGGCTCAATAAATTTGTTGAAAAATGGTTAAGCCTGCCGGATGAACTATTTTTGCCTTTTTCTCAACAAAAAAGCTTTGTCTGGAATAGAATAAACGAGAATTGTGATTTTAAGTCTCTTTTGTGCTCAATAGGCGGAAAAGATTTTTTAGGCATTTGGCATCAACTTACATTTTCTTTTAAATCGCCATTAGCCATCGGTGCGGCGAATAGAATTGGCAAAGAACTTTGTTCACGACTTTTTCCTTACGAGCAGGCAAATGAGAAAATAACTCTACAAAGCGATGAAAATGAAAATCGCTTGCCTACTTACTCGAAAAAAAGAATTGATTCGCGTGCTGCATTTTTAAAAGCTCACAAACAAATTAGCTCTATTATTGATTCTATCTCAGAGGGTCGTGATGATCTTGGTGAGAAATACTTGCTTCAATTGATTCAAGAGCAAACTTCTTTTAATAAAAACAGTTCTTTTGTCGTAAAGTCTCTTTGTAACATTGCCCAAAAAAGTGCCGACCTATTTAGATTTGACTTTGAGTATATTTGTTTAGAAAAAGCTAGAGAACTAGGGCCTTCAGACACATGGACAATGATTCAACTTGGAGACCATTTTAAGCGACTTGGAAAATATGAAGAAGCGATTGAAATCCTTACTCTTGCCAAAGAACACGGTGATTGGGCCATGGCGAATTCTGGAATCGCAGATGTTTATTCCCAAATGGGTAGATACGAAGAGGCAATTCGCATTTATAAGAGTTTGCCAAACTGGGAAAGTGAACCAGAAATTAACACAGCCATTGCTGATATCCTTCGAAAAACTGGGAATTTCGAGGAAGCAAGATCCGGTTATATCAATTTGATTAAGTTGGCTCATCAAAATCCTGTGAAATTTGCTCCTTCAGAAATCAGAGCACGCGTTGGTTTGGCGGAAATTGAAAAAAGCCAGGGGCACCTTCAACAAGCCTTGGCTTCATATGAGTCCATAATAAATGAATCTAGTTTCCCTCCTAAGGACGGATTAGTATACAGATTGACCAAATGCAGAATCCTAAAGAATCTTGGTCGCTTAGCGGAAGCTTTTGAAATTTCAGATCAAGTAGCACTTGAGTTTCCATTTTCTTCTGAAGCAAGATTTACACGCGGAGCTTTGCTAGGATTGATTGGGAAACCCAGTGAAGGCTTAGAAGATTTTTCACAAAATTATTCGGAGAATTCTTTGAGAAAGTGGTTAAGATACTTTTTTTCAGGTTTGTTGTTGTTGAAAATCAATTCATTTGAGCAGGCTAGAACAAATTTATTGGAGGAATTGCCAAAAGCAATTAATTGTAATGACGATCTAGCAGTCTCTCGAATGAGTGCAGTGGTGTATTTTTTAAGAAGCAATCAAATCAAAGAAGCACAAAATTTGATTGTAAAAATCCCCGAAATTGTTGATTACAATCAGAATTATTTATCTCTCGTCTTGAAACTACACTTAGCGGCAAAAGACAGTGACAAGGCTAAAGTGAAACATTTTGTCAATCTTATTGAGAGTCTAACCCCTTTTTGCGAACAGATACATGAGGCAATAGGATTTATACGATGCGGAAACTTTGAGGAAGCAACTTTACTTGAAATTGATTCTTTGCTTCAACTAGTAGCATAGCGACTTATTCAATTGTTTCTCGATGACAAGGACATTCTGCACTTTGCCCAAAGGCTTTTGATTAAAAATCTAATTATCCAAAATCTCATATCTCGAAGCCAGGTTTAGTTCGAATTAGAATCCAAGAGAAGCTTACTTAAGAGTTTTGTGATCCTTCTAGAAAGAAGAAAGTCCAAATAAAAAAGCACTCTAACAATCGCGTAGACGCGGAAAATGAGGCCTGTCACGGGTCTTGCGGAGCAAGCCCCGCGCCCGTCTCTCATTTCCGGTCACATTTCCGGTCACGACTGGCGTTATGCGACAAAATGCGAACAAACAAGGTTTCTGATATAATAGTGATTGAGATGCTTCAAGGGGTAAAATGTGAAGAAGATCAGGGTATATGTTGATACATCTGTAATTGGTGGCTGCTTCGATCCAGAATTTGAGAAGTGGTCAAATGTGCTCTTCAAAAATTTTGAAGACAAGATTCTTGTTCCGCTGACATCGGCAGTAGTTGAAAAGGAAATTGAATTTGCGCCGGCCGAGGTTCAGAAGAAGTTTGAAGATTTCCTCAAACTGGAACCCGAGATCATTCAACTCAACCAAGAAATTCTTGAGATTCGGAATGCCTATTTGACGAAGGCTATTTTAAAGCCAAAATTTGCTAACGACCTCCTTCATATTGCTATTGCTACTTATGCAAATGCTGATGTTCTGGTCAGCTGGAACTTTAAGCATATTGTAAGATTTGACAAGATTCTGCTTTACAACTCTGCAAACATTGAGCTTGGATACAGACAGATTCAGATTTACTCCCCGATGGAGGTTGCAAGAAATGAAAAAGACTAATGTACAATGCGTGGATATGGTTCGAAAAATACGAGATAATCTATATCTTGAGACCAAATCTATGTCTGATAATGAGCTGCTAGAATTTTATTCGCAGAAAAATAAAAAACCTGAAAAGAAAATAAAGAACCAAAAAGCCGCATAACAAGTGCGTCGACGCGGAACGTCGAAGCTGTCACAAAAAGTTGCGAAAAAATCGCAACTTTTGCGCCAGCTCCGATTCCCTCGTTTGGCGTTGCCGTCACTCGGCGTCCGGTCACGACAGGCGTTAAACTCATGAAAGCAGGCAAAAAAGCAGGCCGAAAAAGACAAAAAAGAAGAGTTGGTCTGGTTGCCTTCGGCCCTGTGCC
>PGYA01000122.1 GCA_002839435.1 Candidatus Riflebacteria bacterium HGW-Riflebacteria-2 | reverse complement strand
ACACCGATGCCGGCACGTCGATCCCGCTCTCTCGGATCAGCCGCGCCCGCACCACCTCGTCGATCGCGGACTGTCGGATGTTCGTTCGCATCGCGTCGGGGTTCTGCACGTTGAAGAACAAGAGCTCCGGGACCCACTTGCCCTCAGGCAGCCTCCCCGGGTGCATGATCTGATCGACGCCCATGGCGGCCATGCAACGCAGCGCGAGGGACTTGCCCGTGGCTCCCAGCACCGACCGGTAGTCCCCCCCCGTGCCGTGCGCGTACATCACGACCGGGTAACCGTCGGCCGGCATCGGGCACGTGGAAGCCTTCGGCACCGCCAGCGCAAAGCGCGCGTGAAACTCGCGCTGCACGACCGGGACCCCCTGCGCGTCCACCTCGAACCCTCCCCCCACGTATTCGAACGGCGGCTCGCCTCGCTGATAGTCCGGAGAGGGGCCGAAGCTCCCCTCGTACACGTCGTATTCCGTGGTCTGCTCCTTCAACGCCCACGCATCGTCGACCGTGGGAGCGGGCTGCCGCGACCGCGCGTGATCCGCAAACAGCATTGCTTCCTTGGTGGGGTCCGAGGTCGTGAACACGGTCAAGTGAACGATGCGAGCCCTGTCCACGCCCGCCTGCTCGAGGGCCGTCACCGCCGGGGCCCAGCGGTCGCGCAACCCCTGGGTGGCCCCCGTCGGGGCATCGATCCCAAGCACTTGGCGAAGCTCCGGCGCCACGCCGATGCGTGAGCCGTCCGACGCCGTGACGTCGTTCGTGACGACCAAGGCGTAGCGCGTGGACGGGCGCAGGGGAAAGCCCATGGTCGGCATGAAGGCGAGCGTGTACGGGCGCCACCATGCCCCTTCCTCGAGCCTCCAGTGCAGTGTCACCCGCTTGCGCTGTCCGCGCTCCGGGGACGCTTCGTCCACGTCGATCAGCTGCACGGACGCATCGGACGATGTCGCCTCGCTGGGGTTGGCGGGCAGCGTGGCCGGCTCGATCGGGCCTGTGAATCGCAGGTACCCGGCCGCCACGGGAGAGAACCCGTCGATCGCTTTGGCCATGGCCGTGAGGTAGGTCTTGATGAGCACGACGGATCTCGGGTTGTAGTATCCCGTGATATGGACGGCGCCGTCGGGGTCGCGCCGGAAGTCGCTGGGCCAGGGGTGATCGAACCATGCTTCGGCGGCGAGGGCGTCGAGGGAGCTGGGGACCAGGAACAGCGAGGAGGACGGACCCTTGGGGCCCGAGCTTCCGGCGTCGTCGCCCTCACCCCCACAGGCGCAAAGCGCCAGCACAGCGCAACCCATCACGGCCGCTCGAGTGCAGACAGCGAGATTTCTCATGCGTGTTGTTGTACACCGGCTGCGATGACGTGGCTGCTGAGGCTGCTGCCTTTTTCGGGTGCCGAGCAGGGTTTCCCCCCTGAGCGCAAGGTGTGCGGCCTCACGCTCGCGCTGCGTATGGCCTTGGCTGCCCAAGCGGGCGGGGCGAGCGCGGTGGAAGTCTCGCCGGATGCGGCCTTTCTCCTGCCCCTGCTGAAGGACGGGCGGCTCCGCCTCCCCGTGCGCGTGGCCGGCTCGGACGAAGGGGCCACGTTGCGCGTCGACGTGCCCTGGAACCTCGTGGTGCACCGCGACCTGCTCAAGGACCTGGCGGCGAGCGGTGCGACGGGGGTGCGCGACCTGCTGGCGTCCCCCCACACGTTCGACCCTCCGTTCGGTTTCGATCCGGTCCTCGTGCAAGACCGCAGCTCGCGTTCCCGAGCGGAGCGCGCGCTGCTGCGGTCCCTGCGCAAACCGCAGGACGGGTGGACATCGACGTATCTGAACCGGTACATCTCGTTGTTCCTGACGCGCTGGCTCACGTACCTGCCGATCCGTCCGAACCAGCTGTCCGTGGCGATCCTGGCGGTGGGTCTGTTCGGAGCGTACCTGGCTTCACGCGGCACCTACGGGCATGTGCTCGTGGGGGCCTTTCTATTTCAGGCGCAGAGCGTGCTCGATGGGTGCGATGGGGAGCTATCGCGGGTGACGTACCGGGGGTCGCACGTTGGGGAGTGGTTCGACACGGTGGGGGACGATCTGACGAACTACGGTTTTTTCGCGGGGCTTGCGTGGGGGTTGCACGCGGTGTCGGGTTCGTGGGTGTATCTCGTGGCGGGTGCGGTGGTGGTTGGGTGCGGCGTGATCACGAGCGCGATCGAGTATCGCTACCTGATCAAGATTGGGTCGGGGGATTTGCTGAAGTACCCGCTCGGGATCGGCAAGGCGCCGAGCTCGGGCGAGGTGGGCAAGGGGCCTGGGGCGCGGGCGCTCGACGCGATCTCGCCGCTGTTCAAGCGAGACAGCTTCGTGTTGCTGACGCTCGTGGGGGCGGCCGTGGGCCTCGCGGGTCCGTTCCTCTTCCTCTTCGCCGCGGGAGGTGTGGGGATCTTCATCGCGGTCGTGCAGGCGGAGGCCCGCATGGCGAGG
>PGYA01000121.1 GCA_002839435.1 Candidatus Riflebacteria bacterium HGW-Riflebacteria-2 | reverse complement strand
AATCGCGACCGCCATTACCGCCGCTGGTATCGAAGCGGAAACGGTAAGCCCGACTTTCAAGCCGAGATAAGCGTTGGCGGCACCAAACACCGAACCGATTATGATGCCGATGACAACCGCTTTGAGAGTGAACTCGAGCGGTGTTTCACTGGCCGGAACAAAACTTGGGTAATCCTTGCCGTCGATTGCCTCGTAGGCTTTGGGTGACAGCCTGTCTTTCTGACTCATATATTCTCCTCTGATTGGCTTAGGCGTCAAAATACCACAGACAAGCCTGCCATGCCACAGTAGAATTTGGCGGTGATATCTGATACAGTTAGCTTTTGTTCTTATTCCGCTGATTTTGAGGCTTGTAGAGTGTCAGTATTTGACGAAATACGTTCTTCATGTGAGTATCTGGCCGGCCGTGCCGAGTTCGTGCAGATAAATCATAGCTTTTTGCCTGAATATTCTCGAAATTTGCCAGTCGAGGTTGCGCTTAACCCGGTAATGGAAACAGAAAACCATTTCTGTGGCGATGCCAAGGCTACTCTGGCCTATTTTATCACTCTCGACAGCATAAATTTTGGCTCGGGCTATTTTGGCTCGTTAAGACTCGATCAAGGTAAAACCGGATATTTTACGGTGGCATCGCGGCTGAAGGCCGAATCAACCAGAGTCGGCGGCTTTTCTGCGGCCTGGTTGCGCGCTGTCGATGTTGCGGCATGTTGCCGTATTTTCGATCAGAACCCTGAAAATGCGCTGGTTGCAGAGCTGATGCGACTGTTTGCCGAAGGGTTGAACGAGCTGGGCAGGCTTCTTGACAGCCAGTATGGTGGCAGTTTTGTCTGCTTTATCGAGTCTGCCGGTTTTTCAGCCGGTCGTCTGGTCGAACAGCTGCTGGCGATGCCATTTTATCGCGATGTTTTTGAAGTAGCCGGTCAGAGGGTCTGTCTGTTAAAACGCGCTCAAATAACCGCTTCAGATCTTCATATTGCTTTTTCCGGCGAAGGTTATGGCAGATTTGATGATATAGCTGACCTGACTATATATGCAGACAACCTGGTGCCACACGTGCTGCTGACTGATGGTCTGCTGTCATATCGGTCAGACTTGCAGAATGCAATTGCAGCAGAACGCCCCCTTGCTTCGGGATCGCGAGAAGAGGTCGAGATAAGAGCCTGTGCTGTGCATGCAGTTGAGCTGCTACGTCGTGCTTTCGCCGATGCCGGAAGCACGGTTACCTCTCAGGGCCTCGACTACCTGCTGTGGAATCGCGGTCAGGCAGCAAAATACCGGCAGTCGCCGACCCACATTACCCGCTGCGTGTATTACTGATCTTGTCTCAGGTCTTTTTGCATGCGCGCTGCTTTGATGAGAGCGCCAAAAAGTCTGTTGGTATGATTGGGGTCTTTGTCTTTCATGCTTTCCGGGTGCCATTGTACAAAAATTCCAAACACGCTGTCATCGCGCTCGATGGCTTCGATTATGCCATCACTGCTTCTTGCGGTGGGAATGAAGCCTTCTCCCAGCTTGCCGACGGCCTGATGATGACGGGAAATAACTTTAGTTATACGTGTCTGCAATATTTTTTCGAGCAGGCTGCCTGGTGCCAGGGCAACATGATGAAAATTACCATACATACTACCGTCACGGTGTCTTACCTTTTTCCCGACCAGCTCGGGAATATCCTGTATCAGATTACCGCCGCGGCAGGCGTTGCTGAACTGCATACCCAGGCAGATGCCAAGAACTGGCTTGTTCGAGTCGAGAAAAGCTTTGATAAAGCGCCTCTCAAAGGTAAAACGGACTGGTTCCATGACACTGGCAGTGGCATGTGGGGTCTGGCCGTAGAACTCGGGTGGTATGTCAGGCCCTCCTGAAAACACTGCTCCGTCGAGCATTCTGACATAAGCATCAATGGTGTTTTCATCCTCAGTCGGGGCAAGAATAACGGCCAGGCCGCCGTTGCGCTGAATTGCTGCCACGTAATCATTGTTTATCTGTATGGTGTTATTGCTGAAAGATGGGGTAATACCTATCAGCGGAGCTTTTTCGGCTGCCGGCAGAGAGGCTGTCAGTAATAATATTGTCAAGAAAGTGGCTAAGAGCAGTCTGTTCATGTAAATATCCTCTTAATCTAATCAGGCTCAGAAATAAAATATCATAAACTCCTTGCAATTTTACTCATAAGCAATACATTTTCGACTTATATTCGTTAATGGACTGGTGTAACCGTGACTCAGGAAGACCGACCGCTGATTCTTATTGTCGATGATAAGCCTGGCAGCCTTCAGGCGGTGGCAGAAATTCTTGGCAGTAATGGCTACAGGCTGGCGTTGGCCGAAAGCGGGCCCGCTGCTCTTAACTTCGTTTCTGAAAAGGAGCCCGATCTTATTCTGCTCGATATAGTGATGCCCGGGATGGATGGATTCGAAGTTTTAAGAAATCTCAAAGAGTCAGAAAAAACTGCCTCGATT
>PGYA01000120.1 GCA_002839435.1 Candidatus Riflebacteria bacterium HGW-Riflebacteria-2 | reverse complement strand
CCCAAAGAAAATCTTACTGTGGGAATTGGCGCAGATGCAGTGATTGTAACCATTAATGAAGGTTTCTGGACCATGGAAGGTCTGGCCAGAAGTATAAATCATCAGATAGCAACGGCAATTGAAACAGGTTCTCCAGATCTTCTGGGACTCAGTGCTTCTGTCGTTGAAGGTGAGATTCGTCTTACCTATGAAAAGCCGGCTACTGCAGCAGATACGCTTAGTACAAATATTGTCATAACCAATGCCAATGCCACTACTCTCGGCTTTGTTAACGGCAGTTACAGCGGTTTTGTCAATGGTGTGAAAGACCAGGATTACACCGAATGGGGCTTCAGCCAGTTTATCGATACTGTTGCCAATACTGTTATTCCGTCGGCAACGCCAATATTGATAAGTGTCTCTGATGGTGTTTACTCAATTACTATTACCTTGATGACAACAATGGGCGTTGCGGATATAACCGATGCAGATATGCGCTCATTCAAGCTTTTTCAGGCTTCCGTGAACGATACGCTGGGCAGTGTCGCTGTAAGAATCGATCAGCACGGTGGCGCTATGGCTTTCACGTCACTGCATGTCGGTAAATTTCACGATTCGACGAATGCTTACACCAGTCTTGTGTCAATTAACATGGCCGATGCCAACCAGGCAGTCTTCATGCAGAGTGTGTTCGGCGTTAAGGAAGGCACGGCTAAAGGCTTTGGTGATGCCAACTTCAGATTACATATCATCGATAATTCACCACAGTTTCATATTGGCGCCGATCAGGGCCAGTCAATGGGCATATCGATGTCCAATATGTCGGCAGAAGCGCTTGGCGTTGCCAATATCGACATGACAACAGTTAAGGGTGCGTCGGCCGCTCTGGGGAGGATTAACAAGGCAATCGATCTGGTTTCGGCCGAACGTTCAAAGATGGGCGCATTCCAGAATCGTCTTGAGTTTGCCATCAATAATCTACGCAGCACGCACAGCAATCTGACTGCTTCTGAATCACGCATCAGAGACGCTGACATCGCGCTTGAAATGATCGAGTTCCCCCGCAATCAGATTATTTCGCAGTCTGGCACCGCCATGCTGGCACAGGCCAATATGGTGCCGCAGGGGGTGCTGCAGTTGTTGCAATAAGCTTATTCGAGGCTGTCGCAAAAGTTTTCTGACACTGTCGAACCTTCAGCGAAGCAGTCTCCCGGGTCAATTTTCTTTCATCATGCCGGTTGTTGATCGTCGGAAAATACTGAATGGTCAGAGTGCAGCCTGCTGAATTACGTGATGTCAGTTTTGCAGCCGGCATCTGGATTTCCCGGCTCATGGATGTGTGCCGGAAAAGAAAATGGTTCATGGAGGAATCATAAATATGTCTTTGAGGATTAATCAGAATGTTCTAGCGGTAAGTACGTACGGATCAGTAGCCAAAACTGCTTCGCGACTTGAAAAGTCGATTCAGAAGCTTAGTTCTGGAATGCGCATCAATGGCGCGGCCGATGATGCGGCTGGCCTGGCGATCAGCGAAAAGATGCGCCGGCAGATACGCGGTCTGAGCCGTGCCGTGCTCAACGCTCAGGATGGCATCTCGATGCTGCAGACGGCGGAAGGCGCGCTCGGAGAGTCGCACAGCATATTGCAGAGAATGCGTGAACTGGCCATTCAGTCATCAAATGATACTATGACCAGTAATGATCGGCTTGAAATACAGAAAGAAGTGACTCAGCTCAAGCAGGATCTGGACAGAATTTCGCGCAATACTGAATTCAACACGAAAAAGCTGCTTGATGGCAGCCAGTCGGCTTTGGTAAGCGCCAGTTCCAACTCGGTGAAGGGACTCGTTAACGGCTCTGTCGGCGGCGGTGGCGACTACAATGTCGAACTTGAGTTGCTGCGGGCCGGCATCTCAGAAATGCAGCGTTCGCAGATTCTGACGGTAAAAGACGCCAGTGGCAAATTGGCTGAAGGCGGCACTCAGTTGCAGAGCATCGCGCAATTTTATGATGCAAATGGTGTGTTCGTTCTCGACACCCCGCAGATTCTCAACATAAATGGCAATGGCCGGACTATCGGAATCACCATCGATGGCCAGATGAGCCTCGACAATCTGGCCGGTGAATTGCAGAATGCTATTGTCAGCAAGAGCGGTCTTGAAATTCAGAATTCCCGGGTTGCCACTATAAACACAGTACAGACGGAGATTGCCGGTCTGGGAGGATACATAGAGATAATTTCGGGCTATGTCGGAGGTAATGGCGAAGTCTCATTTTCTGGTGACCAGAAGGTTCTCGATGCCCTTGGTCTTTCCATAAGTCGAGAGGCGGTTAACAACCGCATTGAAATGACTACCCGTGACGGGTTTGGCAATGTTAAGGCAGTCAAAACTGAATCTGATCTGGCGACTGGCCTGCTGAACGGCGTGGACGTCAAATTTACTTCGCAGGCTGCGCAGATAGCAGGAACATCAGGTCTTGAAGCAGGTCTCAAGATTTCGCCCAAAGAAAATCTTACTGTGGGAATTGGCGCAGATGCAGTGATTGTAACCATTAATGAAGGTTTCTGGACCATGGAAGGTCTGGCCAGAAGT
>PGYA01000070.1 GCA_002839435.1 Candidatus Riflebacteria bacterium HGW-Riflebacteria-2 | reverse complement strand
TTTGGGGTAGCAGTCGGCCACACCTTTTACCGGTCTGCCGCCGGCGATCTGCCGAAGCAGACGTGCCGCTTCGTTTAGAGCTATCGGAACATTGTCTATATTGGTGCCGCGTTCGAACCGGTATGATGAATCTGACATCATACCGAGACGCTTGGCAGTTTTGCGGACAGTGGTCGGATTGAAGAAGGCAGCTTCAAGCATTACGCTGGTGGTCTTTTCGCTAACCGACGAAAGCAGGCCGCCCATTACTCCGGCGAGCGCAAGTGGCTTGCTGTTATCAGCAATAACCAGCATTGAACTGTCGAGAGGGTGTTCAATATTGTCGAGAGTAATTATTTTTTCATCTTTACGGGCATTGCGGACAAGAATACCGTTACCTGCTATCTTGCTGAGATCGAAGGCATGCATCGGATGCCCGATATCGAGCATAATGTAGTTGGTGATATCGACGACGTTGTTGATCGAGCGCAGTCCAACTTTTTCAAGTCTGTCTTTCAGCCAGTCCGGCGAAGGGCCTACCGTGATGCCATGAATTACACGAGCTCCGTAACGTGGGCAGTGAGTTGTGTCTTCGATTTCGACACTAATATGGTTTTCGACATGGTCGTCGCCTTCTTCATCACCAAGCGGGTTACGATGCAGTGGCAGATTGAATATTGCCGAAAGTTCACGGGCAATACCAAGATGCGATAAGGCATCGCCACGGTTTGGCGTAATACTTATGTCAAAGACAACATCGTCGAGATCAAGAGCCTTGACGATATTCTCGCCGATGGGTGTTTGTTCTTCGAGAATGTATAGTCCGCCATGATCTTCGCTGAGGCCAAGTTCTTTCTTGCTGCACATCATACCGAAAGACTCAACTCCACGTATTTTGGCGCGGCTGATTTCAAAGCCACCCGGCAGTTTGGCGCCGATCAGCGCTACTGGGACCTTGTCGCCGGCTTTCATATTGCTGGCGCCGCAAACGATCTGCAACGGCTGCCCGCGATTAACGTCTACGCTGCACAGTGACAGTTTGTCAGCATCAGGGTGTGGATCGCGGCTGAGAATTTTGCCGACTACTATCTGATCGAGGTTTTTGCCAGGCTGAATGATTTCTTCAACTTCAAGACCGGTCATGTTCAGCGCCTCGGCGATTTTTTCGGGTGTCTCCTGTATATCAATGTAATCTTTTAACCAGCTTAAGAGTATTTTCACTTTTTTATTACCTCAGAATTGTCTCAGAAACCTGATATCAGAAGAGAAAAGCAGTCTGATGTCGTTGATTCCGTAGCGCAGCATGGCTATACGGTCTATGCCCATGCCAAAGGCGAAACCAGTGTATTTTTCGGTATCGTATTTGACAGCGTCAAATACTTTCGGGTTGACCATGCCGCAGCCCAGCACTTCCATCCAGCCAGTACTCTTGCAGACTTTGCAGCCCTTGCCGTCGCAGAAAATGCATTGGATGTCCATCTCGGCTGACGGCTCAGTGAACGGGAAATAACTTGGTCTGAAACGGTGCGGGCGCTTGCCGAACATGTTTTCGACAAACATGACGAGGGTGCCCTTGAGGTCTGCCATGCTGATGTTTTCACCAACAACGAGACCTTCCATCTGGTTGAACATTGGAGAATGAGTGATATCACTGTCTTTGCGGAAAACCTTGCCGAGTCCAATCATTTTGAGCGGCGGTTTAAGGGCCTCCATGGTGCGTATCTGCACTGGCGATGTCTGCGTGCGCAGAACCTGGCCAGATTCAAGATAGAATGTATCCTGCATATCGCGCGCAGGATGATGAGAAGGTACGTTGAGTGCCTCGAAATTGTAATACTCTTCTTCGATCTCTGGGCCTTCGGCCATAAAGAAACCCATGGCAAGAAAGATATCTGCCACTTCGCGGGCAACCTGAATTACCGGGTGCAGACTGCCGCTGCTGTGGTACAGGCCAGGCAGTGAAAGATCAGAGCGCTCGGCGTTGAGCTTTTCATTCTGCTCATTGAGCGCCATTCCCCGCATACCGTCTTCGATCGAGCTTTGAATGGTGTTTTTCAGCTCGTTAATCGCAGCCCCGACACTTTTGCGTTCTTCGGGCGCGAGTTTACCAAGACCTTTGAGGAGCTCAGTAACTTCGCCTTTTTTGCCAAGATACTTGACGCGCAGGGCTTCGAGGTCGGCTGTGCCCTTTGCCGCCTTGCGTTCTGAATGGTATTGCTGTAACAGCTTGTCGTGAGATTCGGACATTGGTTCTCCTTAATACAGTGCGGTAACCCTGGTTTGTATCAACTGCTTCGCCCCCGGACCCACTCATACAGGCAAAGGGCTACCGAGGTCGCAACGTTCAATGATTCTACCTGTCCTTGCATTGGTATTGCAAGTGTGTGATTACATTCTGCGAAAATCTCCTGATGCAGTCCTTGTCCTTCCTGTCCAAAAAACAGGGCGCTTTTGGCGGGAAAGGGAAAAGCGGGCAGGGGAGTGCCCTGCATACTGGCAGCCAGGCAGATGAAGTTATGCTTTTTCAGCTGCTTCAGGGCTTGTTGGTGGTCTGGCATGCTCAGCATTGGAATTCGGAAGCTCGAGCCCATTGCTGCTCTGATCGTTTTGGGATTAAAAGGGCTGCAACAGCCTTTCAGCAGAATGACCGCTCCGACACCAAGTGCCTCGCTGGTGCGCATAATAGTGCCAAGATTGCCAGGATCCTGAATGCGGTCGAGAACGACCACCATTTCTGATTTTTCCAGAATTTCTGTGCTATCGGGTGCCGCAGGTGGTTCGAAATACGCGATAATATTGCCAGGAGTATGGACGGTGGCAAGTTCTTTTAAAATGTTGCGCGGAACCAGCATTGCTTTTGTCGCAAGCTCCGGTTGGCTGGCAATGGTGCTGTCGCTGTCGATAAAGCACATATTAAGCCTGGCGCCTGATTTGAGGGCTTCATCGATGAGCTTGCGGCCCTCAACAACAATTATCGCGGGTTCGTCGCCAGCCTTGCCGGCGTTGATGCGCTTTGCCTGCTTTATCAGCGGATTGTTTGCTGATTCGATTACTTTCAAAATCCTTTTCCTGCTGGTCGTGCAATAAAAAACACCCGGGTTATGTATCCCCGGGTGTTCTTGTCTGCTTGAATGTGATCAGGCAACTTCTTTGCGTGCTACAGCCACGATTTCAGCAAATGCCTGGGGATCTTTTACCGCGATGTCGGCAAGTGCCTTGCGGTTAAGATCGATGCCGGCCTTTTTGAGACCAAACATGAAAACGCTGTAGGAAATTTCGCTGAGGCGGCAGGCAGCATTTATTCTGGTAATCCACAGCCGGCGAAATTCGCGGGCGCGTATGCGGCGATCATCGTATGCGTGATCGAGAGCATGAATAACAGCCTGCTTGGCTACTTTTTTTACATTATTATGCGCACCCCAGAAACCTTTGCTTCTGCGGAACAACTTTTGTTCTTTGCGTCTTGAATTGCTTCCACTTTTAGATCTTGGCATGAATATACCCTCCTGTTAATTATAGAATTATTCCCAGTTACTCTCGACCTGGGTCAGGAGTATGGCAGCATTACTTTCAGAGCAGCTTCGTTTGCTTTTGAGCAGTTGGCTGACTGACGATAGTTACGTTTGCGTTTGCTTGACTTCTTGGTCAGAATATGGCTTCCATAGGCCTTGTACCGTCTGAAGGCACCAGAACCGGTCTTCTTGATGCGTTTGGCAGCGGCGCGGTTAGTTTTCATCTTAGGCATAAATCTTTCCTCCTGTTTGGCGGTTGTAAAGCTACTTTTTCTTGGTTCTGCAGAGAATCATAGTGATGGCGTTGCCTTCCTGGGATGCGTCTTTTTCGATTTCGGCATCTTCTCCAAGAATTACCTTCATGCGATCGACGACCTTGAAGCCAACTTCCATATGTGCTCTTTCGCGTCCACGAAATGATACCGAAACTTTTACCTTGTCACCTTCATCCAGAAATTTGCGAATGTTGTTGCACTTGGTCTGCAGATCGCCTTCGTCGGTTTTCGGGCGGACCTTAACTTCTTTCAGCTTGATGACCTTCTGTTTCTTTTTGGCTTCCTTGGCTTTTTTCGTCAGTTCATACTTGTATTGACCGAAGTCCATAAGTCTGCATACTGGCGGATTCTTCATCTACCAGGCGAACCTGGGGAACCCTTATCCTTCTGTTGACACGAACGTTACCTTTGATACTCTTACCTCCAGAAAAATAAAAAATGGAGCAGCAGGTTGCTACTCCATGAAATGACTTTCGTCTTTACATGAGGCCTTGTGGGCCCAACCTCTTTGCGTAATTGCTGGAGGTGAGGATATAAATCCTGCTTGCTATCTATCGATACTATCAGAGCTTTAAGGTGTTGTCAAGTGTTTTGATTATAAGAAAATTCAGGATCTTCACTATTTTCAAGTACCGGGTCTTCGGCTTTTTTGCCAAAGCCGAAAACAAAGGCCGTCAACAATATCATCGAGAGGGGCAGAAGCAGCCATGATGAATAGCCAAGCCCGGCGGGAATGTAACACAGCAGAATCGCAACCAGTCCTACCAGTGCGGCATATGGTGCCTGGGTTCTGACATGGTCTATGTGGTCAGAACCAGAGGCCATTGAAGACATGATAGTTGTATCGGAAATCGGGCTGCAGTGATCGCCAAATATCGAACCTTCCAGCACCGCTCCAATTGAGACCAGAATCATTTCTTTGACATATAGTCCGGCTTCGGGGGCGTTTGGCAGCATGGCTATTGCCTCTTCATAATGCTTGAGGTTCAGCTGGTAGGCGAGTGGGATGCTTATTGGCAGCAGTATCGCCATGGTTCCCCAGCTGGTGCCGGTTGAGAATGAGATCAGGCAGGCGAGAATAAAGATTATCGTTGGCAGCAGCCAGTATGGAATTACATCGGTAACCATTTCAACTATATAGTTTGCGGTGCCCAGGTCGCTGCAGATGCCGTTGATCGACCATGCCAGCAGCATTATCATTACTGCCATGACCAGGGTTCTGGCCCCGTCGGTCCAGGCTTTCAGCCCGACTTCAAGAGTTATCAGGCCCTGGGTGAGCCCAAGTAGAAGCGCTATTATCGATCCGATTACACTGACCCAGATCAGCACACGGGTTGAGTCGGCACCGGCAAAGGCTGTGCGTGCTCTCTCGGCAAGAGTCATGGTCGAAGGCGCCAGTTCAAGATATACTGCAGCGCCCTCTTCGAGTTGTTCTATTTCTATTGCTGCTTCCGCGCCGGCTTTTCCGGCCCATGCCGTTGCATTGTCGTAGTTTATGCGGGCGAAGCTGCAGTTCTGGCTGGCAACAATCGCTGTTTTTGTGTCTGAAGAAACGCTTTTTATCGTCCAGGATTCAGCTTTGTCACTGATTTTCGAGGTTCCGCCGCTGGTCAGATGATAGTGCGGCGCATACATGCCGCCATCGCCAAGCAGGCCGATAAACGTGCCGATAATGACTATCGCAATTGGAATAGCAGCATTATACCAGCGCTTGGGCATTTCTGCCGGCAGCATTGGAGCCGCTGCCTCCGGGCTGCTGATTGGTTTTGCATTGTCAGCGAGGACTTTGCCCTGGTGAACGGCGCGTTGTTCTGCTGCCAGCATCGGGCCGAAGTCACGCCGGGTGATGGCTATCAAAAAGCCAAAGAACAGAGCCAGCAGACAGTAGAAACGAAATGGCAGGGTCTGCAGAAAAACTCCGTAGAAATTGGTTTCGGCTATGCCGAGTAATACATATGATTCTCTGATCAGGCCGATTTCATAACCTATCCAGGTTGACAGCACTGCGATGCCGGCAACCGGCGCGGCAGTTGAATCGACGATATAGCTGAGCTTTTCGCGCGATATCTTGTTGTCGTCGGTAATCGGGCGCATAGAATTGCCTACAATAAGCGTATTGGCGTAATCATCGAAAAATATCAGAACGCCCATCAGCCAGGCTGAAAGCTGTGCACTGCGCGGTCCACGAACTTTCAGAGAAATTTTGTCGACAATGCCCTGCATGCCGCCGGTTCGGTTGATGATGCCGATCATGCCGCCAAGACACACCGAAAAGATTATTATAGCCGCGTGTCCGCTGTCAGCCAGAGCATTCAGCAGATACTTATCGAGGGCACGCAAAAATCCGGTAAAGGGATTGTAGTTGAAAATGATGCCGGCACCGAGCCAGATACCGAGAAAGAGGGAGCTGATGACCTCGCGGCTCAACAGCGCCAATATTATTGCCACCAGTGGCGGGAGTATTGAAAGCCACCCTGGGATGCAGCGCAATGACGAACTCGCAGTCTGATCGCCAACTTTCAGGGTTATTTGCGGATTTCCGGAGTTGGGAAACACGACTTTGATCTCTTTCAACTCACTCTCTTTTGATACTCCCGATAAAACGGCCTGTCCATCGATCTCGACGCGATACAACACAGGCTCGTTGTTATCTTCATTGAGGCCGCTGACGCTTAAAGTCGTTTTGATTCCGGTCAGTGTGAAGTCTGGTGTAGATACCTGCAGTTGAGCAGGCAACTGGCTGGAACAACAGAAAAAAAGCAGAACAAAGAGACACAATCTGGATGGGCTACTCATTCTCTCTCCATATAATTTTGGATAAGCTGCAAAATATCATTTACAGACTGATCTTACAAGAGGATGCGCTGGTGTTCTCAAAAAAAATTACCAGCTATCCAGTAGATCTCCCGATCTTTTCCAGCGTGCATCGTCGCCGGCTCCGATTGCCTCTTCCTTTACCGTGGCCATGGATTCCTGTGAATGGGTCTGGGTTACATCGGTGCCTCTAACTGGAGTTTCAACGGCGATGGTCAGGTATATGACGCCGCTGGCAGTGGGCTCGCGATCCCATGTGAATGTTTTGAGGTTGCTGGTGAGAGCTTTGGTGTTGCCACTTTCTGTGCGTGATAATTCATTGCCGGCGCGTGCGTAACTGATGTCTATGTCTTTAGGTGCACCGCCTCCGTCATCCTTTTTGGTGATGGTCATGGTGATGCCGTCTACGCCCGAATTGCCGGGTATGCTTTTGGCCCTGGCCATTGCAATGTCGCGCTCCAGACGCCTGGCTATGATCTCGACGTCCGTTTTTGCCGCGCCGCGGGCTTGTGCAACTGCCTGGTTATAGGTTATCTGCGACCAGGTCCGGAAAATTCCGTAGCCGACTATTGTGAATAATAAAGAGGCGATCAGAACCTCGATCAAGGTAAAGGCAGATTTTCTCTCAGTAGTCCTGTAGAACATGTAGAAAAGGCAACTCCTCTTTTTTGGTGATGTCATTAAGGCCGGTGAAAGTAACGACTGCTTTCATCTCCAGCGCTTTTCCATCCATTTTTGGTGTGGCAAATACTTCGAGATCGAAATCCCGATACTTTTTCTGGGCATCGATCAGTTTGGTCAGAGAAAAGGGATAAGGCTGCCCGACCAGCTTGTCGCCCTGTACTCCTTCTCCGTCCCTCCAGACCTCTTCAAATGGGCGGGACAGAATTTCTTCTTTGACCGAGGACACAATGGATTTGGCGAGAGAAATCTTGGTTGTTTCTATTTCCTGAGCGGACTGGTATGCCAGCGTACGGTATATGGGTATGATTGCTACTGCAAAGATGAACGTGGCAATCATTATCTCAAGCATCGAGTAGCCCTTGCGGCTAGCGCTTTTCATATTCGTAGCGGCTCCATTGTTTGCCCAGGACTGCGTGATATCTGTCCGGGTCGTATTTGCCAACATCGCGAACCACTGACAGAAATGTGGTACGGCAGGCAGGGGCATTATACATTACTCTCACCGTATGAAAAACATTTCGGTTAAAAGTATCCATTACCAGATTTCCATCAATTATAAGCGGGTTGCCGGCGGCATTCTGGAGACATTCATGCGAATAACATGCCGCCTGGATCATGGAAACTCCAGAACCGACCATTATTGCGCCATTGCGGGCGATGAGGCCAAAAACCGTTTCGTTATCGGCCCGCGTGATGTTGCCGGTGACTCTGATATTGAGTCGACCGACGATCAGACCTTTGCCCTTTACGGTTAATGCTGGCAGGCTGATGTCATCGTTGTTGACGAAAGTAACGCCATCCAGCTCAAAGCAGCCACCGGCACTGCGATTTGGTATGTCATTGATAAAATCAGCTGCAGTCTCATAGTAATACTTGGCTTTTTTTGCATACTGCAGGTCGCTGTAAAGAGCTGGCGGCCTGGTGCCCGGGTTTGACGGATCGAACATTGAAGGAGTAGCATCTGTTGGCTCTTTCCTGATTCCATAAGGTTCAGCTCGTCTGGTATGTCTGATCTCGATCTTAGACTTGTCTACTTTTTTAAGCAGCTCAAGAGTTTCCTCATCCAATGCAAAGCCCGCTGTGGTTTCTAAGTCTACCTCATCGTCGACAGCGTAAGGGCCAGGGTATTCAGGCGGCGCCAGCGTTACTTCGAAGGGATCGTCATCACCATCTACTGCTCTGACTTTCCAGAGGTTATCATCATTGTCATTATCTGGAGAGGGGGCGATCTTTGATATAAGTCTAACTTTTACAATAGTGGGTGCACCAATGTCTGCATCCATAAGTTCCATGGCAGCATTACCATCTATTTTGACTTTGGCCTTCAGCGACAACTGACTGAACTGCTGCTTGAGATTGGCTTCGATCTGAACGTTCAAAGGATATTCTATCATGTAATCGCCAAACAGAAGGGTTGGCACATTGATTGTGAGGTTTTCTTTCAGTACATTGAACATGTTAACTATACCTTCGCCACTAGTGAAAAATTCTTGATCAATCTCTGGACCATCTATTGGTAGATATACCGTATCCATAAACAATGAGTTGCCGCTCAGCCAGTTGAACCGAGGGTCAAGCTTATTATTCGGATCGAGTCGCAGGTTTGCGTCTTCATCGGCCATAAGCGCATTGTAGTGCGTTGTATAGACTTCTTCGAGGCAACCGGTGAACAGGTGAATAACCATGTCAGACGTACCGTTGATGCGTATCATACCAGGAATCAGGGTCTGTTCGTTGATCGATCCTGATCCGAACGCCTCTTCCAGTTTTGAAAACTTCAGCTTGTAGTTGTCGGCAGGGTCATGTGGAACTGCATGAATAGATGCAGTTGCTGTTGTGCCATCGGGTTCAATTCCGATGAATGTGATCGGGTTATCAGCGCTGTTGTTAACGAAAAACACATATTCAGGTGCTACCGGCTGCAAATCAGAAATCTTGAAGTCTCTTTCGGCGACAAGAGTCCGCTGAACTATCCTGCCAACGCCGACCTGTGGCTCGAAAAATACTTCCGCTTTGATTCTTAATGCTCCGGTTTTTTCCACAGCAGTTTCATCTTTCCAGCCTGTGGATACACCGGGCAATCCTCCGACGCTGCCCCATTTTCCGTTGAGGTAGGGCCGGATATTACTGTCATTCCAATCATAGCCGAATATGTCATCTGAGTCGCCGGTAAAATCTTTTACCAGCCCGCGCGAAGAAAATTTCTGCATATAAGGCTCGGAAGTTTCAAGTATTCCAGCAAGAATATCTCTATATCCCTTGAATGTGAAAGGAGGAATGTCGATTTTACCAAATATACCCAGACTGACATAGCCAGAGATTTCGATTACGTCGGTTGCTCTGTCCGGGTATGTGACGCGTTCAGGAATTTTGAGCTTGAGAACCAGTTTGAGTGATATTTTAATAAACAGAATTTTGACTTTGACCGAGCCAGTATCTGAGGTTTCGCTCACGCTGTGAGTTTCGGGCAGTAACATGTTGAGCTTGTAATTATTCATAAGGTCGCCAAGTTTGTACTGGCTATCTATAGGGGCACTAAGCGAGTCGATGAATCTTCCAACATTGCCAAGAACTGTGACGGGCTTAGTGTTGATCCCAGCGACATTCTCACTGCCATCGCCTTCGATTCCGGCAAATGCCGCGGCAGAAGCTATGCTGGCTGACAGTCGAACCGTCCAGCTGCCGTTTTCCATGAGGCTGCGAAGGGTTCCGAGATAATCGTCAGAATTCGCATCGCTTGAGGTTATTACTCCGAGCTGTTTTTCAGAATCTGCAAGAAGCGTCATCGTCAGATCGCCGCCATCAGAAGAGCCCAGGCTTACGCCTCCATTATCGAGGCTGCCAGGCATGCGCAGGTTTTCATACCACTCTTCACCTTTGGTGTTGATCTGGTCGCCGACCATTCTCAGGCCGACCTGAACCGCAGCTTCGGCCATGGCTTCGGCTTTGGATTCGTTCGACATCATGCGCGTAGACCAGCGACGTGCGGTTCTTGTATTAGAGAAGAAAAGAACCATTATTGTAAGTACTGAGAGAGTACCTATCGCGATCAAAAATGCCGAACCGGATCTTCTGCTGACAGGGCTTTTTGTTTCAGATGGTTTCATCCCTGAAGCTCCTCTTCTACATCACGTATTCGACGCAGCACTTCTTCCATGGCAAGATGTTTGTCGTATCCCTTCTTTTCATTGAGAAGATAGTCTGCGATGGCTTCCTGCATGGCCTTGTCATTGCGCGCCTTGTAATAGATCTCCTGGTACTTTATGCGGTCGAGAAATTCTGAATTCTGCTTCTGGTCGAAAAAGCTCAGGTCATTGTCTTTGAGCATTTCGCCGAGCATCTTTCCCCATTTAAAATAGTCTTCCATGTTTTTCTGGGTGCGCGCCAGAAAGAAACGCTGGCGTAAGGCTATGAACCTTACAGACAGGCGGTTTTCGGGATCCAGGGCGGCCTTCTCGAATTCCTCGGCAGCATGCAGTTTGTCGCCATTGTAGAGGTAATAAACGCCTGCCTGAACGTTTGGATTGTTGCGGGCGGCGTACAACTCACGTGTATGAGCAGAAATCGTAGGATCCTCGATCATCTTTTCCAGCCATTTGGCGCCAGCAGCACGAATTTCTGCGTGATGTTCTTCGCGGGCTTTTGCTGCAGCCTCGGCACCGCGTATGGTGCGTGGCCCGACTCTGCGCACGGCATGTTGCTGCGATGGTTTCTGCTGATATGTCGTTGTCGGTTCGGTTTTTTTGCCGGCGACTCGGGGAGGAGGACTGACAATGCCAGGTTTGGGCTTTGCCGGTCGGAAAAATATCATGCCAATGAACATGACAGCTATAAGCGTCAGTCCGATTATCAGCATCACCTTGTTGCGGTCGTCATCCACAGCATATCTCCATATTCACAGCAACCTCTCCGTATGCACAACACACACAGCATACTTAACATGATATCGCAAAGACTCAGGCAAATCAATAATCCGCTTAATATAGTTCCAGCTAATTCGTCTTTGATCCAGAGATCATTGCTCTCAAGTTTCGATATCTTCAGATACCTTTCTAATTTCTACAATCTTCTTAATACATACGGAGTCTGAGGAAGAATTGTTGCAAAAAAAAAGCCCTCAGGCTTTCGCCTGAGGGAACTTTTTACTTCTTCAGCGTCAGTTTACTGACCAGCCTGGGCTTTGAGACTTTCGAATTCAGCTTTGGCTTTGTTCATTTCCTGGGCAACCTTCATGGCGTCAGCCTGGCGGCCCTGTGAAAGCATTTCGTTATAGAGCTTGTAGAGTTCCTGATATTTGGCCTGAGCAAGCTGTACTTCTGATGAGTAGGTACCCATCGGGGCAGCTTCGCCAGATATCGTGATCTCAGGTGACTGCGCACCGGCAACCGGGATTTCGCTGCCAGTTGAGCCAGCAACTGCACCGATGGTGACCGGACCGGAAACCTGACCTACAGGAGCGCCACCGAACGGATTCGAGCCAACCGGCATACCGATTGAACCGTAGCTGGTGCCACCCTTGCCGAACAGACCGGCGATCTTGTTAGCAGCCCAGTTACCCAGCATACCACCGGCGATACCACCGATGATGGTGCCGAATGGCGGGAAGATCATTGAGCCGAGCATTGCGCCAGCGGTAGAACCAATGGTCTGACCAGCTACGCCAACCCAGTTGATCTGCTTGAAGGCTTCTTTGATTGAGAATCTGCCGTTTTTGAGGTCGCCGGCGAGATAAGCACCCACTGAACCACCTACGATTGAACCGAAGGTCGGGGCAAGAGCTGAAAGCACGCCACCAACAACCGGGATCGCAGTAAGGAAAGGAGTGAAGAATGAACCAGCAGCTGCGCCAGTTACTGAACCAACCACGCCACCGGCGAATTCGGCTGATACAACAGTTCTGACTGCCTTGCCGATGCTGGGCTTTTCGCCGCTCATGATCTGGGTGGCAAGATCGACACCAACAGTGATACCGGCGGTCATAAGGATGTTCTTAGCGCTGAAACCAGATTTCAGGCTGTCTTTTACGTTCTGAACACCCTGGTTGGTCATGGCTTTACCAGTTTCATAACCAGATTTGAATTTTCCAGTGGTTTTGTCTTTCAGATTGCTGAGGAAACCCTTCTTGTCAGCGTCAGCTACGGCACCAGATTCCTGAGTGCTCTGAGCTGCGTCCTGAGAAGCCTGGGCGCCTTCCTGAGAGGTCTGACCACTCTGTGCGGCATCCTGAGAGGCCTGGGCGCCTTCCTGAGAGGTCTGGCCACTTTCCTGAGAAGTCTGACCGCTTTCCTGAGAAGTCTGACCGCTCTGTGCGGCATCCTGAGAAGCATCTGCACTGCCGCCCTTTACTTCTGGAGTAGCGGGTTTTTTCTTGAACAGATTAGCAATTCTGTCTTTTGCGCTCTTGAGCAGATTGCCGATCTTGCTGCCACCAGTTTTTACTGCATCGCCAACTTTGCCGGCGCCGTCTTTGACGACTTCGGTAGTTTTGTTGCCGAAAGCTTGGCCGCTATCTTTGCCAGAAGAAAAGCTATCTTTTACTTTCTGACCATAGGAATTAAGTTCATTCTTGATCCAGCTGCCTTCGGTCTTGGCGCCGCTTACTGCAGTAGAGGCATCAGCTGCCTGGGCAGCAGTGCCAGTAGTAGCGGTAGTTCCCTGAGAAGCCTGGACGCTTGAACCGGTTGTGGCAGCAGTGGTTGAAGTCTGAGCTGCTGTAGTGGCGCTTGGGCCATTAAGAGCCAGTTTCAGATACTGCGCCATTTCGAGGGCAACAGGCTGACCATTAACGTAGCGAACGTTGTAATGGAGGGTGTTGCCACCGTTATTTACAGTTACCCACTGACCGGGGGTCACGTTAACGCTCTGGCCGCCGACATTTACCTTGATGGCGCTGTACTCGGCCATCAACGGTGCTTCGAGAAGGAAGCTGGCGATCAGAACAATGCACAGCAATTTGCTGAGAACCTTGATAGTGCTGTTCCTCATACTAAATTCTCCTGAATCGATTGGATTACCCGTAGGACTAGAACCCGATAAACCCGATTCACTGGCACAGACCTACCCGAATGTGCTTGTAAATCGTTTTTTCTAAGGGTGTACCCATCACCCTTGCATTCAATTATAACAGACGAAAATAAAACCGCAAGTCATCGACAATTTTTTTTTTTGATACTGTAAATAGCAATAAAGGCTGCTCTCTTGCGAGAGCAGCCCTGTTAAAGCCTGTTAGAGGAGATCAGACAACGCCCTGGTCGAGCATTGCAGTAGCGACTTTCATGAAGCCAGCCACGTTGGCACCCTTGATGTAATTGATGCGGTCGCCTTCCTTGCCATGTTTTACACATGCTTCGTGGATAGAATGCATGATGTGCTTGAGCTTGGCATCGACTTCTTCAGAGGTCCAGTTCAGGCGTTCGCTGTTCTGGGTCATTTCAAGACCGGAAACTGCAACACCACCGGCATTTACAGCCTTGCCAGGTGCAAAAAGCATCTTGCCATGTGCAAGTTTGGCGCCTTCAGCCGTGCAGCCCATGTTAGAGACTTCCAGAACGAGTTTGCAGCCATTTGCCGACAGTTTCTTGGCGTCTTCTTCATTGCATTCATTCTGGGTAGCGCAGAGAACGGCTACATCACACTTGACACCCCAGGGCTTTTCTTTCGGGAAGAATTTTGCCTTGGGATACTTCTTGACATAGTCTTCAGCCTGGTCGTTGCAGGAAGCGCGCATTTCAAGCAGGTATTCGCACTTTTCTTCGTTGAAGCCTTCTTCATCGAGAACGTAGCCGTCAGGACCGCTGATTGTGATACATTTGGCACCGAGTTCGATAAGTTTCTTGATCGAGCCCCAGGTAACATTGCCGAAGCCTGAAAGGGCCACGGTTTTGCCCTTGAAGGTTTCGCCAGCGCGCTTGAGCATTTCTATGCCGAAATAAATAGCGCCGTAGCCGGTAGCTTCCGGGCGAATGAGGCTGCCGCCCCAGGTTGCGCCCTTGCCGGTGAAAACGCCGGTGAATTCATTGGCGATGCGCTTATACTGGCCAAACAGATAGCCGATTTCGCGGCCGCCGACGCCGATATCCCCAGCCGGAACATCTGTAAACTGGCCAACGTGGCGATAAAGTTCGGTCATAAAGGACTGGCAGAAGCGCATGATTTCGTTGTCAGAGCGACCTTTGGGGTTGAAGTCAGAGCCGCCCTTGCCGCCGCCCATTGGCAGGGTGGTCAGCGCATTTTTGAACATCTGCTCAAAGCCAAGGAATTTGAGAATAGAAAGGTTTACGCTTGGGTGAAAGCGCAGACCGCCTTTATAGGGGCCGATAGCGCTGTTAAATTGCACGCGATAACCGCGGTTAACCTGAATTTCGCCTTTGTCATCAACCCAGGGAACTCTAAAAGAGATGGCTCGTTCGGGCTCGACGATTCTCTCAAGAATCTTGCCTTTAACCATGCGGGGATTATTGTGATATTCTTCCCAGATGGTTTCTACGACTTCGTGAACGGCCTGATGAAATTCGGGTTCGTTCGGGTTTCTGGCTTTTACCATGTCCATGAATTCGGCGATGCTTTTCATTACTTCACTTTCCTTTCGATGCGACCTGATATTTATAACCCGATCAACGGGTATCAAGGGGCAACATAGCACGGAGTTGCAAAGTACTCAACTTTTTGTTGAAAATTTCTTGAATCAGGCCTGTAGCTCGTTTTGAGCAATGGTTGCGGGTCGGTTAAACAGTCGCTGGACAATTGCAGCAATTGGCTGTTGGAACATCATGGCAACCAGCACCGGAATACTTGCTTCTACCGGGAAGTGCCCGATCGCAATTACCAGGCCGACGCTGGTATTGCGAATGCCGGCGCAATAAGTGCTGCTCGTAATCGCCCCTTCCCTGAAACCAAATAGTCTTGCCAGCAGATAACCTGTGAGAAAGCCAATAAGTGTCATGCCGAAGGACAACAAAACGATCAGCGGCCCTTTGGTAAACATTTCGGCGGCAGACTTCTGTGCCATGCCAACATTTATGGTTATTACCGCGCACATGCTGACAAACGACGGTATACCCAGATACCTGATGTTGCGGCCATAAAAAGAGCCGCGGCTGAGGTCATTGATCGTCAGACCCAGTATAGAAGGTATGACCGTCATGAATGCAAGTCCCCGCATCATCGAAGAATAATCGATATCGGCCTGTTGTCCGGCGAATATCAACAGCACGGCAGAGACCATCAGCGGGCTGAGCAGAGTGTCTACGGTGGCAGCCGTCAGCGAAAGCGCGACATCGCCTTTGGCCAGACCTGTCCAGATTACTGCGGTGATGCCTATCGGCAGTGCTGCCATCAGAATATAGCCAAGAATAAGCTTGTCCTGCCCGGGAAACAGCAGGTGACTCAGAATGCTTGCGATCACCGGCATCAGCAGGTGCTGTAGTATGACGATACTGACGAGAGGCAGTGGCTTTCTGAAGATTGTGCCGAGATCTTTCCAACTCGTTTTTAAGGCGGTGACAAAGGTCATATAACCGAACATCCAGGGAACGGCGCCGCGCCATGCGCCTAATGCTTCGCCGCCAACACAACCGCATGCCATGGCAAAAAGCATGAAATAAATCATGCGTGAGTTGAGATACAGATATAGTCGTTCGCTGGCCGGTCGCATGTCGGTTGTTCCGGGATTACAGTTTTATGCCGCGATTATAGCGCCAAATGCCGTAATTATCTAGATAAACCTTATACTAAAGTTTGCGCACCCAGTCTTCGAAATGACTCTGAAAATGGTCCATATCGCGGCCGGTTGCATCGACCATCGCTTCGTCGATAGTCTTGCCTTCGCCGAGAGAAGATAGAATCGTATCGAAGGCGCGCTCGCCATAATAGTCGGCCAGACAGCGGGTTGCCAGGTATGAGCCAATGTAGCCGCGCATGACATCTTTGCGGGAAGAACTGTTGAGCATGGCTGGAACCCGGTTCAGTTTCACCACTTTGCCGCCATCGACGAACTCGTTCTCAACTATGCTGAGGTAATCCGGGCGCATATCGTCGGGAGAGCCATAGGCGGCGGCGAATTCCTGATACTGGGCGATGCCCTCGTTGAGCCAGAGTGGGCAGCGGTTATTTGTGCGCAGATGAATGATGGTGTGAGTGAACTCATGTGCCAGCAGGCCTTTAACGTATTCTTCGCTCTTGTAGCCTGATTTGAGCGGCACCATGATTTTTATGCCCTGGGCTGAGCCAGCTGACCAGTCGCGGCTTACCTTGTAATAGTCTTCGGTGAGGTAGAAAATTACATTGATCTTGACGTCGGGATAAAAGCTCAAAGACCTGGTGACCTGGAAAAAGACTTCGTTGAGCACTTCAAAAGTGATGTCGCCGATATCGTCGCGTGAATCTCCGGCAAAATGCACGACAAACCGACTGTCTTCAACGCTCGAAGAACCGTCGGTCGAGGCCATCTGTTCGCGGGCGCGATTGATGGCTTCGTTAAGCGCGGCTTTCTGGGCTTCTTCGCGGGTGGCGTCGAGCGCTCGTTCCCACCAGGAGATGGCTTCATCAAAATTATGCAGTTCATAGTTGCTTTTGCCAAGATAGAAAAGGATGAAGAATGAGTCTGGAAAGGAGTTGACAGCTCTTTCGAGATACTCAATTGCCTTTTCATAATCCATCATCTGCACGGCGGCAAGGCCAATTTTGCCGGTTATCTGCATATCATCGGGCTTGCGTCCATGCACGTATTCGAAATGTTCGAGCGCCTTCTCGTAGTTGCCCTTGTAATACAACAGGTCGCCCCAGAAAGTCTCGACAATTATGTCGTCGGGGGCAAGCCTTGCTGCTTCGAGCATCAGGTCTTCGTTTTCTTCATAGGTGAGGTCAATCCGCAGCATGATTTTTTGTATCAGGAAGGCGGCCAGATCAATTTTCTGCGCTTGCGTCGCGCCGATGGCATAGGCAGAATCGCGCAGATCTTCTATTTGACGGTCGAGTTCGTCGCCGGGCGTTTTAAATAGATAAATTTGCTGCTGTAGTTCGGGTGTGGCAGTTGGCAGAGGCTGGCGGAACAGTTGAATCTGTGCCTGGAGTGAACATGTTGCCAGAACCATTATAAGTATGCTTATCAGCTTTTTCATACAGCTCCTATTGATAAACATAACAGAAATAAGCAAAAATGGAAACGCTATGAAAAAACCGGCAGACACCCTTGTGTTCTGCCGGTTTCTTAATGTTTTGACGATCAGCCGCCGAGAGCCTTTTTCACCTTGTCGAAAAACGATTTGCCGGAACCGATGCCGGTGGCTTTCGATTCGGGGTCTTCTTCGGCGAGCAGCATCAGCAGTTCGCGCTGACGTGCGTTAAGCTCTGTCGGCGTGCGCACGAATATCTTGACCAGTTGATCGCCCTGACCGCCGCGCAGCGATTTAACGCCATAACTGCGCAGTCTGAAGATCTTGCCGGTCTGGGTGCCTTCAGGAATCTTGATCTTAACGACGCCTTTGAGAGTAGGCACTTCGACTTCGCCGCCGATTGCCGCCAGCGGGAAGGTGATGTTTTTTTCGCAGATAATGTCGTCGCCGATTCTTTCAAAGAAATCGTGCTTGCCGACGCTCAGGAAAATATAGAGGCTGCCATTTGGCCCGCCTTTTTCGCCGGGTTCGCCTTCGCCGGCAAGTTTGAGCTTGCTGCCGGTTTCGACGCCAGGTGGAATTTTGACATCGATTTTTTGCGAATGCTTGACGTGGCCGCTGCCTTTGCAGGCCTGGCAGGGCTTGTCGATGATCTCACCTTCGCCTTGGCACTGATGACATGTGCGCTGGATCGAGAAAAAACCCTGAGCCAGCGAAATCGTGCCGCGCCCTTTACACACCGGGCACTGCTTGCGACTGCTGCCGGCTTCGGCGCCGGAACCGGAACAGGTCGTGCAACGGCTCGATTTTTGGATGGTTATATTTTTGTCGCAACCAAAAACTGCTTCTTCGAAAGTGATTTCGAGGTCGTAACGCAGATCGGCACCGCGCTTGGGTCCGCGTCTCTGCCCACCGCCGCTGCCACCGAAAAAGTCGGAAAGTATATCGCCAAAGATATCGCCGAATCCGCCGAATCCGCCCATATCCTGGTAATTGAAGCTGTTCGGGTCGATGCCGGCATGGCCAAACTGATCGTAGGCAGCTCTTTTCTGCTGGTCAGAGAGTATCTGATAGGCTTCGTTTATTTCCTTAAATTTTTCTACTGCGTCGGGGTTTTTGTTTACGTCTGGATGTAGCTGGCGCGCCAGATTGCGGAACGCCTTTTTGATTTCGTTGTCATCGGCGTTTTTGGGCACTCCCAGCACTTCGTAATAATCACGCTTGGCCATTAAATTCTCCCTTGAAGGCGTATCATGCTCTGTATGAAACTCTGGCCGTTAAATTAACTCAGGTTTGCGCTTGCGTAAAAGGCCGTGAGCATTACATGCCCACGGCCTGTCTCATTGTCAGTCAGCTTTTTTAAATTCGGCGTCAACGACGTTTTCGTCCTGGCCGGCGGCTTTCTGTCCTGGTTGTTCCTGCTGCTGTTGCTCCTGATTCGGCTGATGCTGGGCATCGGCGTGCGAAGCCTGGGCATTTTTATAGATCATTTCGCCGAGTTTCTGAGCAGTGGTCTGCAGTTCTTCGACTTTTTTCTTGATCATGTCGAGGTCTTTGCTTTCGAGGGCTTTCTTGAGTTCACCCACTTTGCCTTCGACTTCGTTCTTGAGTTCGGCCGGAACCTTGTCGCCGAGTTCCTTAAGCGTTTTTTCGGTCTGATAAACCAGGCTTTCACCAGTGTTTACGGTTTCGATCGATTCGCGCTGTTTGGCGTCTTCCTGGGCGTGGCGCTCGGCTTCTTTGACCATGCGTTCAATCTCTTCTTTGTTGAGACCGGAACTGTTGGTTATAGTGATCGCCTGTTCCTTGCCGGTGCCGAGATCTTTGGCTGATACGTTGACTATACCGTTGGCGTCGATGTCGAAGGTGACTTCGATCTGCGGAACGCCGCGCGGTGCCGGCGGAATGCCGACGAGGTCGAAACGGCCGAGAGTCTTGTTGTCGGTGGCCATCTGGCGTTCACCCTGCAGAACATGTACCGAAACGGCAGGCTGATTGTCAGAAGCGGTCGAGAACACCTGGCTTTTCTTGGTCGGAATCGTGGTATTGCGTGAGATAAGGGTGGTCATAACGCCACCGAGGGTTTCGATGCCGAGTGAAAGCGGTGTTACGTCGAGCAGCAGAACGTCTTTAACTTCGCCGCCGAGAATACCGGCCTGAATTGCGGCGCCCATGGCGACGCATTCCATCGGGTCAACGCCGCGTTCGGCGTCTTTGCCAAAATGGGCTTTGAGAAGATTCTGAATGATGGGCATGCGAGTCGGGCCACCAACCATGATGATGTGGTCGATTTCGCCACGCTTGAGGCCAGCGTCATTGAGGGCGTTGTCAATCGGAGCCTTGCAGCGCTCGACAACTGAGTCAATAAGCTCTTCCAGCTTTGAGCGGGTAATGGTCATTACCATGTGCTTGGGGCCTTCGGCTGTGGCGGTGATGAAGGGCAGGTTGATGTCGGTGCTGGTTGTCGTCGAGAGTTCGATCTTGGCGCGTTCAGAGGCTTCTCTTACGCGCTGGTAGGCCATGGAGTCTTTTGCCAGATCGATGCCTTCCTGCTTTTTGAATTCGCTGATGATCCACTGAATGACGACGTTGTCCATGTCGGTGCCGCCAAGCTTGGTGTCACCGTTGGTTGAGAGAACTTCAAAAACGCCGCTGCCGAGTTCGAGAATGGTAACATCAAGCGTGCCGCCGCCGAGGTCGAATACGAGGATCTTGCGTTCGCCTTCTTTGTCGAGACCGTAGGCAAGTGCTGCTGCGGTTGGCTCGTTGATGATGCGCTTTACTTCTATGCCGGCAATTGCCCCGGCGTCTTTGGTAGCCTGACGCTGCGCGTCATCAAAGTAAGCGGGCACTGTAATAACGGCGCCGGTGACCTTGTCATTCAGAAAGGCTTCGGCGTCAGCCTTGATTTTTTGCAGAATGCAGGCCGAGATTTCCTGGGGCGTATAATCTTTGTTGTCGACCTTGATTTTTTCTTTGGTGCCCATTTTGCGTTTTACGGCAATAATGGTGCGATCAGGGTTGGTGGTCGCCTGACGTCTGGCCGGTTCACCGATCAGACGCTGTCCATCTTTGGTAAAAGCAACAACGCTCGGAAAAGCCTTGCCGCCGATTGAATTGCCTTCGGCGCTCGGAATGATAACCGGTTTGCCGCCCTCAATAACTGCAGCGGCGGAGTTGGAAGTACCTAAGTCGATACCGATAACCCTTGACATTTTTATTCCTCCTGTTTTCTGTTTAACAGATTATTTCTGGTTGATTTCTACCTGGGCGGTGCGTAATACACGTTCTTTGAACATGTAGCCCTTTACGAAAACGTTCAGCACAGTCTCGTCGTCCTGATCTTCTAACGTGCGCTTGCACATGGCCTCATGAAAATGCGGGTCGAATTTCTGGCCCAGAGGGCTGATATCTTTAAGACCCTCTTTGGCAAGCATATCCGAAAACTGAATTGAAAACATTTCGAGGCCATCGATGATTTTCTTGTCAATATTACTTTTGCCGATCTGCTCCATTGCTTTGTCAAGCGTGTCCAGCACTGGAAGCAGATTTTTCAGAAAATCTTCGACACCGCGGCCGCGAGCTTCAAGAACCTCTTTGGCTGTTCGGCGTTGCAGGTTTTGATAGTCGGCGAGAGCCCTGAAGTAGCGTTGTTTCATGTCTTCGAGCTCTTTGGCAAGCTTCTTTTCGCTATCGGCAGGCTTGTCAGCATCGGTGGCATTTTCGCTGCCATCAGCTTCGCTGGCCTTCGCATCAGCGACGGCTTCGGCTGCATTTTTCCCTTCTTCCTGACGCACGCTGTCTTCGGCAACAGCTTCAGATTCCTTGCTGACAGGAGTTTCGCTTTTGCTATCTTTTTGCATCATTTCTGGTGTCACCTTTAAAAAAAGTTGGGGTCATTTCGCTTCGCCCTGGCCAACCAGGAGCGTGCTGAGAGTGTTCGACAGCCGGGACAGAGTTGCCACGACGCGGCCATAGTCCATACGCAGGGGGCCGATCAGGCCAATTCTGCCGACCGAGCTGTTAGGCCCGCGATATCGGGCTGAAACCAGAGAAATATCCTTGATCGCCAGTCCCGAATCAGAGCCTATTTTTACCACAATCTCTCTTTTACTATCAAGAGATTTTGCCAGAAGCTGCAGCAGATTTTCCTTGTGGTCGAGAAGGGAGACCATTTGCCTGATCCTGTCAGGGTCATTGAATTCGGGTTGGTCAAAAAAGTTGACCAGCCCGTCGAGGAAAAGTGCATCTGAATCGGGGTCGGCCGATGAATCCTGTACTTTTTTGACCAGCTGCGAAAGCAGGTTGTTATAGCGTGAGATTATGTGGCGGGTCTTTTCGATGTAATCCTGTTCGTATTGATGGAACTGCTGCTGGCAGAGCTGGGCGTTAAGAAGTATTGACAGCTTTTCGAGTATGTCGTCGCTGGTTTCGCCTGGAATATTGACGATCTGGTCGTTGATATTGCCAAAATCATCTACTGTCACCAGCATCGCCTTGTTCTCGAGCACTCGAAACAGCTTGATCGATCGCAGCGGATTCTTGCCGTGCTGCGGGGCAAGAAGTATTCCAGCCAGATTGGTCTTCTGGCAGGCGTATTTGATGGCGGATTTTAAAATATCCTGCTGGCGATTGTGGGTCTCGTGGGAGAGTTCGGCAATTTTGCCGATCAGCGATTCTTCAAGCTGACTGATGCGTTCGAATTCGACGAGAAAATTTACGTAAAATCTGTAGCCCTTTTCGGTCGGCACCCGGCCGGCCGAGGTATGCGGCGAATAAAGGTAGCCCATGCTCTCGAGGTCTGCCATTTCGTTGCGCAGAGTGGCTGGTGAGCAGGTAAGCTGACTGGATTTCGACAGGTTGCGCGACCCCACCGGGATTCCGGTTGAAATAAAGGTGTCGCAGACCTCGCGCAGAACGGTTTTCTGACGCTCGTTGAGGCTGTTATCGGCTTCAGCTTCGGCAAAAGCCGCCTGTAATAACTGTGATTCGTTCATTGCAATTTTTCATGAAGGTCCCCCGGCCGCGCGGGCCGGGGGACAAGGTTCGTGCTTAGTAATCCATGTCCATTTCTGGAGTAGCGGGTTTGGCTTTCTTTTCGGGAGCTTCCGCGACGAGAACTTCAGTGGTCAGCAGAATTGAAGCGATGGATGATGCGTTCTGCAGAGCTGATCTGGTCACCTTGGCGGGGTCGATGATACCGGCCTTGAACATGTCGGTGTACTGGTCACCAACCACGTCGTAGCCATAACCATTGCCCTTGTGGCTTCTGACATTTTCAATGATTACAGAAGGCTCTAGACCGGCATTGCTCAGGATCATGCGCATTGGCGCATAAAGAGCTTTTCTGACGGTGTTGATGCCAACTTTTTCGTCATCGTTACAGTCTTTTTCGAGTTTGTCGAGAGCGCTGAGAGCGTTGATGTAAGTCACGCCACCGCCAGCAACAACGCCTTCTTCGACCGCAGCGCGGGTGGCGCTGAGAGCATCTTCGACGCGGGTCTTGCGCTCTTTCATTTCGGTTTCGGTAGCGGCGCCGACCTTGATTACTGCAACACCGCCGGCAAGTTTAGCCAGACGTTCCTGCAGTTTTTCCTTGTCGTATGAGCTGGTGCTGTTTTCGATTTCGGCCTTGATCTGGTTGATGCGGTTCTTGAGAGCCTTGGCATCGCCACAACCTTCAACGATAGTGGTCATTTCTTTGCTGACTACGATCTTTTTAGCCTGGCCGAGCATGTTGATGGTGGCTGAGTCGAGCTTCATGCCAAGATCTTCGCTGATCTTCTGGCCACCAGTGAGAACTGCGATGTCTTCGAGCATGGCTTTGCGGCGATCGCCAAAACCAGGAGCTTTAACGGCAACACAGTTGAAGGTGCCGCGCAGTTTGTTGACAACGAGGGTTGCCAGTGCTTCGCCTTCAATGTCTTCAGCGATGATCAACAGGGGTTTGTTAACCTGAACGATCTTTTCCAGCAGGGGAAGGATTTCTTTGAGGTTGTTGATCTTGTTTTCGGTGATCAGAATGTAGGGGTTCTCAAGAACCGCTTCCATTCTTTCCTGGTCGTTAACCATGTAGGGGCTTACATAGCCCTTGTCGAATTCCATGCCATCAACAAAGTCGAGGGTGGTATCGAAACTCTGGGCTTCTTCTACAGTGATAACGCCGTCTTTGCCGACTTTGTCCATAGCTTCGGCGATTATGCGGCCGATTTCATTGTCACGGGCAGAGATGGTGGCAACCTGTGCTACGCTGTCCTTGTTGTCATCAACTTTTTTAGAAAGTTTCTTGATTTCTTCCACGACAGCTTCAACGGCTCTTTCGATGCCGCGTTTGACGTAGCTTGGGCTGGCGCCGGCAGTTACGTTTTTAAAGCCTTCGTGTACGATGGCCTGAGCGAGAACAGTGGCAGTGGTGGTGCCATCGCCGGCGACGTCGTTGGTTTTGCTGGCAACTTCTTTGACCAGCTGAGCGCCCATGTTTTCAAATTTATCTTCGACTTCGATTTCTTTGGCAATGGTAACGCCGTCGTTGGTTACGGTCGGGCTGCCGAATTTCTTGTCGAGAATGGCATAACAGCCCTTGGGGCCGAGAGTTGCGCGTACCGCATTAGCTACGAGGTCAACGCCGGTTTCGAGGGCGCTGCGGGCTTCTGTCCAATATTTGAGATGCTTTGCAGTCATTTTGTTTTCTCCTGATGCTTATTGCTTATCAGTTGATGATGGCGAGAATGTCTTCTTCGCGCAGGATCAGATAGCTTTCTTCTTCGACCTTGATTTCGGTGCCGGCATATTTTGAAAAGATGATTTTGTCATCTTTTTTGACTTCGAGCGGAGTGCGCTCACCAGCGTCAGTCAGTTTGCCCGGGCCAGCTGCAATTACGGTACCTTCGATGGGTTTTTCCTTGCTGGCTGTATCGGGAAGGATTACGCCACCTTTGGATTTTTCGATGGCGTCTTTAGGTTTTACGATAACTCTGTCGTTAAGAGGTTTTAGGTTCATTTTTTTTCTCCTGATAAACTTATAAAATTATTTTAAAGTTGTCTTACATCATGCCGGGCATGCCCATGCCACCCATGCCGCCCATTCCGCCCATGCCACCCATGCCGCCCATGCCGGCTGGTTTGTTTTCTTCGGGGATATCAGCAACCAGGACTTCGGTGGTCATAAGGATAGAAGCGATGGATGATGCGTTCTGCAGAGCAGATCTGGTAACTTTGGCCGGGTCAATGATGCCGGCTTTGAACATGTCGATGTATTCGTTGGTGAGAACGTTGTAGCCGTAACCAGCTTTGTCGGCGGCGCGGATCTTTTCGATGATGACCGCGGGCTCGAGACCGGCGTTGGCGAGGATGAAGTGGATTGGCTTCTGCAGCGCTTTTCTGACGATCTCTACGCCGATTTTTTCGTCGCCGTTGACTTCGAGAGTGTCGAGAGCTTTGCAGGCGTTAAGAAGAGCTACGCCGCCGCCGGCGACAACGCCTTCTTCAACTGCAGCGCGGGTGGCGCTGAGAGCATCTTCAACGCGGGTTTTGCGTTCTTTCATGGCTGTTTCGGTAGCGGCACCGACTTTGATTACTGCTACGCCGCCAGAAAGCTTGGCGAGTCTTTCCTGCAGTTTTTCTTTGTCATATGAGCTGGTGCTTCTGTCGATTTCGGCTTTGATCTGAGCGATGCGGCCCTGAATCTCTTTGGCATTACCGGCGCCTTCGATGATAGTGGTTGATTCTTTGGTGATAACCACTTTCTTGGCGTTGCCGAGGTGCTCGAGAGTTGCGTTTTCAAGCTTGAGGCCGATTTCTTCGCTGATTTTCTGACCTTTGGTCATGACAGCGATATCTTCGAGCATGGCTTTGCGGCGATCGCCGAAGGCCGGGGCTTTAACGGCTACACAGTTGAAAGTGCCGCGCAGTCTGTTGACTACGAGGGTTGCCAGTGCTTCGCCTTCGATGTCTTCAGCGATGATGAGCAGAGGCTTTTTGGTCTGCACAATGCTCTCGAGAACTGGCAGAATGTCTTTGATGTTGTTGATCTTGCTGTCAGTGATGAGAATGTAGGGATTCTCGAGAACGGCTTCCATTCTCTCGGTGTCAGTTACCATATAGGGGCTGACATAACCTTTGTCGAATTCCATGCCTTCGACGAAGTCGAGGGTGGTGTCAAAGCTCTTGGCTTCTTCAACGGTGATAACGCCGTCTTTG
>PGYA01000069.1 GCA_002839435.1 Candidatus Riflebacteria bacterium HGW-Riflebacteria-2 | reverse complement strand
GGGACCGGCTGATATCCCGTTAATTGCCACGAAGCATGTTTATTTTACCAGAAGTGGCGAGAAAAAGATGCTTGAGATCAAAACAAGCAGACTCAAAGACTCAGACACCGGGGTCTCATTCATTCTTTTTACCGCGAGGGACATAACAGAGCCTGATATAATCGACTCTGAGCTCAATGACTCTCTGGCATTTTATGAAAGCATCTTCCAAAGTTTGAATGACAGAATTCTTGTAATCGATGCAAACACATTCAACATTGTGAAGGCTAACAAAAGATTCCTGGATATAGGCGGTACAACTGAGAAAGAAGTTATTGGGAAACAATGTTTCGCATTCACCCATAAGAGCACATCACCCTGCCAGCCACCCGATCATACCTGTCCAATGGCTGAAACGATCAAAACCGGAAAGCCTGCGTGTGCCGAACAACTTCATTATGATGCTTCCGGCAACAAAACTTACATCGAGGTAAGAACTTCACCGATCAACTACAGCCAGAACGGCAATAAGAAGCTGATCCTTCATGTCTGCCGGGATGTCACCCAATCAAAGCTTGCTGAAACTGCCTATCTTGAGAGCGAAAAGAAATTTCAGAAAATCAGCGAAGCGGCCAAGGATGCAATTGTTCTTCTTGATCCTGTCGGCATGATCTCGTTCTGGAACCCGGCAGCAGAAAAGCTTTTTGGTTATACCTTCGACGAGGTCAAAGGCAAGGAACTGCACCGGCTGATAGTTCCGGCAGAGTTTTATTCTGCCCATCAGCAGAAGTTTACAGAGTTCAAAAAAACCGGCCATGGCGATGCCATCGGCAAAACTCTTGAATTGCCCGCGATCAGAAAAGACGGCGAACGCGTTCTTATCGAGCTTTCACTTGCCAGTGTCAAATTACATGACGGCTGGTGGGCAATTGGAATCTGCCGGGATATCTCTGAAAGAAAGAAAAATGAAGCAGAACTGAAGCTCGCGCACGAGAAAACTGAAGAAGTTAACAAAAAGCTCATTGATAGTATTAATGAGAGCAAGAGATTCGCAAAAATAGCCGACAGCGCCAATCTCGCTAAAAGCCAGTTCCTTACCAGCATGAGTCACGAGTTGCGAACGCCGTTGAACGCGATTATCGGCTACAGCGAAATGCTGGCAGAAGATGCCTGCGGGGATGAAAGCTCAGAATTATGCGAAGATCTGCTTAAAATCAAAGCCGCTGGCAAACATTTGCTCTCACTTATTAACGATATTCTGGATCTCTCTAAAATCGAGGCCGGAAAAGTTGAGCTGTCACTTGAATCAATATCGCTGCAAGAACTGCTGCAAAGCGTAATCGAAACAATACGGCCTCTGGCACAGAAAAACAACAATCGTCTTGACACTAAATTCTCTGAAGAACTTGGCTTTATAAAGGCTGACTCGCTAAGATTGCGGCAAATCATCTTCAACCTGCTCAGCAACGCCTGCAAATTCACTGAGGCTGGCGTGATAACCCTTTCTGCAGATCTGACGCATGGCGAAGATAACGATCAGGTTACCATTGTTGTAGAAGACACTGGCATTGGGCTCACATCTGAGCAGCTCACCCGGCTGTTTGGCGAATTCTGCCAGGCCGACAATTCCATTTCGCGAAAATACGGAGGCACCGGCCTTGGCCTGGCAATCACCAAAAAGCTTTGCGAATTAATGGGTGGCACAATAACTGTGACCAGCGTTCCTGGCGAAGGAAGCACTTTTATTGTTTCGATACCCGTCAGCAAAGCTGCGAACCCCGTTGCGCCTGCATCTCAAGCAGACCCACAGCCGCCTGAGGACTCGTCAACAACAACTCAGCCGGTTATTCTGGCAATTGACGATGACCCGGAGTCGCTGGAGCTTATCGACAGAAGCTTGTCGCGGGAAGGATTCCGCGTTGTCTGCGCCAGTTCGGGAGTCGAAGGCCTTAAGATTGCCAGAGAAACTCAACCGGATGTTATCGTGCTCGATGTGGTTATGCCGGGCGAAAGCGGCTGGGACATATTACTGTTAAGCAAAACAGATCCGCTCATTTCTCATATTCCGGTCATTCTTCTCACCATGCTGGATGAGCCGGAAAAGGGACTGGCCATGGGCGCTGCCGACTATCTTATCAAGCCAATCGAAACAAAACATTTCCTTGAGGTGCTCAAAAAACTTGTCGCAAGATCAAGAAAGCCTGAGAAATGAAAATATTGATTGTTGAAGACGATGCCCTGAGCCTCGACATGCTGTCGCGCCGTTTGCAGCGCAAAGGGTTTACGGTGTTATCGGCCTCAGATGGCGCCGGCCTTTTCAAGGTTCTTGAAGACACCATGCCCGACCTGATAATCATGGACATCGGTCTGCCCGAGGAAGACGGGCACAAGCTTGCCACGCGCTTGAAGGCAAAAGCAGAAACCAGGCAGATACCATTGATCGCCCTGACCGCCCATGCCATGCTGGAAGCCAGGCAGATGGCTCTAAAAGCAGGTTTCGACGAATACGCGACCAAGCCGGTAGACTTTCCGGCATTACTGGCCAAAATTGAGCTTTTACGGGTAAAAACATGACAAATACAACGTCTGGAAAGATACTGCTGGTAGACGACGAACCATTTAACCGCGACATGTTATCGCGGCGCCTGCAAAAACGTGGGCTGCAGGTAATTCAGGCGGAAAGCGGCAAAGAAGCTCTTGCGCTTATTGCAGGCGAATTACCTGAATTAGTGCTTCTTGATGTAATGATGCCTGACATGGATGGTATAGAAACTTTGCGAAAAATCCGCGAGAAGCACCCGGCCCAGGAACTGCCGGTGATAATGGTTACCGCAAGAGATGCGACAGATGATATTGTAGAAGCACTTGAACTGGGTGCAAATGACTACTTAACCAAGCCGGTAGATTTTCAGATTGCTCTGGCGCGCATAAGAACGCAGCTCTCCCTGCGCAAAGCCACACACGAAAATGCCCTCTACACTAAAAGAGCAGAGCTGGAAATGAAGGTAGCGCGCACTGTTTACCGCGCCCTTCTGCCATCTGAGTTTCCTGAGATGGAGCAGTTTTCTTTCGGACTGATTTTTGAGCCATGCTTCTCGATTGGCGGCGACTTTTTCGAAATCATCAGTTACCCCGAAACCAGCCAGACAGGCATTCTGTTCGCCGATGTAAGCGGACACGGCGTCTCTGGTGCAATACTTACCGCCATGTTTAAAGCATGGGTTAACATGGCTTTTCGCGAGCATGCGTCGCCCAAAGATGCTTTGCGTTGGCTCAACGAAAAAATATCAGAAGATTTTCCAGCCGGCTATTTTGTCTGCGTCTTTTTTGTAATGCTCAACGACCGAACCGGAGAAGCCAGCTATTTTAGCGCATCGCCGGATGTTCCACTGCTGATGCGCAATGATGGAACTATTGAAGAAATATCTGATGGCGGGCGGCCTCTCGGCCTGTTTTCGATGGATATGGACATTGACGACGATGAGCTGTTCCCTGCCGGCTCTTTTACACTTGCACCGGGCGAAACACTCATTCTCTTCACTGATGGCCTGCCGGACATTCAAAAGAAATGCGGCAGCAGAATCGGCCTGAGCGGCGTTACCGACTGGCTCAAAGAAACCGGCCTGGTCACGCCTCAGGCCATAACCGACGCGCTCTTCAGTCGAGCCAAAACCCTGCTTGCTGGCCGCAATCAGGAAGACGATATGATGATAATGGCCATCCAGCGCCGACCATAAAACAGGCTTTTAAGAGCCCGCTTATCTCGGCTTGACGTAATACTTGTTGGGGTGCCTGAAGACATTGGTACCACAATGCAGCTGGCCTTGAAGATTGTGGTATGGCAGTGAGTCGATAAAATTGGCATGCAGCCCGACTTTGGCAGCAGTTTTGCTGATATGCAGCCGCATGCTGCGAACCTTGGGATCGGGCACTATTAGCTGGTTATTGAGAATCAGCTGATTGACGCTGCCTGGCAGATAAGCAATGTGCTTGTCACCATGCATTCTGCGAAAAAGCGCCGGAAAGGACAAAACAGAATGAGGCTTGCCTGAGTCTTTTCTTACTTCAGAAATCTTGTCGCAGGCGCTCTTGACATTGCTGTCAATCAGCCTGGCCAGAGTGAGGTTTAGTTCGATGAATTTTTCGACATCGCTCTTTGCGATTTCATGGCCGTAAGTGAGGTTTGTGCCGGAATCTGAGCTGACAAGCAGCTCTTCTGAGCTTTCGAGATATTCAAGCACTGCTTCTCCAAAAGAGCGGGTGCGACGACGACGGGCCGGGGCATCCAGCTTAAGTGCTTCAGCACGCTTCTTTTCAGCCTCGACCAGACACTTTTTTACTGCCAGCATGGCATCGCGATATTCCTTTTGGGGAATTGCCCTGAGTTCGGAGTCAGGAGTGTCTTTTACCAGACGCAATGCCAGTCTGGGATTGGCCTTGATCAGAGTATAGCCTCGCAAAGCCTTGGGATTCGGACAAACCGAAATATATTCATCGACATGACCGACTTGCAGCCAGTCGGTTTCGAGAACAGCCATGCGGTTTCTGTAACCATGCTTTTCGAGAAAGCTGCGCAGTTCAGGGGTTGACGTATTACCTATCAGCAGAACATTATCAGGAGTCACTTCGATGTTGCCGCCGTAGTCGCCACCGGAATTCCTGGTAGACGGGTTCTTGATAAGATAACAGCTCCAGAAATTTGCCAGAATCCCTGGCAGTTCAGCGTTATCACGACCACGGTTCGAGTCGAAAACTACCGTCTGAGGCTTGCGCTCGCCCTTTACTGTTACGACGCCAACTTCGCCCCAGTCCTGCATCCACATATCACGCGTGTTGTAGGCCTTATTGAATTCTACAAAGCGCTTGACCCTTTCGGCGCCGATCTTTTCGTTAATAAAAGCATAGTCCTTTTCCTGCATTTCCCAGCCAGGAATTATATGCACCTTGAAAGCGTCTTCCTGTTTTACCATGCCCTTTTCGTGCATACGGGCAACAATGTTGATCAGCGAAATCACAAAATTCTGATTCTGCTGGTTGGGCGAATAAACGACGAGAACCTTGACCGGTATGTTGTTAGGGCTCAAAAACCTTATACTCTCGATATCGTTGGCAGAAGCAGGCTGTCTGACCCGCGCCTCAACTCCACTAAACATTCCTCCGGCCGCCACCAGCCCGGCAACAAAAATAACGCCCGCCCTGCGCAAGAACCTTGTGTCTCTAAACATAAATCGCTCCTGTAAAATCTTATAAGCAAAGTATACCAGCAATACGGCCAATACGCAGCAAGGTTAAGCAAACGCGCATCATCAGAGGAGCTGACTGAGAATTGAGAAACATTCAGATGCTATTACAAAGATGTACTATTACATGATCAGCAGGCTTCCGGAAAAAGCTATGGACAATTTATTGCAGGATACGTTACTTTATAGGCAGATTATTGGTATAACCACATCGTTGCACAAATGTCTTAGAGGATCTGCCCGCCAGATACAAAGCTGGTTTCAGCAGAAAAGCTTACTTATCACCCGATATAAAGGTAAGCGATCATAATCGGAGAGGATGCAGTCATTCATGCAAAAACTGCAGAATGAACGTAAGAAGAGAATAAACAGCAGACAAATTGAGGAAGACCTTTTTCTGTTCAAGGAATCGGTTGAGAACTCATCTGACGCGGTTGGAATGTCAACACCGGATGGAAAACATTTCTACCAGAACAAGGCATTTGACGAAATGTTCGGGGAGGTTGGAGAAAACCCTCAGGAAACGGCATTTGTCGATCCGACCGTCGGACGCGAGGTATTCCAGGCAGTCATGGCCGGCGGAACGTGGACAGGCGAGGCGCAGATGTATTCCAGAGACAGAAGAATTCTGACCATTCTTCTGCGCGCTTATGCGAGCAAGGATCAAGCCGGCCGCATCGTTGTTCTGGTCGGGATCCATACTGACATCACCGGACGCAAGCAATCGGAAATTGATGCCCGCAAGGCACAATTGATCACAGAAAATATTCCTGTCGGGCTGTATCTATATCACCTGGAAGACACTTCTGACGACCGAACTCTACGTATGGTTTACGCCAATCCGGCAGTCAAAACCTTAACCGGCCTCGGCCCCGAAGATGTGGTCGGCAAAACGCTCGACGAGAATTTCCCCGGCCTCCGGTCACAGGGAATACCCCAACGTTACGCCGAAGTGGTGCGCACTCAGAACGCGATCTCTTTCGATGACCTTATCTATGGCGACGACCGGGTTTTGCAGGCTTCATTTGTGGTCAAAGCTTTTCCTCTACCCGGCAATATGGTCGGTATTGCCTTCGAGAACATCACCGGGCGCAAGCAGATGGAAGAAGCGTTGCGGGAGGCCGCGATCAAATGGCAAACAACGTTTAATGCCATAGATAGCGCCATATGGCTCATGGATAATGACATGCGGATTATGATTGCCAATGAAGCAACGCAGAGAATGCTCAAAAGGGATCCGCAGGAAATTGTCGGGTGTCACTGCTGGGAAATCGTTCATGGCAGCCATGCGCCGATTCCGGAATGCCCCATTGGTCGCGCGAAGCAGACGCACCGGCGCGAATCCATGGAATTGCAGATTAACAACCAGTGGTATGAAGTGACGGTTGACCCGGTCATTGGCTCTGCTGGAACGCCACTTGGTTTCGTTCATCAGGTCAGTAACATCACGGAGCGCAAACAACTGGAAAATGAGCGCAGGGAATTCGAGACCCGCCTCCACCAGGCACAAAGACTTGAAAGCCTGGGAATACTTGCGGGTGGCATCGCTCATGACTTTAACAACATACTTATGGCGATCATGGGGCACGCTGACCTCGCCCTCGACGAGCTGTCTCCGCTCTCTCCTGCCAGAGACAGCCTTACCGAAATCATTCAGGCATCCAGACGTGCAGCTGATCTGTGTGGACAGATGCTTTCCTACGCTGGAAAGGGGAAAGTTGATCAACAGAATCTGTCTTTGGGAAAACTTATCGAAGAAACGCTGCACATGCTCAAGACATGTATCTCCAAAAAAGCGATTCTGAATTTGCATCTTGCCAAGAATCTTCCCTGCATCCACGGTGACCCCGGGCAGCTCCGTCAGATTCTGATGAATCTGGTAATTAACGCTTCAGATGCTATCGGCGAGCGAAGCGGCGTAATTACCATTTCAACTGGCGCGATGGATTGCTCCGAACAGTATCTGGCCAATGGTTACATCGTCGCACCCGGCAAGCCGGGAACCTATGTCTATATTGAGATATCCGACACAGGTTGCGGAATGGACAGGAAGACTGTCGAGCGCATCTTCGAGCCGTTCTTCACGACCAAGTTCACCGGACGCGGCCTGGGACTATCGGCTGTCATGGGCATCATCAATGCTCATAAAGGAGCTCTTCGGGTTTACAGCGAACACGGAAAGGGCTCGGCGTTCAAAGTGATGTTTCCCGCTATCGAAATGGCCGAAGAAGAAAACCACACGAGTTGTGAGAGCAGCGCCTGGCGTGGATCGGGCACTGTACTTCTCGTTGACGACGAGGAGACGATTCGCGTAATCAGTTCGATGCAGTTGCAGCGACTGGGACTAGAAGTTCTGACGACTGAGGATGGCCGACAGGCTGTTGAGATCTATCGCGAACGGATGTCTGACATCGTCCTGGTCCTGCTGGATTTGACCATGCCACATATGGACGGCGAAGAAACCTTCCGGGAACTTCGACAAATCGACCCGAATGTGCGTGTAGTAATTGCCAGTGGCTATTCCGAAAAAGATATCGCGTCACGATTCGCCGGAAAGGGTCTGGTAAGCTGCCTGCAAAAGCCATACACATTGTCCACACTACGTGCGCTGCTGTCGACGCTGCTACCCAGGGCATAGCCCGCAGCAGCTCCGATGTAAGCTCGACCTGCTCGCCCGACTAACAAATCTCGCCGGATACGGTCAATTCTACTTTGAGGCGTTCGGGATCTTCGAAGAACACCGCGTAAGAATCGGGACCACCGGCGTGCGGGTGGCGGTCGGCATAGAGAATCACGGCGCCGCGTTCGCGCAGCTTTGCGGTGATTTCATCGACCTGGCGCCGGCTGGCGGCATGAAAGGCGAGATGGTTGAGGCCGGGGCGGCAGCGGTGAAAAGGCGTGCTGAGATGCTTTTCGTCGGCCTGCACAAAAACCAGATAAGTATCGGCAAGTATGAAGCTGATGCCGGAAGGCCATCTCTGCAGCTCATGATAGCCAAGCTCCGAGAGAAACCAGCCCCAGAATTCTGCCGTTTTTTTGAGATCTGAGCAGTAAATCTCGACATGATGCAGCTTGCCGGCTGCCGACAGAGCTTCGCTCACGCAGTTTTCCTCTTCAATCCGTGGATGCTGCAGATCGAGAATCTCAGCCTTGAACTCGGCGAAAAGCTGCATGATCGCAGGGTCAGCGTCGATCCGCCTGATGTCTTCAGCGGCATCGATTCCAAGAAATCTGATCACTTCGGTGCGCCGCCTCGAATCTTTTTCGTCACGCAAAAACAGCACATCGACCTCGGCCAGTCGCCGGTACAAAGTCAGCACACGCTCCTGCAGGCGCAGATACTTTTCTTCACAACCCTCACGAATATTATAACGATATATGCGTGTAATCATGACAGCCTTTCTTCAGCTTTCTGCTCTGCTTGTCAACACTCGGTCAGCATCGTCTGGCGCGGATGGTCTGAACACTATCAGTTCTTAATGGGCAGGTTGAGGCTTTCGCTGGCGCCGAGACAATATTTCTTTATGTCATCGACGGCATCTGCATCGAAAACCTGCAAGGAAACATCTCTGCTGCTGTTATGTGCGTGCTTCAGATAGACAACGACAAATTTACTTTCGTTAAACTTGTGGTCAGCCTCAGTCATGGATTTATGAGAAATCCGCTGCGGATAAAACAGCTTTGCTGAAGTGTATTTCAGCGGCCAGAAAGAGCTTATTGGCTGGGTCTGCAACAGGCAAATGCCCTGGTAATTTGCGATGGGCTCTTCCCAGCGCTCTACCCAGACATGTGGAACAACGTGGCTTTCCCACTTCACGGAATGACTTGTTATCACTAAGTCATAGGATTGAAAGAGGTAGAATCCGACACTTGCCGCCATTGCCGTTATCAGGCTGGCAAAAAGCAGACGATCTCGAAGCGGAGGGCCTGCTTCATCCATGCTCATAAGACCGAAACAGCCAACCCATAGAAAGCCGAGAACAAGGTAACCAAAAACCGGCGATATCTGGCCATCAGCTCGATCTTTGGCACTGGTTAAAAAAGTTCGCAGTGGTATATTCTTATCCATAAACAAAGATGGTATTACATCTGCTGCTGTCTAACAATGATTTATGCACAAATCGTATATTACTGAATGGACTGCTGGAAATGCAGATGCCGCAGTCTGCTCTGGCTTTAAGCCACATTTGATAGCATTTAATCGGTCATACTGCCACTGGTGTGACTGCAAAAGTGTTTTGTCGATCACGACACGGCCAGAAAAACCCGGAAGACACTTCCCCGGTCCTGGTTACTTTGCACGATGACAACACCGTCGTGGGCACGCACAAACCCTAGAACGACTGCCAGACCCATCCCTCGACCGGTGAATTTCCTTGTAAAAAAAGGATCGAACAGTATTTCCATGTCCGCTTCTTCAATGCCGCAGCCCGTATCCGAGACCTCCAGGCAGGCATAATCACCGTTCTGAGATTTCCAGTCCGAAGGAAAACGGTTTTCTGCCGGGATGGCGTCGGCGGGAACCTTTTTAACACTCAAGTGAATGGCGCCCTGTCCACCTTCCATGGCCTCAGCCGCATTGGTGATCAGGTTAGTCAAAATTTGCGAAATATGTTTCGTGTTGGCCATGACAGCCGGCCCGGGAACTGGCAGATCAAGTTCCAGTGTCACTTTTTCGGGCAGACAGGCTTGGAGCACGGGCAGTGTCTGCCGGCAGGCATCTGAAAGATCAATGCTCATATCCTTCTCGAAGGATTCGCCGAGGTAAGACAACATCAGGCAACTCAGATCCGCTGCCCGTTGGGCAGCCTTCATCGCCTCGGCTAGATTCGTGTTAGAACACGCGCCTTCGGCAAGCTCAACCATGGCCAGATCAAGGTTCCCGATCACCACTCCGAGCATGTTGTTGAAATTATGCGCTACGGCCCCGGCCATACGGCTCAGGCTTTCAGCCCTCTGAAGCTGCCGTTTTTGTGATTCAATTTTCTCATTGTCGGCCTCCGCCTGTTTTCTCTCGGTGATGTCGCGTTCGACATACAGAATGCTTTCGGGATGACCGTTGGAATCAACCAGAACGGTGGACTTCACATCGATGTAAAATTGGCTTTTATCCTTTTTGAGCGCCAGATATTCCCTCAGTTTGGAATCGCTTTCACCGGACAGCACTTTGCGGATGTTGTCAATCAGCGCCTGATGACATGAAGGATCGATGAAATCTAAAACAGAGCGTCCCAAATGCCGGGCTTTTTCCTCCACGGAAAAACCATGCATTTTGACCAACTTATCGGAAATCAGTTTTATCTTGCCGTCCAAAGATAAGATTCCGATTCCATCCGGCAATATTGATGTGATGGCCTCGAATTTCTGATTGCTTTGCTGCAGGGCAGCCCAGTCCTGCCTGTGGCCGGCAATCTCCCTCCTCAGTTCCGCATTTTCCTTTTGCAGACGGTCGTTTGCTTCGGCAATCCGGGCTGTTTGTTTGTCCACCGTCTGTCCTCTCTGTTGGTTAGATATTGATAATGGTAAGCTTACGTTAAAACACGGCGTTGATCAAGCAATCGTTTGAAATCGTCCAGTTTTTTGGGGGGTTCCCCAAGATGGAACATACTGATATTTTGGAAGCGAGCTGCCTTGGCTAAGACTGTGGTTTTTATAAATGATATGTAAACAACCCGGTTTCTGTTTACTTTTGCGGCTTTTCATATTAACTTTCTGGGCAAACCTCAAAATGACGAAAGATCGGCATGGATTTCCAGCATCTTACAACGATCAGAAAGACACACCCGGCATGGCAGCTGCTGAGAGCCGATAACGGTCCGCTGATCATCAGCTTTCTCTATCGGAAATTCATTGTTCCTAACGCGCGAACGCTTTCGCAAAGTGATCTTGAGGCGAAACTAGAAGACGAACTTTTCAGGCTGCGCGAACAGCTTGGCGAAGACGCTTTTCCGAAGGCTGCTTCGCATTACCTGAACGACTGGACGCAAAACGACAAGGGCTGGCTGCGGAAGTTTTATCCGCCTGGCCAGGATGAAGCGCATTTCGACCTGACTCCGGCCACAGAAAAGGCAATTCTATGGCTCGAAAGCCTTACCAGCCGTGTATTTGTCGGCACTGAGTCGCGGCTTAGAACGGTTTTTGAATTGCTGCGCCAGATAGTTTCAGGCAGTGATGACGACGTTGAGACCCGCATCGCCGATCTTGAAAAGCAGAAAGCTGACCTTGAGAAACAGATCGAGCGTCTTCGTGGCGGCGAAATCGACCTGCTCGATGACACTGCTCTTAAAGACCGCTTTCAGCAGATGAATATGCTGGCGAGAAGTTTGCTCGGCGATTTTCGCGAAGTTGAACACAATTTTCGCATGCTCGACCGCAAAGTTCGCGAACAGATTGCCACCTGGGAAGGCCGCAAAGGAGAGTTGCTCGAGAAAATTTTCGGCGAGCGCGAAGCTATCGAAGATACCGATCAGGGCAGAAGTTTTCGCGCATTCTGGGAATTCATCATGTCTCCCGACCGTCAGGAAGAATTTACCGACCTGATCGAAAAAGTGCTCGCCATGGAACCAATTCAGGCTCTCAGACCAGATCCGCGGCTCAGCCGCATTCATTTCGACTGGCTCATGGCGGGCGAAACCACGCAGCGCACTGTCGCCAGGCTCTCACAGCAACTGCGGCGCTTTCTGGAAGATCAGACCTTTCTTGAAAATCGCAGAATTATTCAGATTTTTCAGCAAATCGAAGCTCTGGCGGTTAAAGTTCATGACCGGCCGCCCACCGACAAAGCCTTTATGTACATTAATGAGCCGGGCGCTGCCGCAATTGATATGCCGATGGAAAGACCTCTTTTCAAACCGGCAGGCAGGCCGCGAATAGAGTCGGTTATTCAGCTCGGCGACGGTTCAGACATCGATACAGCAGCTCTTTTCGATCAGATAATCGTCGACAAGGAACTTCTGCGCAGCCAGATCCGCAGACTGCTTCAGCAGGAAACACAAACCACTCTCGCTACAGTTGTCGAGCGCTACCCTTTACAGCAGGGACTGAGTGAACTGATAGCTTATCTGGTCATTGCCGGCACAGATGACAAAACTATTTTCGAAGAAGATCATCACGAAACGATCGAGTGGCAGGAAGCCCCTGAAAAGTGGCGTTGTGCCAGAATTCCACGCATCATCTTCAACAGGTAACAGCATGAGTGAAAACAGCAACCAGCCGAACGACATGTTTCCACGGGTGATCATCGCCCTGCTCAAGGGCATTGTTTACCGCGACGACGACCAGATTCTCTGGCAGGCACTGATCGACCTGCAGATGCGCGCACGCGAGTATCTTGAAGTAATGGGTCTCGAGCTGATGCTCGATGATTCAGAAGGCTACGCCTGGCTGCGCCAGCTTGCGCCGGCCGAAGGGCAGGAAGCCTTGCCAAGACTGGTTACCAGGCGACAGCTTTCTTACCCGGTCAGCCTGCTGATTGCTCTGCTGCGCCGTCGTCTGGCCGAGCACGATGCCTTTGGTGGCGAAACACGCCTGATTCTGCCAATCGACGAGATTGTCGAAATGTGCCGCACTTTTTTTCCGGCCAATGCTAATGATGCACGATTTTTCGACCAGATCGGCACGCATATCAACAAGGTTGCCGAACTTGGCTTTGTCAGAAAGCTTAAAGGCAACGATCAGCAGATCGAAGTATGCCGTATCATCAGAGCTTTTGTCGATGCACAGTGGCTCAATGAATTTGACCAGCGACTGCGTGAGTATCAATCGAGCATAACGCCAGACGAAGCACAGAAAGAGGGCGAATAATGAATCCTCAGCCGACACTTGAATTTGCCGCTTCTGACGAAATTGCCGGGTTAACAGATCTGCAGGTTAGAATTGACGAGTTTGCACGGCTCCAGCTGCCGCTGAAAACGGTTTTTGTAACAGAAAACGAAATCAACGGGCTGGTTTTTCCGGAGGTTGCTGGAGCCATGGTTATTTTTGGCCTCGGCTATGGGCTTGACCGGCTGTCTGGAATCGACTGGCTGAAGCAGGTCGATATCGTTTACTGGGGCGACATCGATACGCATGGCTTCGCGATGCTTGACCAGATGCGCAGTTATTTTCCCCAGACAAAATCGATGCTTATGGATCACGAAACTCTGCTGGCCCACCGAGAGTTCTGGGGCAATGAACCAAAACAAGTCAAAAGAGAACTGCCCAGACTGGATGCCGTCGAGTCAGCACTCTATCAGGCTCTGCTCACCGGCACCTACGCCCCATCTCTACGCCTCGAGCAGGAACGAATTTCTTACAGCCTGGTGCTGAACAGTATTCGTCAGTCCTGATGCCCGTATCGAAATGCCTTTGCCATTTACCCACAATTGCCTCACGTTTCACCTAACTTGCTTCTTAACTCGACTGCAATTATAATTTCATTAGATGCGTTCTTTTCTCTTAACGGGCATATCATTTCAGCAAGGGAAATTGCATGAAAACCATAGACTTGAACCTGTCATCTTTTACTCTGGCCCAAAAACTGCAACTGCTTGAAACCCTGTGGGATGACATTTGCAGAGAAGGTAACATTGATTCGCCAGAGTGGCACGATTCTGTTTTAAAAGACCGTCAAAAAGCCTATAATGAAGGCAAAATCGCAACCTCCGACTGGCAGCAGGCTAAGAAAAGAATCAAAAAAAATCTCTCATGCGAGTAGAAATCCTCAGCACCGCAGAAAATGACCTCGAAAAGGGCTTCCGTTTTTACGAAGCACAGTCCGCAGGGCTCGGCGCTTATTTTTTAGATTCAATATTTTCTGAGATTGACTCACTTGCATTTTTTGCAGGTATTCATCAGAAATGTTCTGGTTATTACCGCCTGCTGGCAAAGAAATTCCCATTTGCCATTTATTACAACATTCAAGACAGTGTCATCATGGTTTTCGCCGTCCTGGACTGTCGCCAAAAACCAAGCTGGATTCGTAAAAAACTCATGAACTACTGATGAACCAGATTTATGTCTGTTAAAAATTCAGACACTAATCATCAGCGACCTTGACCGGGCAAGCTGAATGCCTTTCTAGAGCCGATCACAGTGACACATTGCCTCTATCAACCAACCATGTTACCGACCAGGTCAAAAATGTCAGAGAAGTGACCCAAAAAGATCTTCGAATCTGAAAATCCTGTTTATTTGCGTGACATAATCTTTTAAAGAGACACAACAGGAGTGATTTCCCGTTGAAAGATATGATTCGTTCAGAGCATGATTTTTCTAAGATACAAGGAAACTAATTTATGCCTGCTACGGCTACGCTGTCGATTACGATTACGATTACGATTACGATTACGAAAAATTCTTCGGCTGAAGACTGAAATTTGCATAAAAAAATGAGTCAAATTGTAAAAACTGAGAGGGCGACGCAGAACACTGCTGCACCTGCGCGAACGCCAGCTGGGGTTACTGAAACCGGCACTCTGCACGAATCAGAGGTCGGTGATGGCGTAACCGTAGCTTGTCAGGGTTTCTTCTTCTTCGGCGGTTAAAACTTTGATGCAGCCTTCGGTGAGGCCGTGAATTTCGATCTGGTAATCGCGATAGCGCAACAGAGCCTCGACGATCTCGGAGGTAATCAGCTGACCGGGCACCAGCACAGGAATTCCCGGCGGGTAAGGAGTGACGGAACTGGCGGCGATACGGTTGGCGGCTTCCCGCAGCTGAATGAATTCACCATCTGAATAAAAGGCAAATCGCGGAGTGAAGCGAATCTGCGAGAGCTTGAGAAAAACCGAATTTTCTGAGGGCTTAACTTTGTTCTTGCGCGAAGTCGACATTTTTTCGATGTTTTCGAGGGCAAGATAGAGGCGGTTGAGCTTTGACTGGGTGGCGCCAATGGTGATCAGTATGGTGAGAGTATTATAGGTCGTTTTTTCGATCTGAATGTTATGCTTCTCGAGCAGATAACGCTCGACTTCCTTGCCGGTCAGGCCGGTGGCTGAAACATCGATCGTCAGCTTGGTCGGGTCAAGTCTGATGCGGTCTTTCGCAACATCATCCGAAATAAGGTCATCGAGCTCGAGAACCTTGAATTTTTCGAGCGAATTGATATTGTCTTTCAGCATCTGCGAAAGTTCAATACAGTTGCAGAGCAGGCCGTAGCCTTCCATGACCATTTGTTTGCGCGCCATATCGAGCGAAGCGATCATCGGATACTGCGGCGATGTGCTGGTATGCATCTGAAAATTTTCCATGAAAAGATCTCTGACGTCTTCGAAGTCAGGGTCTTTAACATGAATCATCGAGGCCTGGCTGAAGGCGCTCATGGTCTTGTGTGTAGACTGGGTAGCATAATCAGCACCGGCATCCATGGCGCTCGGGTAAAAATGCGGATGAAAGGTGGCATAACCATACCAGGCTTCATCAACGATAACCTTAACCCCCCGTTTGTGCGCCTGCCTGACAATATCGGCGATATCGTAAATAAGACCATCATAAGTGCAGTTGGTCAGAATCAGGGCTTTGAGCCGCCTGCCGGCAGCAAGGGCTTTATCCATGGTGCTGATAATCGTTTTCTTGGGAACCGGCCCGAAAATTCCAAATCTGGCATTAATTGACGGGGAAAGGTAGATCGGTTCCGCGCCGGCAAGAATGATCCCGTAGTTTACCGATTTGTGGCAGTTGCGATCGACGAGAATTGCGTCGCCCGGCTTTAAAAGCGTCTGCAGCACAATCTTATTGGAAGTGCTGGTACCGTTGGTCGAAAAGAAGGTAAAGCGCGAACCAAAAGCCCACGAAGCCATTTCCTGCGCTTCTTTGATCACGCCGGTCGGGTGCAGAAGCGAATCGAGCATCGGCACCGACACAGAAATATCGGCCCGAAAAAGGTTCGGCCCAAAAAACTCATACAGGTCACGCGCCCAGATGCTGTTTTTTAAAGAATAGCCCGAGGCATGGCCGGGCGTGTGCCAGGAATCCTTGGCTTTCTTCGCATATTCCACCAGTTTTTCAAAAAAGGGCGCGCGGTTTTTGCTGTTGATAACCTCAGAACGGACCTTGCGCACAATATCGTCGTAATCATGCTCTTTTTTGTAAAAATAACCGTTGAGTTCGCCGCCGGTATTGCGATATGGCAGATTGGCCTGGCTCGAATAAAGAAATAGATTCACCTCTGAGCGCAGCATGAGAAATTCCGCAAAAAGCTCGGCGCCCTTGAGCACGAACTCGCCTTCATGCGTGACCGGCACTTCCCATTCGGTTAGTACCGCATGAATGAGCCCATCTTCTTTTAACAGTCGACAAGCCTCTTCAACGTTGGTCGCGCCAACGACGTTCATGCCCCTTGCATTCAGGTCGTGCAGCTCTTTCTTCAGGTCAGTTTCAATTGGATTGATGAGCAGTATCTTGTATTTCATGCCAAATCTATATACCACGATAATTAAACGGTGTGAAGTATAACAGATGATTCTGATCGAGAAAAACCCGATATTTGAAAACGAAGCATCAGCATGCAATGATTCTGCCCCGGCCGGGAAGTATTTCGCAGGCGAGTTTTCGGTTACAGACCCGAACAGGAGCATTATTCAGCGCATCAAAGTATTCACCGTCAGGCACCTCAACCGGAAATTCGACAGAGACGCTGCATTCGCCGGAGTTAACCATGACAATGATCTTTTCATGCTCAGTGGAGCGCATAAAAGCGATCTGTTCATTGTTAACATAAAGCTGTTGGTAATCGCCATCCTTTAAAGCGCCGGAATTTTTTCGCAGGGCAATAAGGCGTGCCAGAAAGTCGATCAGATCAGCGCAGGAAGAAGGCGTCGCCATTTCCCGCCAGTTGAATTGCGGCCTGAGATGCCAGTCGTCACCGCTGCCTTTCTTGCCTTCGACGCCAGATTCACTGCCATAATAAATTGACGGAACACCGGGCATCGTCATGAGAAGCAGATATACAGTATATAAATGCCGAGCCTGAGCAAGCGAACTGATGATTCGCGAAACATCATGGTTATCAACAAAATTATAGAGATTGAGCCCCTTATAGATTCCAGCGCTCCCGAACTGACGATTCAGAGACCAGGCTATCTCAAAAAAGTTTTTATCGACATGACTTGAATAAAGCCCTTTATAGCATTCATAATTCGTCACTGAATCAAGAGTCACAGGGTTCGCCCAGCGCCGGTAGTCGCCATGCACAACCTCCCCCATCAACCAGAAGTCCTGGCGAAGCGATTTGCAGAACACTGACAGACGCTGCATAAATTCAAAAGACAGGCAGTCAGCGACATCCAAACGAAGTCCGTCTATCGCGAATTCACCTATCCACATCTCCACGGCGGCCAGAAGATGACTGACGACCTCATCATTGTGCAAATTCAGCTTGACCAGATCATAGTTGCCGTTCCAGCTGCTATATGAAAATCTGTCGCCGCAAGGACTCCGCTGCGAAAAATCCAGGCCAGCAAACCAGGACGTAAAAGGCGAACTCTCGCCTTTTTCGATGACATCACGAAACGCCCAGAAATTTCGCCCGACATGATTAAATACTCCGTCAAGAATTACGCGGATTCCCTTGTCATGACAATGCCTAATCACTGCCGCCAAAGTGTCGTTTGTCCCAAGACGGCGATCAACACTGAAGTAGTCGGCAGTATCATAACCATGAGCGTCTGACTCAAACAATGGCCCCAAATAAACGGCATTAACCCCCAGTCGTTCGAGATGAGCAGTCAGGTCATACATAGAGTCAAGTCTTGGAACAGGCGCAGAAACGAAGTCATTGTGTCGCGGCGCGCCAAAAGCCCCCAGAGGATATATGTGATAAAACACAGAATTGTTAACCCAGTTCAACATATTTTCTCCCTTTCGCTTATATACCGATCGGTATATAAGCGGTTACAATACAGCCCAAAACATGCTTTGAGCGAGTTAGATTTACAGCTTTACCTTATGTCAGCCGGAGAATTAAGAATAAATCCCGTGACTGAACTGTTTCACCAGGCTATGCACCATTTCTTCATTCAAATCAGCATATCCGTTCAGGAAAATGGCTATATAAGTGTTTATTGTTCCGAGAAAGGTTGCGGCATAGATACGATGGCGGTCTTTCATGTTGCCATGATCATTGGCCGCAAGCATGAACAGGATTTCCAGCAGTTGCTGCTGTTTTTCCCACCACTCTTTTGCTGCCAGAAAGCCGGCGCTGGCAGGCGGAGAAAACCAGAATGCCAGATGCAGACGATAAAACTCGGGAAAACTTCGGGCAAATTTGAAATAAACCCGAACAATTTCGGTTAACGACAATGGAAGATCACCGGAATATACAGTAGCAGGGCCAAGACCAAGCAGAAGCCGGCGGAAGTTGAGCTCCATAATTGCCGTTAGAAGCCCGTTCTTACTGCCAAAATAATGATACAGGGTTGGCTTGGAAATTCCAGCCTGATCGACGATTTCCTGAATGCCGACGACATCATAGCCTCGACTGGCAAAGAGCCTGGTTGCAACATTAATTATTTCTTCTTTGTTTCCCATAGCCTTATCATATACCGATCGGTATAACATGTCAAGGTGTCCGGTTAAAATAGTTATAATCCCCCATTGTTTCTTAAATTTGCGCAATGTACGCTTGAATCGTTCGAGCGCGTTTCTGTCACGGTTTAGCCGAGCAGGCTCAGACTTTTACCATGTAAGAAATCGCTGCAAACGTTGTAAAAGCCGGTGAATAGAAACAGTTAACTGCTTACAACCTGGTGATAACGAACTGTTTTCAGTCCTTTCTGGTCTTTAAAAAATTGATGGGGTCTTTCTTATCAGATTTATTTCAGAAAAACGGAGGAACTTTTATGAATATTTTTGAATTTGCCAAAAACAGAGAGAAACAAGCCGAAGAAACATATCGGAAACTTGCCGAAGAGGCCACCAACCAAGGGTTTGCTACAATTTTCAGCAGGCTCGCTGAGGCAGAAAAACATCATTATGAAATCATTCAGAAGATGGAAAAGGCTGAAACAGCTGCGATTTTTCGTTCAGACATTCTTCTTTTCACGAAAAATACCATCAGCAAACTGAAACTTCGTGACCAGAATTTTACCGCAGCTCGTTCGCAAGTAGATATTTACCGGGCAGCTCAAGATAGAGAGGCTGAATCTGAGCGGTTCTATCGAGAACAGGCGGAAAAAGCCGTTGACGCACAACAAGGCAAGCTGTTTCTGGCGATAGCAAAAGAAGAGCATCAGCACTATGCCATCCTGGAAAACATCATTGATTATATAATCTTTCCTGAGACCCATCCCGAAAATGCTGAGTTCAATTATCAGAAAGAGAGCTGACTCTCATTGAGCGCTTCATCGCAGAATGTTTTGTTTCCGGGACCAGCATAACCGCGAGGCAAAAGCCAGATTATGACATGTTGACATTTCTTAACAGCGGAGAGAGGACAAACAATGTTTAACGATCAGGTTTCAATAGTGCTTTCAGGAGAAGCCGGTCAGGGACTGGATACAATCGAGTCGCTTATCATCATACTGCTGAAAAAAAGCGGATTTAACGCTTTTTTGTCGCGTGAATTCATGTCAAGAATCCGTGGCGGTAACAATACCAGCGAAATCAGGGTTGCATCTGAAAAAGTGCATGCGTTTGTCGATAAAATCGACATTCTCGTCATGTTAAGCCCACAGGGAGCCGATCGCCTCGAAAAGCGCCTGACTCCGGCAACGATTGTTATTGGCGCCAATGTCAGTGTTCCGGCAAAGTATGGCGAAATGGGCTGCCGGGTTATCCCGATAGACCTTGAAGAGAAGCTGGCGGCACTCGGCGGCAGCATCTACACAAACATCATTGTCACCGGCATACTGGCAAGCCTTCTCGCCTGCGATAACGCGAGCGCGCAGGAACTGATCCGCTCACGTTTCATGGCCAAAGGCGACGAGATAGTGAGCAAAAACCTCATGGCGCTGCAACAAGGTGTTGATATTTCCAGGGAGCTTGATCTATCCATAGCGATCCAGCGCGACGCAGAAGCCGCTGCTAAAACCGCATTGAGTGGAACCGAAGCGATCGGCATTGGTGCTATTGCTGGCGGTTGCAATTTTATCGCTTCCTATCCAATGTCGCCCGGCACTGGAGTTCTCGCTTACCTGGCCAAACAATCCAGAGAGCATGGCATCATTGTCGAGCAGGCCGAGGATGAAATTGCGGCGATAAACATGATGCTCGGCGCCTGGTATGCCGGCGCGCGCGCCATGGTTACCACGTCTGGCGGCGGCTTCGCTCTCATGACCGAAGGCATGAGCCTGGCCGGCTGTGTTGAATCCCCTGCGGTCATTCATCTGGCACAGCGCCCGGGGCCTGCTACCGGCCTGCCGACAAGAACAGAGCAGGGTGATTTAAACCTCGTTCTGTATGCCGGTCAAGGCGACTTTCCCCGGGTTGTTTATGCTCCCGGCAAATTCGACGATGCCATAACGCTTACCCAAAAAGCTTTTGATGTGGCCGACCAGTTCCAGATACCGGTAATTCTGCTGACTGACCAATATTTACTGGATAGCATCGGGATTACGGAACAAATCGACTTCTCCAAATCAGCAACAGTAAATAACTTCATTGAGACATCCGCTGATTATCAGCGCTATGCCCTTACTCCATCAGGGGTATCACCAAGAGGCATCCCAGGATACGGCAAAGGGCTGGTTTGCGCAGACAGCGACGAGCACTCAGAAAACGGCAGGATTACCGAAGACTTTGCCATGCGTGTTGCCATGGTTGACAAGCGCATGCACAAACTCGATGGTTACAAAGATGTTGAGCCAGAACTGATTGGAAGCAAAAATTATTCGACGCTGCTCATCGGCTGGGGATCGACTTATGGCGCAATCTGTGAGGCGCTGAAACTGATTAACCGCGACGACATTGCTTTCGCGTTCTTCCCGCAGGTTTTTCCGGTTCCAAGCAGTGCGGGAAAAATACTGGAAAAGGCTAAAAAGCGAATTGTCATCGAAAACAATGCGACCGGGCAATTTGGAAAACTCCTGGAAATGGAAACCCTGTTGCAGGTTCACCAGAAGATCCTGAAATACAACGGCATGCCCTTCGCGGTTGAAGAACTGGTAGAAAAAATCCTGGGAGGATTATCAGCATGACCACTCGTTTTGATTTTGTTGAAGGCAAAAACACCGCCTGGTGCCCGGGATGTGGCAACATGATGCTGTTGACCATTCTGAAAAGCGCCCTTGAAGAGTTAAATCTCAATCCGACCAGAGTTGTCATCTCTTCAGGCATAGGCCAGGCTGCCAAAATGCCGCAATATTTGAAACTCAACTATTTTAACGGGCTGCATGGGCGGGCGTTGCCGGTAGCCACTGCAATCAAAGCGGTGAATCCTGAGCTTACCGTAATTGCCGAAGGCGGTGACGGCGATATGTATGGCGAAGGCGGCAACCATTTTCTCCATACCATAAGACGCAACCCGGATATCGCCCACATCGTTCACAACAACATGGTGTATGGCCTAACCAAGGGGCAGGCTTCGCCGACCAGTCAGAGGGGCTTCGTTACG
>PGYA01000068.1 GCA_002839435.1 Candidatus Riflebacteria bacterium HGW-Riflebacteria-2 | reverse complement strand
AGGCGGGCGCGGTATTCGTTGTTGACCTCGTAGCGATGGCGGTGGCGTTCGTAGATCAGCGGCAAATCGTAAAGCTCTGCGGCTTTGCTTTCCATGTTGATGCGGCAGGGGTAGGCGCCAAGCCGCATGCTGCCACCCTTGACCACGCCTGACTGGTCGGGTAGCAGGCTGACAACCGGGTGTGGCGTATTTTCATCGATTTCTGACGAGTTGGCACCCTCGAGGCCGGCTACGCTGCGGGCGAATTCAATGACCGCACACTGCATGCCAAGGCAGATGCCGAGGAAGGGGATCTGGTTCTCGCGGCAGTATTTGATCGCACTGATCTTGCCTTCAATGCCGCGGTCGCCAAAGCCGCCGGGAACCAGCACGCCGTGCAGCGAGTCGAGCAGGCCCTCGCAGCCTTCGCGCTCGATCTGCTCGGAAGAGACCCAGACCAGTTCCAGACTGGCATCATGATTGAAAGAAGCATGCGTCAGCGCCTCGATGACACTTAGGTAGGCGTCGGCAATCTTGATATATTTGCCGACGAGGCCGATGCGAACCTTATCGGGTTTGCTGGCCTTGACGTTCTTGACCAGCTGCTTGATCTGTTCGAGGTCAGGCTGGCTGTCGGCGATGCCGAAACGTTTGAGCACCAGTGTGGCGAGCCCGAGGCGTTCCATCTCAACTGGAATTTCGTAAAGACAGTCGACATCACGCGCTTCGATAACCGAATCGGCATCGATATCGCAGAACAGCGAAATCTTGCTGCGGATTTCTTTGGTCAGTGAGCGCGTAGTGCGGCAGACGATAAGGTCAGGCGCCAGGCCGATCGCGCGCATCTCCTTGACCGAATGCTGCGTCGGCTTCGATTTCATCTCGCCGATGGTCTTTGAATAAGGAATATAGGTGACATGTACATAGCAGACGTTTTCGCGGCCGACGTCGCCGCGCATCTGTCTGATTGCTTCAAGGTAGGGCAGGCTCTCGATGTCGCCGACAGTGCCGCCGACCTCGACAATGGTCACATCAGCATCGTTTATGGCAGAAACGCGGGTGATGTTTTCTTTGATGCAGTTGGTGATGTGCGGAATGACCTGAACGGTAGCGCCGAGATAATCGCCACGCCGCTCCTTGCTGATGACGGTCGAGTAGACCTGCCCGGTAGTCACGCTGTTATAGCGGGTCAGGTTGGTATCGATGAAGCGCTCGTAATGGCCGAGATCGAGGTCGGTTTCGGCGCCGTCTTCGGTGACGAAGACCTCACCGTGCTGATACGGGCTCATCGTGCCGGGATCGACGTTGAGATACGGATCGCACTTCATGATCGTCACGTTCAACCCGCGTGCCTTCAGCAGCATGCCCAGCGTGGATGCGGTGATCCCCTTGCCGAGCGACGACAGCACTCCTCCGGTAATGAATACATATCTCGCCATCTCATTCTCCCTTCAATCGTGCTCGTAATCGTAATCGTAATCGTTCTCGTTCAGTGAGATTAGCCTCAGAGCTGCGGCTTATGCCTTCGGCATACGCTTCAGGCTGTCGCCCTCGCAATGACGGTAGTGCGTCTTCTCGTGCTCGTAATCGTAATCGTTTCCGACCTGCTCAACCTGTTGCCAATCTGCGGCAATCTGTGTCATCTGTGGATACTGCCTTTCTCTTTCTCTTTTATTTTTTCTTCTTTATTTTCTTTCTTCTTCGTGTCTCTGTGTCTTAGTGCGAGCAGTTCTTCTTCTTCGTTTGTATTTCTGTGTCTTTGTGCGAGGTCTTGTTCTTATTTTGCTTTTCGGCGGCGGAGTTCTTCTCTGACGCGTTCGAGGTCGGCATGCGTATCTACCCCGATCGAGTCGCGCGCAGCCGGCAGAACCCTGATCTTGATACCATGGTAGAGCGCCCGCAGCTGTTCGAGACTTTCGACCTTTTCGAGGTCACAGGCCGCCAGGCTTGTCAGCTGCAGCAGCGTCTCGCGGCGATAACCATAGACGCCGAGGTGTTTGCGCGGCGCGAAACGTTCGTAGCTGCGCGGGAATGGAATGATACTGCGCGAAAAGTAAATTGCGTCGTCATTGCAGTCGACGACGAGCTTGACCGCGTTGGGGTTGCCTTCGTCTTCGGGCAGCAGCGGAAACCACAGTGTCGCCATTTTGACGCCCGGATCAGCAAAAGCCTGGGCGACGCGGCGCAGTCCTTCACCATCGATCAGCGGTTCATCACCCTGAATGTTGACGTAGACATCGGCATCTGTCTGGCGGGCAACTTCGGCGACGCGCGCGGTTCCGCTCGGCAGTTCGGGGTCGGTGAGATAAGCCTTGAAGCCGCTTTTTTCGACGGCTTCGACGATTTTTTGCGAATCTGTCGCGACGACGACCTCGTCGAAAGCGCCGCTGGCCATGGCTGAGCGCGCGGTCATCGCGACGAGTGGCGTTCCTGCGAGGTCAGCCAGCATTTTTTCGGGCAGCCGGGTCGAAGCCAGCCGGGCCGGGACAACACCGATAACCGAATAATTGCGTTTATCTGTCATTGTTTTTCAGGATTCCTGTGGTTGAATGACCGGGCAGCAGTGGCACGACCTTTACTTCACCGCCATGGCTGGTTACCCAGTCGGCGCCGACGATGGTATCGTGGTTGTAGTCGCCGCCCTTGACCAGTATTTTCGGCGTAAGTGCCTCGATCAGACGTTTTGGCGTGTCTTCGTCAAAACCGACGACGTAATCGACGCAGGCCAGCGCGGCCAGCACTTCGGCGCGGTCTTCAAAGCGGTGATAGGGGCGACCGTCGCCCTTCAGGCGCTTGACCGAGTTGTCGCGGTTGAGCCCGACGATCAGCAGTTCTCCAAGTTTGCGAGCTTCTTTGAGCACGTAGACGTGTCCCGGGTGCAGAATATCGAAGCAGCCGTTGGTGAAAACAGCCTGGTGAGAGACTATAGCAGCAGACAGCCTGGCGAGCTGATCGGGTTTGATAATCTTCTCAGCTGGCAGTGCCGGCGCCCGCCCGGTGACCGGAAAAATTTCTTCCTCAATGGCGCGGCACATGCTGTGCACAAGCAGTCCATGGATTTCCTGAATGCGCGGTGTCTGGGCTGAAGGTGCCCGCAGCGTGATATCGGCGATCTGCGACAGTTTCGAATCCCGGTTGCCGGTCATTGCAACTGTGGTGATCTCCATTTCCTTAGCGGTTTTGAATGCTTCAACAATATTGGCCGAATTGCCGCTGGTTGAAATGCCGATCAGAACGTCGCCGGCGCTGCCGAGCCCCTGCACCTGACGCTTGAATACCTGGTCGTAACCGTAGTCGTTGGCGATGGCGGTAAAAGTGGCCGATGGAGTGCACAGCGAAACGCATGGCAGTGAAGCGCGGTCATAACCAAAGCGGCCGACGAGTTCGCCGGCGAAATGCTCGGCATCAGCCGCCGACCCCCCGTTACCACAGATCAGCACGCGGTTTTTGCGGCGTAAAGCAGTGACCAGACTATCGACGGTGCTGGCAAAAGTCTTGGCCAGACAGCATTCGGCGGCAGACCAGGCGGTAATATTCATTGCCCTGAGGTCTTCTTTAAAATATTTTTGCATGTCATTTTCCTCGTGCTCGTAATCGTAATCGTCTCGTTCTCTTAATCTTAATCGTAATCGATTTGTGTCTTCAGTTGTTAAGTTCAAGCCCTTTTCGATTACGATTACCGCTTTGCTGAGCACGAGCACGACTTCATCTTCTACAAATATGGTCCAACTTGTGCAATCTGCGGTTTCTGCCTTTGTTTCTTTCTTTCTCTGTGTCTTTGCGTCTCTGTGCGAGGTCTGGCAGTTTTGCCTTTCTCTTCTTCTTGTGCCCCGTGAGTCGATGCGTGCTAACCAGCTGGACTGGCTTTTCCGAAGCTGAGTTCGTAATGTTCGAGTATCTGATCGACCGAAGCCGAAGCGGTGCCGACAATGCCGACGACGACGCCTGCCGCGAGATTCGCTATTTCAGCGGCCTGCTGCATGGTGCAGCCGGCGGCCAGCCCGAGACTGAAGGTGCCGATAACAGTGTCACCGGCGCCGGTAACATCGAATACCTTGATGGCACGGGTCGGAATCGTGACCGGCGTTTTCCCTTTTTCGAAAAGACTCATGCCGTGTTCGCTGCGCGTGATCAGTATGGCATCAGCGCTGCTGTTCTTGAGCAGGTCGAGGCCGCCTTTTATGACGTCTTCTTCTGTTTCGAAAATGCGCCCAAGAGAGGATTCAGCCTCTTTGGTGTTAGGTGTGATGATTGTCGGCTTCTTGTACATTGGAAAATTCTTGAGCTTGGGATCGACAGCGATGAATTTGCCGAGTTTGCGAAAGCGGGCAACCACTTCTTTAAAGAGCTCTTCGACAACCACGCCCTTGGCGTAGTCAGAAATAATCACACCGTCGAGCTCATTCGACATGTCGAGCATAGTGCCAAGTATCGCTTTCTGCCTTTCATAATCAATGTTTTCGGTGTTTTCGCGGTCAACGCGGATCATCTGTTGATTCTGCCCGAGAATACGGGTTTTCACTGATGTGCGGCGGCCAGAATCAACAATCAGGCCGGCAGTGCCAATGTTATCACTGAGCAGTGCTTCGTTGAGACGACGGCCGGCGCCGTCATCACCGACAATGCCAAAAATATGGGCTTTTGCCCCGAGCGAGACAAGGTTGCTGGCCACGTTGGCTGCACCACCCGGCCGCCAGGTTTCTGTTTTGACCTGCACAATCGGAACCGGGGCTTCCGGGGAAATGCGATCGACCTTGCCCCAGCAGAATTCATCGAGCATAACATCGCCAAGCACGGCTATACTGCACCGGGAAAACTCTTTCAAAATATTTTCGAGCTGGTTACGTTGCATGTGGCCTTCCTTACAGCCTCTGTGCATAAACAGGGCAGAAATCGATGCCGAAGTCTAACACCCCCTTCCCAAATCGTCAAGCTGTCGAAAAGACCGAAAACTGCCGGGCAATTTTTATAAATCTGCGTCCTACAGACAAAACTTCAGCCAGTTGCTATAATATAGATATAGGATCTGGACAATGATCTTGAAGAGGAAAAGGGACAATGAACAACCTCAAAAAAGGTATGGTTCTACCAGTTGTCGTTCTATTTGCTCTCTTAATGGGAATTTTCATCGCTACTATGGCCCCGATGGGACAGAGCACACGCACCAGAATTCAAAATTTAAATAAAAATCAGGCGTGCTTTTTTGTTGCCCAGGCTGCTTATGCAGAACTTCTGGCGGATATTCATAGAGTGTCATGGCAGAATCGCAGTTTCAAAGATGCTCCGCATCGCGAAATCGGCAAGGCAATTCTGAATGGTGACTACGATTTGCATGTCGAAAACACGCCAAATGCACCTGATTTTTACATGGACATCTACATCAGAAGTCGGTTCAATGAGCGTGCACAGCTGTACTTCTGGCGTGTTTTATATCGCAGTGACCTGCTCGATATCTCGAATCGTCACTTGATATTGCACCACGCAAGAATACGAGATGACGAGTTTCCTGCCACTGATGGGCGAGAATTCGCCAAAAAAATCGATAAACTGCTGGAAACACGCAAAAATAACGAAGAAACCAGCAACGAATTGTCGCGCAAAATCAGAGAGAAAAGCGACATAAAAGATATCCTGGATATTATAAAAGCTCCTGACCCTGAAGCGACCAACACCGATGAATTTAAAACAAATGTAGCCCAGGTAAACACCCCTGTGATATCTATTCCGCCAATTCAGTTCCCATCAGCCAATTCTGAAGAGACAGATACGGTTCTGGTTCCGAAAAAAGAGAATGATCCTCAAGGTGCTCCCGCTCCTCCTGGTGCTCCAGTTGGGCCTGCCCCGACAACTGAGGAATATGATCCCGCTCCTACTCTGGCGGCAGCTACCGCAGAGCTAGGAACTCTAGACTCCTATCTGGATTTCGTGAATGCATCATACATGCAACTAATGGAGACTATTCCGTCGGGCACAATATCAGACGATCCTCAACTCGCTGCAAAAATTGCACAGCTGCTGACACTTTCTGATAAGCTAGATGCATCTATTCAGTCCGCTCATGCAATCTTCGATAAGCTTCCCCAGGCCGCAGATAATGTCGATACCACTCAGTCGGCAAATGCAAAAAGCGTTTATGAATCTATTCTGGATGAATTTAACACTAAGGCAGATAGCGTAACAGGCACTTACCAGGAATGTGTGAATCTGATAGACTCTATTCGGAGATCACTCGCGACCTGGAAGCCGGCCCCCTAGTTCAGATATTGACCGCTTTGTATGTATTCAATGGCTGGCTTGACTTTGGCATTAAAAAAATCGTGCAGCAATACCAGGTTTGGTATGTCTTTTATCATAGATTCAACACCGCTATTCTGCAATTCGCTGTTAACAAACCGTTCCAGCGCGGGGTTTCTTTCTCTGGCAAATTCTTTGATGTAGTCAATAAGCTTCATATAATTCTTATACCCTGTAGGGAAATTCGGCAATAGCGCCAGTACACGATTTAAATCAATTATCTGAGCAAGCAGATGATACTGAGTGCGCGGTCCCTCATAGCCGGCCATCTGTTCGGAAATGAGAAATCGATAGTTGGCCTCGGCCTGACGGATGCTCGATGTAAATGTGCTGAACAGCATTGACACATCACGGATTATTTTTTCCAGATTCTGCTGATTAGCACCACTCAGACTGCTGCCCAGGCTGGCATTTTTATTTGCAACCAGCCAGGATAAGCAAGGCTCGAGCACAAAGAGAAACTGTAGATTTACTTTTGCCAGTTCCAGCCATGTTTTGGCCATTTTGGCGTGGCAGTCATACAATCTTCTGGAAGGATATGGCAGACTCACCGCTTCATCTTTCAGTTCTTTTATCTTTTTGATACTGGTTTTGTAAAAGTCGGAACTAAAAAACGATCCGGCAATTTTTGCCATCTCAGCAAGATTATTCAAGGCATCCGGGTTACCACCAGTTGAATTGAAAATGATCTGGTTAAGCTCGGGGTTGCTGGTCATGGGAATTGCTGTGGCAGTGTTAACTGCTTTTGGCATGGTCGGCGAAAAAAATACGGCGTTAATTTCAGATCTGGCTTGTTTGCTCGCTCCCCATGAAAACAAAATATCAGTCAGATACAGGTTTGATTCGGTTGCTTTTTTGCTTTCAGGCTCAACTCTGTTAGCCTTTAACAAAAGGTTGAGGTCACTTATCTGATCGTATATCTGTCCTTGCTCCTTGTTAATTCCCTGCAGTTCAACTGCATTTGTTCCTTCTTTGCGTCGAAACTCAATGTCAGAGAAGAATATACACTCATCATCAACAACCGGAGTTGATACAATTTTGGTATTGGTAAGCCCAAGCGTCTTAAAGGCTTTAGCATTAAGCCATAGTTCTTCGTCAAGGTCTTCGATAACCTTTTGCGAGCAGACAAGGGTAGATAGATGTTTGTCGCTGAATTCAACTTCGGTTCTCGATGCACGCAGACCCATAACGAAGCCACCGATTGCCAGCGCAAGAATAACCGTACCTATCATCATTTCTACCAGAGAAAAGCCGGATTTGTTTTTCATTCATAATCCTCCGTATGGCAACAGGCGAACCTGACTGACATAGGCAAACTGCCCTGTCCCCTGTTGCAGAACCAGGTTGAATTTAACCTGGTTAGGGTTGGTGGCAGTAAAAGTAACACGCTTAACCAGCCGGATAAGGACTTTTTCTGTCTGCATACCCATATTTCGTCGCGAAAACACCAGTTCATTTTTTGCCTGATCGGAAAGGACTCCAGATTTATCGTCTGTTGATACTGCAACCAGCTGATAGACTTTGTTTTCATCGTCAGAGCTGGCCTTGTCTTCCTGGCAGTAGATGACGTTAATCTCGTTCAAGGCATTACGTGTGACCAGATATGGCGTTGTTTCGCCAACTTCAGGCTTGATTACCTCAAGACATTCACGAACGTGCTCAATGAGAATGTTGGCTGATCTGATGCCTTCCTGATTTACCAGAAGCCGATCGAGCAGCTTGGGTTGCGAGTGCCCAAGCTGCCTGAAATAAAGCCAGCCGGCAGCAAAAACAATGCTGATAATGCCGATAACCACGATTAGTTCAACTACCGTGAAGCCTCTACTTTTCAAGCGAATACCTCTTCTTACCTGGCGCTTTGAAGACCAGAAGACCACTTTCACCCGTCAGTAACTTTTGTTTGATTTTTCACTGTTAAACAGTTCGTCGATATTAAAATCGTCAATCTTAACCGGTTCCCCGGGCGGATTTCCGGCTTCGATCAACAGTTTTTCGCCAGGGTTTATTCTGACTGTTTTTCCCTCTTGACTTGAAAATTCTATCAGACCTTCGTATAGCACCAGTTCTACTTTATCTTGCGTCACAGTTTGTTTGAACTTTGTACCAAGAATCGTTGTCAGTCCCTGAGGAGTTTCAATTGAGATCTTTTCAGCCTGTTTATCTATCTCAAACAGGCCGTTGCCGGCGTTCTGACTGCCTATACAATTTCCCTGTTTAACCAGAAAAAATGAGTTTGAACTCAATTTTAGCCGGCCGCCGATTGAAAACGCGAGCAGGGCACTGCTATTTTCGCCAGTTCTGATGGATGCATTATCTGAAAGTGTCTGTCCGACAGTAGCAGGTTGAAAACGATCGTCAGGGTTGTTACGGCAGTCTACCGAGCCTGCAGATTCTTTGAGCGTGGCGATAGTTGTCTGGCTGTCTGAGCCCAGGCAACCGCAGAGTGCTGTCAGAACAACGCTGATCAATAACAGGGCTGCATGTCGGTTGGACATTTTTTTCTCCTCTTAACAGACCACTTTGCCAATCAATACTAGCTCTGAGATTATCTACGCCGTAGTAGAGCCTGCTATTTCAGCTGGCATGGTCTGCAGAACCAGAACTGTCAGATCATCATCAACGGCACGACCGCTGGTATGGCTCCACATGTCTTCGAGGAGTGCTTCGGGAGCAATGTTGTGTGATGATAGAATGTTGTCTTTGAGAGTCCTGAACCAACGATCGTATCCGTAGAGCTCACCTGCCCAGTTTTGAGCTTCCACGACGCCATCTGTGTAAAGAACGAGAGTCTCTCCAGGTATCAGATCCAGTGTGGCCCATTTTATTTTTAGTTTTTTTGCGACACCCAGAGGCAGGCATTGGCTGCCAACTTCTTCGTAGCTACCATCAGTTCTAATATAACACAAAGCCGGGTGCCCCGCAATTGCCAGTTCGCATTGCCCGGTGTCTGGCGCGTATAGACCAAATATGGCCGTAACCATCTTTGTCCGGTTGAAAGCGTTGCTGAGAACGTTGTTGAGCTCTTCCATGCAATCCTTTAACGAAAATACCTGCTTTGAGCGGTGCAGAGAGATTACTGCTTTAACCATCGACGTTACCATTGCGGCTGGAATACCATGCCCCATGACGTCGGCGATGGCAAAAAAGCTTTTGCCTGACTGATGTTCAAATGCTTCAAAGAAATCGCCACCAGCCGTCGAACAGGGAATGCAAACGCCGGAAATTGTGTGAGTCGGGCATTGCAGAGGCTTTTTGGGAAACAGCTGCTTCTGCACGTTGCCTGCCGCTTCTGCTTCTGCTTCGAGCTGCTTTTGTTCAATCGCGGCAAGAAACTTTTGCAGCATAACCAGGCTGAAGGTTGTCAGCCAGCTTGCCAGCAGATAAGATCCAACCGGTAAATGCAGCCTGAAAAACTCTAGAGAAATCATCCAGCCGAGCAGTGCTGTAACGGTCAAACCTGTCAGCAACAGCAGGAATTTCTGATAGAAAAGCAGTGCGCAGATTACTGCGATAAGGGTTGCGATTATGGCTGATATCAGCTGTTGTGTCGCGGTATCAGCCCGCTCCGCCCCGCGCCCGCTCAGCAGAGTGTCTACACTTGTTGCCAGTAATCTGGGGCCACTCATCAAACCGCGCGACGTATTGTGGTAGTCATGCAGTATCGGGGCAGTGCCGCCAATTACCACTATTTTGTCCTTGAGAAATTCAACCGGTTTGCTCTCGTTTAAAAAAGCAGAAGCACTTAGCGTGGGAATTTCACCATTTCTGCGGGCGTGAGCGATCATAAACAACTCATTGCGCTTTCGTTCGGCGAAGCCATAGGTGATGCCATAGCGTTCAGCCAGCCAGGCAGCACAGCTCTTTGCTTCGTAATCATTGTCATACAGAACAAATGAGCGCGAAATACCGTCTTCATCGATAAGAGACCAGATAAGTCCCTGAAAAGCAGCCGATTGCCTGAATTCAGGAATGTTCTGATAGTAGACCTTCTGCAATCCTGTTTCGAATACTTTCTCTTCTATGAATGAAACCATGACAACATTGCCACATTCGCGAATCGTTTCTGCCAGCAAAGCATCGCCATTTCCCAGAAGCTTGTTCTGAGGATGCTGCAGCAGAATATCGAACAGGATGTACCTTGGTTTGCTGTTGTTGATATTCTTGAGCAGCCTGGCGAAGTGATCGCGCGGCCAGGGCCAGCGCTCTTCAACTGATGCAAGAGTCTTGTTGTCGATGCCGATAATGCATAACTCAGGCGCAGGCGTGCGCAAACCTGCGAACACCTTTTCGTGAAGATCAAAAACCTGATTGGTAAGTTTGCGGGCCGGCCAGTTGAACAAGACCAGCAAAAGTGGAATCGCTACCAGCCAGCAAAGAAATAATATTTTTCGTTTGCGGCTGACATGTTGATTCAACCTGAATGAAAATGCTGAAAAAATTTTCAGTCCGGGCACTACCACATTTAGATTCCCTCTGACGAAACTCACTCATAACCTGTCAGGGCAAGCGGTTTCATAATAATATTGTTCTCAGACAAAAACTCCCGTGCGGCCCCGCAACTAACTTATTCTACTCCGAAGCACGTTTACAGGCAACACTGTAATGCTATTCAATCTCAAATTTGCACAACATCGCTCCCCCCGCCTGAGCAACATCAATAAATTTAAGTGCAACCGCCCGGCTTGAAAACGTTTTAACTTTGCGCCGGGTGCAGGGTTATGGTATAAAAGACAAAACCATATCGAGCAGGAGTTATTATGCAGACTCATCCGTTTGCCAGAAATGCCGTCTATTTCGCAGTGCTGGCCTGCCTCTTTACCCTGGCAGCAGTCGCCATTCACGCCGAATCTGTCGTCGAATTTACTGCTATAGGCCGGGTCGAATCGATCTATCGCGATCGCGTTACCATGCGCATTCTCGAAGTTGTAGGCTCAGATACTGAGCAGTTGCCGGTTGCCATTAACAGCTGGGTGAGTTTCGATCTGCCGAAGGAATTTCGTGATCGTAACAAGCGCGGCCGCCGCACGCGCGACCAGATTACTTATGGAACCCTTATCAGAACCGATCTGATTGGAAATATTGCGACCGAATATGAGCTGAAAAAAGATGAATCCGAGCCCGAGAAAGTCAGGCAGGATGTGCCGACAGTACTGCTCTGGATCGCGCAGTCTGTCGCCAGAGTCAAAGATTCCGGCCAGTATGACACTGAAGAAGACAAACAGGAAAAAGCCGAAGTAAAGAAAGGCAAAAAGCGCCGCCGCGAGAAAAAAGAAAAGAAGCCTGAAGAACCCCTTAAAATATGGACTCAGGAAGAAACCGTGCGCGGGGCCATCCTTGTTAAGGGAGAACAGGTGTTTATCAAGGAAGACCGTCTTGGCAAAAAAGACAAGGGTTTGCATGTCGTTACCGACTCCTGGGCCGAGAAGCTCAAAGAATTCAGCGGCAGTCGCGTGGTGTTGCACGGCACTACCCACCGCACCGGCCTGGCATCGGGAACCATGGAAATTCAGAGCCTGATGCGCGTTTATCCGAAATAATCATCTGGAGGATCTTAAATGACCAGTAGAGCATTGCTGGCTGCACTCTTTGGCGTCGCTGTTCTTGCTTTTGCCGTTGGCTGCGGTCAGCCCAAGGAACCGCCCAAACCAACTTCCTTTGAATTCGAACATCACAACCGTCAAAAAGGCCTGCCGGAAGAGGCAATAACCTCGCTGGTTTCCTTTGGCGGCAAGATCTGGGCCGGTTCCAAAAATGGTCTGTTTTGTTACGACAGCGTGAACTGGCAGATTCACCAGAGAAAGAATACCAACGTTCTTGGCTCTGATATTATCGAAGATCTCAAGGTTTCAGATAACGTTTTGTGGATTGCCACCGACAACGGCGCCTGTCGCTTTGACGGTAACAACTGGGCCTCGGTCTATACCGGTGGCCGCGCCCGTTCGGTAATCGGTCGTGGCAATGAGCTGGCAGTCGCTACCGCTTACGGCGTTGTCTATTCGAGCGCTGGTCAGAGCAGAACGCTTGGTCGCGAAAGCTCTGGACTGGTCATGGATGAAGTTAATCAGGTTATTTTCGATCATAAAGGTCAGCTCTGGGCAGGCACCCGCGCCGGCATCGGCAAGCTAGCGTCGGACAGGTTCCAGAACTTTACCGGCCCGGCCAAGTCGGTAATGGGCTCTTCACTTATCGATGTTCCGGCCAGCCCGGCTGGCTGTCAGCTGCCCGGCAACAACATCAAGGTTTTCATGCCTTTTGGCGAAAAGATGGCGGTTGGCACTACCAGCGGCCTGAGCATTACTGATCTGATGGGTGGCTATACCAATTACCTGTCACAGCACCGCGACTGGTTTCAGCGTGGCGGAAAGATCGTCGAAGAGATGGTTCCCGGTAACAGCCCGTTGCCAGGAAACGTTATCAATGCGCTTGCCCGCAGCGATGGCAATGAAATGCTGTTTGTCGGCACCGACAAGGGGCTTGCCATACTGAACGGCAACGAGTGGCTCAAGCTCAAAGAGGCCGTTCCCGGCTTCCCGTCGATTGCGGTCACCGGCGTTGCCTGGCATAAAGGCGATCTCTGGGTCGCCACCGGCGAAGGCATCTACCAGATCAAAAATCTGGGCGCCCTCATCGCCAAACCCGTTCCTGTCGCCAACTGAGCCGCCAGTCATGCCCAGCCTGAGCTGTAAGCATGCTCGTAATCGTAACCGATAGAAAGAACGAGAACGATTACGATTACGATTACGATTACGAGCACGAGCACGAGCACTATTTGACGTCATTGCGAGGAGCGTAGCGACGAAGCGTATGCCGAAGGCATAAGCCGCAGTTCTGAGGCTAATCTCACCGAATAATCACGAGCATTAGATAATAACGATATGACAAACTTTTTCTATTCACAGTATGATAAAAGCAGCTGGCTGGCAGTGATATTGCTGCTGGTTGCCGGTTCGGCCGGGGCGCAGGAAGTCGCCAGTGCCGGAGCCGCGGCGCCGGGGCAGGTGGCACTGCTGCCTGAGGACGTTAAGTTCATTCTGATGACACTTGGCGGTGGCGGTCTGGCCGGCTGGGCTGTCGGTTTCACGCTCAAAAAAGTGGCCAAGCTGGCGGCGCTGGTGCTGGGTGTTGCCTTCATTTCGATTCAGTATCTTGCTTACAACAGCTATATAACGATCGACTGGGAGCGCATTAAAACTACCGTTCCCAACGAGACGATCGAGCAGTCAGCGAACGGTCTTCTGTCGGTTCTGACCTATAACCTGCCATTTGCCGGGTCTTTCGTCTTTGGCTTCTGGATGGGCTTTCGCAAAGGCTGATGCTGTCAGCACAACAGGTTCGCGACTGGTTGGCGGCGAACCGTAACCGTTTAAGCGGTCGCGGCGTGTGGTTTCAGGGCGGCGAGCCGGGAACGCTGCCACCGGAAGAATTTGCCCGTGCCAGCCTGCGCGTGCTGATTGTGCGCCTGTCACCCTACAGCGAAGTTGCTTCCGGTATTACTCACACTTATCTGTACCAGATGGCAGCAGCAGTCGATGGCGTGTTCGTCGATATGGCTTTCATGCCTCCCGAAAGCGACGAAAAGATAATGCGCGAGGCAGGCGTGCCTCTGCTGACCGGAGTTGGCAGCAAGGAACCGGCCACCGCCTTCGATCTCGTAGCTATCAGCAATTCAGTGCTGCAGGAACTGATAAATCTGCCGGCTCTGCTGCATTATTCGCAAATGCCTTTATCATGCCGCCAGCGCGAAGAGCAAGGCAGCCCGCTGCTTGTTCTCGGCGGCAGCAACTCATATACCCACTCGATTCTGCATGGTGCTGTCAATAGCCAGGGTGACTGCGGCCTCGTCGATGGCGTGTTGATGGGCGATGGCGAGCAGGTCTTTGCGCAGATGCTGTCATTGTTGCTTGACAATGTCGCATTGCCGCGTGTCGACCGCCTGCGCCTGCTGCAAAGAACTGTGCCCGGCTTCTACCTGCCACAGTCCTATCGCCAGGTTTTCTCTGATAATCCGTCATTGCGAGGAGCGGAGCGACGAAGCAATCTTTCTGACTATGACGGCCAACTCGTCGCCATTGAAGCTCAAGCCGAAGCGCCAATGCCGGTTGCCAGTAACAAGACCGCCTGCCGTGATTCTTCCGAAACCTGGCTGGGCGGGCCTCTACTCTATGAAGGAGCCGGCACTTCACATGTGCTGGTGTCGGCCGGTTGCCCGTCGTTTTGCTCATTCTGCAAAGAATCCTGGGAACAGAAGCCTTACCGCGAGACACCGGTCGAACAGGCTGTCGCGGCCGCGCGTCAGCTGAAGGGCGGGCTTGGTCTTAGTGAAATCTCGCTGATGACCTTTAATGCTAATACCTGTAGCGGGATCTTTGAGCTGATCGACCGCCTCGGGCAGATGTTCGCCAGGGTTTCGCTGAAAAGCCAGCGCTTCGATGCGGTAGTGTATGCGCCAGAACTGCTCGATCTACAGTTTGACGCCGGTAAACGCACCTATACCTGCGCCATGGAAGGCATCAGCGACCGCATTCGTATGCTTCTACAGAAGAACCTCGATGAAACGACCATTCTGGCGGGTGTCGATCTGCTGATGCAGCGAAATATGCGGCAGATGAAGGTTTTTCTGATTCTTACCGGCTACGAACAGGAAGCCGATATCGATGAATTCAGAGCTTTTCTTGACAAGATCAAGCAACGGACTGCCGGCGGCAAGGCGCGGCCGCGTCTGACGTTTTCGTTTGCCGTGCTGTTCAGGGCGCCGCAGACGCCGATGCAGTTCGCGCCACTACGGCCGCCTGCCGCTGTTTTACAAAAAAGTCTCGATCGTCTGATCGAAACAGTCACTGCTGCCGGCTTCGAAGCGCGCATCAGCTCAGGCCCGCAAGATGCCGAGGTGTCTGAATTCATCGCCTACGCCGACCACCGCCATACGCCGATTCTTGTCGAAGCATCTGTTGAAAAGGGATTTCGTTACCATGGCGAGATCAGTCGAAAGCTGCATGAGTTCTGGCTGAGCCGGCTCAGGCAAAAACGCCTGCCATTGTTGTGCGACACTGAGCGAAACGCCCAGACTGTGTTTCCCTGGGATGACATCGACACTGGCATCAGCAAAGCCTTTCTTTACAAAATCTGGCGGCAGATTGAAAGTGGCGGTGAAATCAGAGCCTGTCTGGCGCCGCCCTGGGGTTCCGGAACCTGTGCCGGTTGCGGCGCCTGCCGTACGCCGCAGGAAATTGACCGGCTCAACCACCTTGGCCCCAACCTTTCAGTGCAGCACACCAGGACGACAGAGCAAAAAACAAGTCAGCTCTGGCTGCGGTTCCGTATTCCGGCAAAATGGGCTTTCTGCAGCCGCGAATTTATTGCTGCCGCGCTGGCCCGCCGTTTTATGCAGAGCTCTTCTGCTGCTGTCGACTGGTTTCGGCGCGTCGAGCTGCTCGAGCCCGCATTTTTTTCACATGGCCTGGCAATTGGCTGTCTGACTGGCAGCGGCAAGCCGCCCGAATTGCAGTGTGGAGACGAAGCTGCCACACGCGATAGCAGCGATATCGAGATCATTGCGCAACAGCCGGCCGGCAAAAACGTCGAAGAGCGGTTATACCCGATGACGCTGGAAGTCGTTCTTTCTTCAGATTCTACCGCTATTTCGCGCGAAATTGACGCTCTGCTGCTTCGTTATAAGCTTAAAAACCAGAAACAGCGCCAGAACGGCTGGCTCAACTGGCAGATCAACAGCGGCCAGGCCAAAAAGGCCGGCATAACCCGCATTAGCCTGCACGAAAGCAGTCGTCTGCTGCAGGTCACGCTGTGTAAACAGCCCGAACTCTTCATGCTCAACAAACTCTTTCCCGACCACCCCCCCGCCGTTGCCAGCCTTGCAGCAAACCGGTAAAATCCCGGATATATCGCACAAAGTCACCAGTACACCAAGACAACGCGAGGATAAAATCAAGCCGCGAGCCTCTTGTGCAAGTTTTCGCACAGCGAAAACCTGCTTCGTAACCTGCAATCATGTTCTATCGCGGCCTCTCTTTCCTCACCTGAAAATCGGCGGCATCGGTGTCTTCTGCGGATGACCTTCTTCTTATTCTTTGTTTTAGCGTCTGGCAATAAGCTGTCTTGCCTTTGACCGGGCTTGTGTTATCATGCTGATATGAAGGTTCGTGAAATCATCAAATTGAATAGCGAGCATTATCACTACGAAGAGTCTGCGCGGGCGGCGGGTTATCGCCTGGTTGCCGGTGGTGATGAGGCCGGGCGCGGGCCCTGGGCCGGGCCGGTTTATGCGGCTTTTGTCATATTGAATGGGGAAAAGCGCATCGAAGGCCTTGACGATTCGAAGAAACTCAGCCGTAAACGCCGACGTGAGCTGTTCGAACAGATTAAAACTGACGCTCTCGCTTTTGGCATAGGCACCGCCAGCCCCGAAGAAATCGACCGCATCAATATTCTCGAAGCGACGCGACTTGCCTTTCAGCGGGCATTCACCGGTTTGCCGCAGTCGCCTGATTACGTTCTTCTCGACTTTATCAAGCTGCCCTGGCTGAGCCTGCCGCACCAGGCGTTTGCACGTGGTGAGTCGATCAGCGCTTCGGTGGCGGCCGCCTCGATTCTGGCCAAAGAGGCGCGCGACCGCTACATGGAAGAAGTTGCGCAGATGTATCCGCAATATGGTTTTGACAAGCACATGGGTTATGGCACGGCGGCGCACCAGCAGGCACTGCTGGCGCACGGACCCTGTTCTTTACACCGCCGCTCGTTCAGACCGATAAAAAAGCTGCTGCCCGATGAAAATTTATTCACTGCCACCTGCCGCTGATCTCAGCGCCGGCCGCCAGGTCAACGCCGAGGTCATCGCCAGCGAAGGCGGGCGCTCGCTTGTTCTGGTGAATGGCATGCCGGCTAATGTTGCCGGTAGTTTCCCGGTTGGGCACCAGATGTCAGGCCGGCTCGCCGCTACTGCCGGCGGATTCAACATCATCGCCGCCGACAATTCCGGCGGCGTTTCGGCCGAAAAGCTGCTGGCCAATGCTGGTATTCATGAGGGTGGCAATGAGCTGACCGCAGCCTTTCGCCGCTATGGTATCGCTCTCACCCAGGAAAACCTTACTCTGGCCGGCGAACTGCTCAAGTCTTTGCCCGGTGTCGCACTCGATCGCCTCAATGCCGGAGTAATAGCCCTGCTGCTGGCTAAAAAACTGCCGGCAGCCGCTTTTTCGCTGCTGCGCGACTATCTCGGCGGCAATCTCAAATTCGAGACTCTTTTTGCCGGGCTCGACAAGGCGGCGCTGGCCAGTCTGCGCGTGGCCTGGGGGCAGGGAAAGATGATGGAAGCTTTGCAGCAGCTGCTAAAAAACGGCATGTCGAGTATCAGGCCAGCAGATTTCCTGTCTGGCGAAAAGGCCGAGGAGTTTGTCGTCAGTCTGCAGTTTCAGGAGATAATGACGCGCCCGTCCGACAATAGCAACGAGGGGCGCATGTATTTTCAGTGGCCGCTGTTCTGGCATGGCCAGGATTTGCCCGACACGCTCGAGGGTGAAGCTTTTATCCCAGATGGCAACGATCCAGAACAGGGATTCAGTCTGCGTTTGCTCGTTAAACCTCCGTCACTTGGCCGGATCGAGGTTGCCATGCATCAGCTCAAAAAAAATCTGTGGGTGCATTTTGGCGTTGAAACCGAGGTTATCGAGCAGATGCGTGCGCTGTTTCCGCTGCTCCAGGAACGCCTGGCCGGACAGGACTGGGAACAAATGCGCTTTACCGTTGGTCGGGTGCGTCTGCTCAACGATTTTTTTAGCAGTGCCGAAGATGCGACTGCGCCAGATACAGGGCAAAAGTCGGGTCGTATCGATCTGAGGGTGTGATGGCAGAAAAAAAACCGGTTAATATAAAATACGATGACGTGGCGGTAGCCATTAAATACGCTTTTGGCGAAGCTGGCGAGGCACCGAAAGTCGTGGCATCGGGGCGCGGCTGGGTGGCACAGCAGATTGTTGAACTCGCTGAAAAGAACAAGGTGCCGATGCGTAAGGAAAAGGTGCTGGCCGAGTCGCTCGCGCAAATTCCGGTTGGGGTCGAGATTCCGCCCGAGCTCTGGAGCGCCATGGCCGAGATTCTGGCGCAGATCTACCTGCTCGATCAGCGCAACCGCTCATGAGTGAAGCGAGAAAGCAGCTTGGCAACCGCGGTGAAGACCTTGCCCTAACCCATCTCGAAGCGCTTGGCATGCGTCTGGTCGATCGCAACTACCGTTGGCGCGGCGGCGAGATCGATCTGATAATGCGTGATGGCAACATCCTGGTATTTGCCGAAGTGCGCAGCAAAAGCGGCGTCGGGCATGGCACACCACTCGAAACCATCAATTACAAAAAACGTCGCCAGATCGAGCGGTGTGCGCGTCAGTATCTCGCTCACAAAAAAGTCAGCCCTGATGTCTGCTGCCGCTTCGACGCCGTCGGTGTATTGATTCAGAAAGACGGCTCAGTTAAAATCGAGCATATCCCAGACGCCTTCCGCCTCGGCGAATAAGTTAAATACGCTGCTGCACTGACAAACCGAAAAACTCGTGCTCGTGTTCGTGCTCAGCGAAGCGGTAATCGTAATCGAAGAAGATATCACGATGACGATCACGATCAAATAGACCTGTTGAAGCTTGACTCTACAGGGATGGTGAAATAAGATGGAGCGCTGCACGTTTATGGTTAATACGGACGGGCAAATTGTCGATTAGAATGAAAAATTTACACTATACAGGTGATCGCATGAAACGTTTTGTCATACTTTGTATTCTGGTATTAACGGCCACAACCGGATTATGGGCGCAGATGCCGGTGCGTGCAGCCAGAACCGGCATTTCCGGGATGTCAGCGGCGGGCTCTTTTTCGAATGTTGCTACAGGCTCGAGCAAGCTTGATAAAATGGGGCGACCGGTTATTGACGGGATGTTCCCTGAAAATCTGCCGCGAACCGACACAGGCGCTGTCGACAAAACCAGTGCCGAATATTACAAATGGCGTCTGGAACAGCTTCAGAAAAGGCTCTATGATACAACCCGCGAAGAAGTTGTCAGAGAGAAGACCATGCCTGACGGGCAGATATCACCTGATGCTCCGGCTTATGAAATGCCTGAGGAAGAGCGCTATGACGAACTTAAGCAGAAAAAGGAAGAGCGCGAGATTACCGTCAGCGAACTTGACATAGAAGAAGAAGTGCAGAAAAGGCTGGGTAGCGAAACGGCCCTCGAAAAATTCGGCAAGGCTTTTTTCGACAAGGGCGAAATGGCACAGGCAACACTTTTTGCCAGCAGCGCCCCGTCAGATTACCGGCTTGGGCCGGGCGACGAGCTCAAGATCATTGTCTGGTCAGAAATGGGTGACGAAACGGTTTATGATGTGCAGGTCAACCCGGAAGGCCAGGTTTACGTACCTATTCTTGGTATTCTCGGCGTTTCTGGTCGCACAGTTGGCGAATTTGAACAGACAGTGCTTGGTCGCCTTTCTGACAAGTTCAAGCATTTCAAAGGTCAGGTCACCCTGAGCAAGGTGCGCACCATTCAGATTTTCGTGGTCGGCGAAGTCGAAAAGCCCGGCGCTATGACATCTTCTGGCCTGGCAACCGCCTTTACCGCCCTGTATCAGGCTGGCGGCCCGACTGAGCGCGGTTCGATGCGCTTCATCAAGGTGCTCGACAGTGTTGGCAAGTCGAAACAGATAGACCTCTACCTTTACCTGCTGTCGGGTGACCGCAGTCAGGATATTCCGCTGGCTAATGGCGACACTGTATTCGTACCGCCGGTAAGCAACCAGGTCAGCATCAGCGGCATGGTAACCCGCCCGGCTGTTTACGAAATCACCGAAAATACTACGCTGGCGCAAGGTTTGCTGATGGCCGGCAACGTGCAGGCAAAAGCCTATTCTGGCCGCGTACAGGTTACCCGCTGGAGCGGTGATCGACGCCGGCAGTCTTATGACATCAGTCTTAATGACCAGGCCGAACTCGAGCGCTTTATGCTGATGAATGGTGACGAAATCATAATAGAACGCGCCACCGAGAAGGTCGGCAACGAGGTCGCGATTGAAGGATCTATTACCAGACCCGGCGAATATGCCTGGTCAGAGGGTATGAAGGTCGCCGATCTCATCGCCCGTGCCGGTGGTGTTGTTAAAGAAGAAACCAGCCTGCAGCAGGGGCATATTCTGCGCAAATCAGCGGCTGGCAAGGAAGAACTCCTGTCTTTCAACGTCAAGTTCGCATTGCTCGATGACAAAGCGCAAAATCTCGAACTGCAACCGCTCGACCGCGTCAAGCTTTTTGCTGAGCAGGATGTAACGCCGGAAACGCGTTTTATCAACATCGATGGCGCCGTGCGCCGCCCTGGTCAGTATATCTATCGCGATGGCATGAAACTCGCCGATCTGGTAATGAGCGCTCGCGGTTTGTCTGTCGACGCTTCCGGCGATGTCGAAGTTGCCCGGATAAAAAGCTCTGGCGACGGCAGCGATATAGTGAAGGCAAATGTTCAGCAGGCTCTGGTTCATAACGATTCTGCCGACAATGTCAGTCTGCAGGCACTCGATCGCGTCAGTGTCATCGCCCGCGGTGATAGCATGACCGAAGCCGAAGTCGTTTATATCAAGGGACAGGTTCGTCGTCCCGGGCCTTACGCTCTCAAACATAAAGGCGAAAAACTTTCGAGTCTGATCGAACGGGCAGGCGGCCTGACCTCGGAAGCTTTTGCAGAAGGCGCCGTGTTTATGCGCAGAACCGAGCATATTACCAGTGTCAAGCAGATGGAAACAGCTGAAAACGTGCAGGAAGAAATGTTCCGCCAGGCCTCGCTCGATTTGCGGGCCGACCTGCTGCGCTCGGGCGCTAAACTTGATACTGCCAACGTCAGACAGGAACTCACATCTGGTTCTATTTCTGAACAGCTGATGACAGGCAAATCTACAACCGATACCGGTGTCGCGAAAAGTTCTGCCGGCGATGAAAGATCTGGTTTCGCCGGGATTGAGATGCGCTCACGCAGCGCTTACGGCGAGATGGTGCGTATACCGATTCCATTGCCCGATATCATTGCTGGCAAGGCAGTTGAATTCGAAGATTTAACGCTGCTTGACGGCGATCAGCTGACTATTCCTGTCATGCCCAGAACCGTTTCCGTTCTTGGTGCGGTGGTCAACCCGACGACCATCATTTTTAACCACCGACAGGGCGCGCGTTACTACATCAATCGTGCCGGCGGCTTCACTTCGCATTCCGATCATCGCCGAAGCATTGTTGTAAAGGCTAACGGTGAGGTAATGCCAATGCGTCAGGTCAGGCATATCAGTCGCGGCGACATAATTATGGTTCCGCCGAAACCTCGACTGGTAAGGCCTGATAAGCTCAAAGAACTTGGAAATATTGCCAGCATCATCGGCAATCTTGCTGTCACTTACAAGGTTGTTAACGATGCAAATGACTAATGAAAGGATCATAATATGAGCCCAGCTAATACTCTCGAGAAGATTGTCAAACGAAATGGTCAGGTGGTGGCGTTTGACAAGGAAAAGATCGTTAATGCCATTTTTCGGGCGGCCGTGGAAGTAGGGGGGCATGACCGGCGCCTTGCCGAGATTCTTGCCGAAAAGGTCGTGCATC
>PGYA01000004.1:152408-166447 GCA_002839435.1 Candidatus Riflebacteria bacterium HGW-Riflebacteria-2 | reverse complement strand
ATACTCATTACAGCAAAAGAGACGTGGTCAAATAAACGCCGCGCCAGGACAGACCCGATGACGAACACAATCAAAGAAGGCACCATCTTCACCATTCCTGAAAGGTGTCGAAAGTGCTACACCTGCGTGCGAACCTGTCCGGCCAAGGCCATCAGGGTTATCGATGGCCAGGCCAAGGTCATCAACGACAGATGCATAGGCTGCGGGAACTGTGTGCGCGTGTGCTCGCGCAAAGCCAAGCAGGTGCTCGATTCGACCGCCTACTGCCGCATACTGCTGGCACGTGAAGAACCTGTCGCCGCCATCATAGCGCCAAGCGCCGCCGCCGAGTTCCACGAAATAGACCGTGAACAGTTTGTCGGCATGCTTCTAAAACTCGGTTTTGACAGGGTTAATGAAGTGGCGTTTGGCGCTGACCTCGTTGCCAAAAAATACCGCGAACTTCTGCATGACAATCCTTCTGGAAAGTCCTCTATTGCGACGACCTGCCCGGCGATAGTTAATTTTGTTGAACGCTATCATCCAGACCTTATAGATTCGCTTTCGCCAATTGTCAGCCCCATGATAGCTACGGCCAGAGTCGTCAGAAATATCTGCGGCCCCGACATCAAAATTGTTTTTATTGGCCCCTGCACGGCCAAAAAATGCGAAGGCTTCGACCCCGACCTCGACGGCGAAGTCAACTGCGTTCTTACCTTTGTCGAACTCCGCCAGATGTTTGCCGAAAGCAATATCAAGCCCGATAATGTCGAGAAAATCGACTTTGCCCCGCCCTGGGGCGGCACCGGCAGCCTGTTTCCGGTCGGTGGCGGACTGCTGCAGGCGGCCGGCATCAGCGAAGACCTTGTCTCCGACGATGTCATAGCGATCAACGACCGCCTGCATTTTGTCGAAGCGCTCAAAAGTTTCGAAGACGGCAGTCTCAAGACCCGTCTGCTCGAAGTTCTCGCCTGCCAGGGTTGCATCATGGGTGCTGGCATGAGCGCCGACGACGCCTCGCAATTCAGTCGACGTCATCGCATCGGCCGCTACACGCGTAAGCGCCTCGACAAAATGGACTTGCAACGCTGGCATGATGACGTCGAAAAGTTTTCCAAACTTGATCTGACGCGCAGATACCGAGACAAAGACCAGCGCCAGGAAAATCCCGACGAAGAAGTAATCAAGATGATCATGGCCGAAATGGGCAAGTTTTCACGCGAAGATGAGCTTAACTGCGGCGCCTGCGGTTATGATTCCTGCCGCGAACATGCGCTCGCCATTTTCCATAATCTTGCCGAAAGTGAAATGTGCCTGCCCTACACGATCGGCGAGCTCGAAAAGGCAATTGGCGAACTTGAACACAGCAACAAAAAGCTCTCAAACATCCAGGAAGCCCTGATGCACGCGGAAAGACTCGCCAGTATGGGCCAGCTCGCCGCCGGGATAGCACACGAAATAAACAACCCGCTCGGGGTAATTCTGATGTACGCGCACCTGATGCAGGACGCCTGTAAGGAAGGCACACGCGAGCGTGACGACGCCTCGGTAATTGCCAGTCAGGCCGACCGCTGCAAGAAAATTGTTGCCGGTCTGCTCAACTTCGCCCGCGAAAACAAGGTAATGAAAGTGCCGACCGACATGAACAAGCTGGTCGAAGATGCGCTCAAGCTTGTACAAATACCATATACGATTAATACCGCGATCAATCGCTGTAGCGAAAACCCGGTGGCCGAAGTCGATGGCGACCAGGTTATTCAGGTTCTCACCAACATCATGAGCAACGCCATTGCTGCCATGGAAAACGGTGGCAGCCTTGACATATCGGTAATCGGCACGCCAGACAAAATTAAATATGCAATTAAAGACAATGGCAAGGGCATACCCAAAGAGAACATGAACCGTGTTTTCGAGCCGTTCTTTACAACAAAGCAGCTAGGCAAAGGCACCGGACTCGGGCTGGCAGTAACCTACGGCATCGTCAAGATGCACAGCGGCGACATCAAGGTTGAAAGCAACGCCGACCCTGCGCAAGAGCCAACCGGCACTACATTCACGGTTACTTTCCCCCGCCGTGCCTCCAAAGATGCGAGTTCACAACAATTTATCAGCTGACAGACACACTAGAAAGGGAACAACCATGCAACAGGTCAGAACAGTACTTCTCGTCGATGATGATCAAGATTTCAGACTGCAGCAACGAGCCATGCTCGAATCGCTCAAATACAAGGTAGTTGAAGCAGGGAATTCTGCCGCCGCCATTGAGTCACTCAAGCACCAGACCCCTGATATAGCGATTGTAGACCTGATGATGGAAGAACACGACACCGGCTTCACCCTCTGCCACAATCTGAAAAAACTGTTGCCACAGATGCCGATAATCATGGTAACAGGCGTTGCCGCTGAAACCGGACTGTCTTTCAACGTAAAGACCCGCGAAGAACACCGCTGGATAAAGGCAGACACTCTTCTCGAAAAGCCTGTGCGCACTGAACAACTGCAACAGGAAATTAAAAAGCTTCTCAAGGAATAAGCATGAACAAGCTACGCGTACTGGTAATTGATGATGAACCCGGAATGCGCATGGGAGTCGAACGCACCCTCAACGGCGAAACCCTGAATTTCTGGGAAACCGACACTCTCGAAGTGCTGGTCGAAAGTGCCGGCACAGGTGCTGAAGGCGTTGAAAAGGTTATTAGTGGCCAACCCGACATACTGTTTCTCGATTACAAACTACCTGACATGAACGGTATCGAGATTATCGAAAAACTCGGAGAACGCGCCAAAGACTTGATAATTATCATGATCACCGCCTACGCCTCGATCGAAGTCGCGATTGAAGCGACCCGCAAGGGCGCCTACGATTTTCTGCCCAAACCTTTTACTCCTAACGAACTGCGCACCGTCACCCGCAAGGCAGCCGAAAGAATTCTGCTCGCGCGCAAGAACGAACAGCTCGCCCAGGAAAAAAAGCAGGTTCGCTTTGAATTCATCAGAGTACTCGGGCACGAGCTCAAGGCACCGCTTGGTGCTGTTGAAGGCTATCTCGACCTGATGAAGGCAAAAACGCTCGGCGACAATCTCGAAAGTTACATGCAGTTCATCGAACGCAGTACGATTCGCCTGCAGCAGATGCGTAAGCTGATAGTTGACCTTCTCGACATGACCAGGCTCGAATCGGGCAAGAAGTCACGTAGTCTCGCACCCATAGACCTTCGCAAAGCGGCAGAAAGTGCAATCGAACTCGCCACTCCGGCCGCCAATGCCCGCAACATCAGTATCAGTCTTGAGGCTCCGGCTTCTCTCAACCTGATGGCCGATACCGGCGAAATTGACATGATGCTCAACAACCTTATATCGAACGCGGTTAAATACAACCGCGACGATGGCAAGGTCATGGTCAGACTCGTGCGCGCTGCCGACAAGATTACCGTTCAGGTAGCCGACACCGGCATCGGCATGTCAGTAGAAGAGCAACAGAAACTGTTCAAAGAGTTTTCACGCATCAAGAACGCCAAAACCGCCAACATTCTCGGCAGCGGACTTGGCCTGTCTATACTCAAGCGCCTGGCCGAGCTCTACGATGGCAGCATCAGCGTCGAATCCGAGCCCGAGAAAGGCACAACCTTCACCCTCGAAATTCCCGCCAGCCAGCTCGCCGAAGCCACCGCCGCCTGACCGCATTTGCGGCCCATATCAGCAAGAATCCGCTCGCACCTGAGCCACAGAGACACTCTCTGTGGCTTTTTCATCAGCAATTATGATTGAGTAATCAAAGCTTTGCGAGATATTTCTCAATACCAAAAATATTATGCACCGGGGTATGCGCAAAAAAACTTATAACAGCCAATCTTCACATCAGATCAGGCCTTGCGCTTTTTTTCACAAAAATTAGTGAAAAAATTCTCAAAACAGATGACAGCGCTACTTTTTTATGCTAATTTGTCAATATCCCAAGGTTGTGCAAAATTTCACATTGAGGTGTACTATGGCTAAAATTCTACTCGTTGACGATGACAAGGACTTTGTCGAAATCAACAAAATGCTGCTCGAAAAAGAAGGCTACAAGATCCTCGTTGCCTACGACCCAAGCGAAGGCCACAAGCTTCTTGCCGCTGAAAAACCCGATCTCCTGATTCTCGATGTAATGATGGTCGAGCCCGACGACGGTTTCGCGATGGCCCAGAAAATCAGAAAAGAGAAGAACAACATCCCCATCATCATGCTGACTTCGGTTTCAAAGGTCACCGGCATGAAGTTCGACAAGGACGAAGAGATGGTGCCGGTAAACGAGTTCTTCGAAAAGCCCCTGGCCAGAGACAAACTGCTCAAGGCCGTCAAAAAATACATCAAGTAATGACACAAAAGGAGACATTTAATGCTTGCCTCTGAAAGAGAACAACTAAAAGCCGAAATCAACAAGATGGCAAAAAAATTCGACTACCATCGCAGTGGCCTGATACCGGTGCTGCAGTATGTACAAAACATCAGCAGACACATTTCACCTGAATCTATGCAGGATATCGCCGAGGCCTTCAAGATCCACCCGGTCGAAGTTCAGGGCGTAGTAAGTTTCTACTCTTTCCTTTCAATTGAAAGGAAGGGAAAATTCGTGGTCAGACTTTGTCGCACAATCAGCTGCGACATGGCCGGCAAGGAAGCGGTTGCCAATCAGCTCGAAAACGAACTGGGCATCGAATTCGGTGAAACCACCGACGATGGCATGTTCACCCTTGAATTCACCAACTGCCTCGGCATGTGCGATATGGGGCCGGCAATGCTTGTTAACGATGACATCCATACCAGGGTCACCCCGGAAAAGGTTGCCGACATCATTGACAGTTACCGAAACCGTTTTGGCGCACACGTTACCCATGGAGAACACGCATGAGCAAGACAGAAAAGAAACTGGTAATATTTTCCGACCTCGATGTTGAAAAGGCCCTCAAAAACGCGCTGCAGAAATCAAGACCCGACATCATCGGCGAAGTCCGCGACTCAGGCCTTAAAGGCCGCGGCGGTGCCGGCTTCCCGACTGCCGTAAAATGGAATCTCGCCGCTGCCGCCCAGGGCGAGCGCAAGTTCGTCATCTGCAATGCCGACGAAGGCGAACCCGGAACCTTCAAAGACCGCGTTCTGCTCACCGATTATGCTGATCAGCTCATTGCCGGCATGGTGCTCGCCGCCTATGCGATTGGCTCAAAAGACGGTATCATCTATCTCAGAGCCGAGTATACCTATCTGAGAAAAGATCTCGAAGCAACTATCGAAAAGATGCGCGGCAAAAAGATGCTGGGCAAAAGGATTCTCGGCAAGGATGGCTTTGAATTCGATGTACATATCCATATGGGTTCGGGTGCATACATCTGCGGAGAAGAAACCGCTCTCATAGAAAGTCTGGAAGGGCACCGCGGCGAACCTCGAAATCGACCGCCGTTCCCCGTCACCGTTGGCTATCTCGGCTGCCCGACCTCGGTCAATAACGTCGAAACATTTATCACCGCACTGCATATAGTAGAAAAGGGCGCAAAATGGTTCAAGACTTTCGGCACCGAAAAGTCAACCGGCAGCAAGCTGTTCAGTGTTTCCGGCGACTGCGAAAAGCCGGGTGTTTATGAACTTCCGATGGGCATCACTATCAAAAAGCTGCTTGAAACTGTTGGCGGCGAAGACGCCAAAGCGGTTCAGGTCGGCGGAGCATCCGGCACCTGCGTGCCCCGAAAGGATTTCGACCGTGCTATAGCTTACGAAGACGTCTCTACTGGTGGCTCAATTATCGTATTTGGCCAACAGCGCGATATGCTTCAGGTAGCGATCAACTTCATGGAATTCTTCTGCGAAGAATCCTGCGGCCAGTGTACCCCCTGCCGTCTCGGCACCGAAACCCTGCTCGAAGGACTCGACCTGCTCGACGAAGGAAAATGCTCGCTCAAACACCTGCGCGAACTCTGTTCTCTAGGTGAAACCATGCAGCTTTCCAGCAAATGCGGTCTCGGCCAGAGCGCACCCAACGCGTTTTTATCGATCGTCGAAAACTTCAAGTCTGAAATTTTCGATACCAGATGCTCATGCAGATAAAAGGGAGTTAACACCATGCCTAACAAAGATAAAAGCACCAAATTCGGTTCGGACCGCGCTCCTGCCAGTTCGGTTGTCGCTTCAGTCGAAGTTGCAAAAAATGAAAAAGACCTCGGAGCCATGGTCGCCGTTAGCATTGACGGCAACGAAATCAAGGTACCATTCGGCACCACCATTCTGGATGCCGCCAAAAAGCTCAACATAAAGATTCCAACGCTTTGCCACCACGAAGACCTCAAGGTCGCAGGCGTCTGCCGCGTCTGCGTCGTTGAAGTCGAGGGTCAGCGCACTCTACAGGCCGCCTGCGCGTATCCTATCACCAGCCCAATGACGATCAAAACCTACTCATCCAAAGTTCGCAAGGCCCGCCGCCACAATCTTGACCTCATGCTCAAGCACCATGTCGGCGAGTGCTATTCATGCTTCCGCAACAACAACTGTGAACTGCAGAGCCTGGCGAAAGAATATGGCGTCGATTTTTATCGCTTCGGGCACGACACCGAACCGCACCACGAAATCGATCGCTCCAGCTACAGCGTTGTGCGAGACATGAACAAGTGCATACAGTGCCGCCGCTGCGTCAGAACCTGCATCGATCTGCAGGAAGTCGGTGTTCTCGAAGCCGTTAACCGCGGCCCCGACCTTGACATCGCAACCTTTGCCGATATGCCTCTTGGTGAAGTCGTCTGCATTAACTGCGGACAGTGCATTAACCGCTGCCCGACCGGTGCCCTGCGCGCCAACGACCCGTCCGACGAAATCTGGGCTGCTATCGAAGACCCCAGCAAACATGTGGTAATTCAGACGGCACCGAGCCCGCGCGCCGCGATTGGCGAATGTTTCGGCCTGCCGGCCGGCACTTCGGTTACCCGCGAACTCAACACTGCTATGCGCCGCTGCGGTTTCGACAAGGTTTTCGACACCAACTTTACCGCTGACCTGACCATCATGGAAGAAGCTACCGAGTTACTGATCCGACTTAAAAAAGCCCTGGTCGATAAAGAGCAGGTCGCCTTTCCGCAGTTTACGTCATGTTCACCGGGTTGGGTAAAATACCTCGAGCACTTCTACCCCGAATACATTGACTGCCTGTCGAGCTGCAAGAGCCCACAGCAGATGTTTGGCTCGATCATCAAGACCTGGTATGCTGAAACCGCCGGGATTCACCCCAAAGATATAGTCACTGTCGCTCTCATGCCCTGCAGCGCCAAGAAATTCGAGTGCAACCGCCCGGAAATGCAGGACAGCGGCTACAAAGATGTCGATTACGGTCTCACCAGCCGCGAACTTGCTCAGATGATACAGGAAGCTGGTCTCGACCTGCCTAACCTGCCACACAGCGACTTTGACGACCCGATTGGCGAAGCCACCGGCGCCGGCCTCATCTTCGGCGCTACCGGCGGCGTCATGGAAGCAGCACTACGTACTGCAGTTGAAATCGTCACCGGCGTCAAAACCGAAAAAATCTTCGAAAACCTCGATATCATACCGGTTCGCGGTTTCGAAGGCGTCAAGTATATGGAAATCAAGGTTCCGGCCGCCGGCCCGGTTCCACCGATTCTCAGCAAGGCGCTCGGTGGCCTCAAGGATTTCAGTTTCCTCAAAGGTGCGACCCTCAAAGTAGCCGTAGCCCACGGAACTGCCAATGCCAAAAAAATCATGGAAGACATCAAGGCCGGCGGCAAATTCAGTGAGTGCCACTTCATCGAATTCATGGCCTGCCCGGGCGGATGTCTCGGCGGCGGCGGCCAGCCAATTCCCACCTCTCCCGAAATTCGCGAAGCTCGCACCAGAGCCATATATGCTGAAGAAAAGACGCTCTACTCGCGCAAATCGCATGAGAACCCAACCATCGACCGCATTTACAAAGAATTCCTCAACGACGGCCCCTGCGGCCATAAGTCGCACAAACTGCTGCACACACACTATATAAAACGCGGCAACAAGATAGTCTGACCCCTTTAAATACAGCAGGAGCCTCCGCAAGGAGGCTCTTTTTTTATAATAATTGACAGGTGTGGCGGGCGGTCGTAATTTGGTAGAATGACCAGCAGGAGAGTGGAATGCCGGAAGAAGTAAACTGCGCCGCCTGTGGCTTTGCAAATAACAGTAAATACAGCTTCTGCCGACGCTGCGGTTCGCTGCTCGAAGATTACAGCGCTGAGCCCGAACAGAAACTTGAGCTGGCACTGATCGCTCCGGGCAAAAAGAAGGGGCCTTTTACGCTGATTGAGCTGATGATAGTAATCGCCATAATTGGAATATTTGTTGCTATAGCGATACCGTCCGGCGGGCGTAGGAATCACCATCAGGCCAGGATGAAGGCGTGTTTTGCCAATCAGCGCGTTATAATGGGTGCTATTGAAATGTATAATATGGATAATAATGAATTCATGCGGCACATGGACGAAACTGCTCTAAAGTCATTGATCGAGGGCAGGTATCTCAAGTCAATGCCCAACTGCCCGGCGTATCCACCGGGACAGTATGTCAGTGACGGAGACATATCCCAGGATGGTACTATCAGATGCACCGTACATGGGAGCGTCGAGAACCCTATAAACCCGGACTTATAAAGAGGCTTATCGATGAGCATGCCTGAAAGTGCAATAGCAAGATGGGTAGAAACCGAGCGACTGCTCGATCGTATCGAAAACAGGGCAAACAGAAAAACCGGCCCCGGCGATGTTCTTCGTCTCGGTGAACTATACACCGAACTGATCTCCGACCTCAACAAACTGACGGTTTCGATAGATGACCCAACCGCCCGCGATCGTGTCAATCGTCTGGCTTTGCGCGCCTACGGCACCATTTACCAGAAAAAGTCCATGACCTTGCATGACCTGATCAGGTTTTTTCTGATCGGTTTTCCAGGGCTTGTCCGCCGCCGCATTCATTTCGTCATCGCCAGTGCGCTGCTGTTCATAACCGCTGGACTGGTAGGCTATATCTGCATTCACGAAAAATCCCGGCTCATCGATCTGGTGGTGACACCAGTAGAACAGCAGCGTCTCAAATCGCTGGCCCTGTCGGCACGTCCCAACCAGCCGCACCCGTTGGCACGCGAAGCCAATTTTGGCCTTTCCAGCACTATTATGGTGAACAACATCAGGGTTTCGATTCTCGCCTTTGCTACCGGCATTTTTCTTGGCATCGGAACCATAATAATCCTTATCAGCAATGGCCTTTCGCTTGGCGCGATGGCGGCTCTCTATACTGATGCCGGCTTTGCCAAATACTTCTGGTCGCTTATCCTTCCCCATGGCGGCCTAGAGCTGGTCTGCATTTTTATCGGTGGCGCGGCCGGTCTGATTGTCGGGTATTCTCTGATCAATCCAGGCTCCTGTTACCGCAAAGACTGGGTCGTAAAAGAAGGTCACGATGCAATAAAACTGGTTATTGGTACTATACCGCTGCTGATGCTGGCAGCCCTGATCGAAGCCTATTTAACACCGGCTTTTATATCGCCCGACAGCAAGCTTGTGCTTGCGGCCATATTTTTTCTGATGCTGATGGCATGGCTGACTTCCGGGGCCCGGGCAGATCAGAGCTGAGATCGCAGTTTAACCTGCAGATAATGCGACAGTAGCTTTGAATTCAGCTGCTGCGGCGTAATCAGCATAGTTGCAATGCCGATTTTTTCGATATGCCGGCTCAGCCCGGCTACGCGCTCGATCATAGTGCGGGCGACAATCTTGTCGTAGACAGCCTCCACGTTCTCAGGCACCGCATCCGCGATGTCGCGCAGTTTTGGATCAAGCACCGAAATAACGGCAGTGAGGTGCTTGCGGCTTACCATGGGCACAGCTGCCAGCATTTTGCTGACGGCCTCACCCGACGTAAGGTCGGTAATGACCATAAGCAGAGAACGGCGCAGACGTGTCGCGCTGATTGCGCGTAGCGCGCTGGCATAATCGGGTTCGACACGATTTGCTGCGATTGCATAAAGATGTCGGATAAAGCTGTAAAAATGTGATTTTCCACGGCCGGGTGGCAGAAATACGTGCGGCCGATCTGAAAAAGCGAGCAGCCCAATTCTGTCACCCTTCTTCATAACCTGATAACCCAAAACCAGGGCCGAATTAACAGCGTGATCGAGCAGTGTCAGATTATCGACTACCGCGCCCATAGAACGGCTGCAGTCAAGTACAACGAGCACCGACTGGTTGACTTCCGACTGAAACTCGCGGGTTATCAGCTTGTTTTTGCGGGCACTGGCTTTCCAGTCGATTCGCCTGAATTCATCACCTTTCACATACTCGCGCAAACTCTCAAAATCGCTGCCACAACCACGACGGCGCTCGGTCACGAGACCAGCTTCCGCCAGTTGCCCCCGCTTCATCCGAAGTTCGAAACGGGAAATGGCGGCGATATCTGGATAAACCTCGACCTGGCATGCTTCACCATATTCCTGCTGAAAAACGACAAGCTCAAGCAAACCCCGGAAGCGGACTACGGTTCGATTAAAGTAATAACAGCCACGGCGCAGGGGCTTCACCGAGTAACTGCAGCTGCGGCTTGTGCGCTGAGCCAGCGCAAGCGAAATATTTCTGCCATCACCGGAAAACTCGGCAGGAAACTCATCAACCAGCTCAAGGTTCAGTGGCCGGTGCGAACTGTTGGTGACTACGATTTCCACCTGGTTGTCGCGACCGATAGACAGCTTGCGCGGCATACGTCGCTCAACGCTAAGGTTCTCAGGCCGGGGCGAAATTAAAACATCTACAATAACCAGCAGGAACACCATGAAATTATAGACAAACCACAGCGAAAGAGCGCCGACGTGCGTTTTGGCCTGCATCAGCGGCAGGGTTCCAAACAGCAGTAAAAGCACCACTCTTGTCGTAACAACGACCTGGCCGCGATAAAACATGTCACCAAGAGTCGGAACATCGGGTCGAGTTATGCGCCAGCGCTTCAACAGATAGGCAAACATCGCTATCAGCAACGCCAGAGGCACTACTACAAAAGGAAGAAGCGCTGCCAGAATGCAACCGATAGACAGTATCAGTCCGTTTGCGACAAGAGTTCTGTTCTTTTCCAGACTCACCTGGGTACCTTTACACGACCAAGAACTGTATTCAGCGCCGTATCTGCGCTAATCCCCTCGATCTCGGCCTCGGGCTTGAGAATTACGCGATGGCGCAAAACCGGGCAAACCATGACCTTAACGTCATCAGGCGTCACAAATTCGCGTCCATCCATCAACGCTACGGCCTTGGAAGCCAACAGCAATCCTATGCTGGCACGCACGCCGGCACCGATCTGAAAATCAGACCAATCGCGGGTTGCCCGCACGATATCGGTGATATAGGCAACAACAGGTTCCTTGGTGTGCACACGGGTTATCGCCTCACGACACTCTTTGATCTCTTCGAGATCCGCCACATGTGACAATCCAACCTTCTTGATATTGTCAGATCTGAAACCGGCCTCATAACGTCCGAGGATCTCGCGTTCCGCCTGTTCAGCCGGATAATCAAGCATAATCTTGAAAAGAAATCTGTCAAGCTGCGCTTCCGGCAGAGGGTAGGTGCCCTCATATTCAAGTGAGTTCTGAGTGGCCATGACAGTGAATATAGGAGATAGTTCAAAACAGTTTCCCTCAATGGTTACCTGACGTTCTTCCATACATTCAAGCAGCGCCGATTGTGTCTTGGCTGGGGCACGGTTGATTTCATCGACCAGCACAAGATCGCTGAATATAGGGCCTTTGTGGACATGAAAAGCGCCGCTGCGCGCATCAAATATATTGGTGCCAAGAACGTCAGACGGCATCAGATCAGGAGTCATCTGAATTCTTCTGAAGCTTGCGCCAATAATTTCTGCTGCTGTTTTAACCGTCAGCGTCTTGGCAGTACCAGGGACTCCTTCCATAAGAATATGCCCTTTAACCAGCAAAGCGGCCAGCATCAGATTCACCGTTTCATCCTGCCCGATGATCACCTTGCCTGTTTCACTGCGAATTCCTTCAAAAATTTCTTTAACTCGCGCCAGTTCAATCATGCAGTTTAAGTTCCTTTCTAGCCCATTCAAGTGTCCGCACAACCCGCAACAGCAGCTCCGGCGAATCATTGCGGCGGTTCAAAATCTGATCGACATCCCTTTCAATATGGCTGAGCCTCTCGGCCACCTCTACGTTCCCCTCTCTTATCGCCGCGATTATTTCTTTCAAAGGCGCCATTTTACCTAGCCCATAACGTTTTATTGCCGCCGCCGCAAAGCTGTACAGAATCTCCGACAAAGCGTAGAAGCTGTATTTCCCCTCAGCCATAATTCGCCCGAGGTTTCTGACGTAGGAAACATTACGCTGGCCCTGATCGATAAGTGCAACCGGGCGGCCGAAACGCCGACCGGTCGAAATGAAATATACGGTAAGCGCCACCAGCATCTGCAAAAGCACCCAGCTCACCGGATTAGCCTTGAGGAGACTCCAGAACGACAAATGATCGAACCTCTGCCGCGCCACATAATTGCGGCGATCTGGAACCAGTCGCCGGCCACGTGCCCGGATTTGCGCATTCGGGAAAGTATCAAGAATGGAAAAACTGTTTTCGACTGCCATGTGTTCGACCAGACGAGTGACCAGAACCAGATTATCGCGTTTTTTAAGACCGCTGCCAGTAAGAAAATCCCTGTGTGCTAGCAACAGCAAACGCCCCTGTCCACGAAAAGACATAAAAATATTGCTGCCACCAATCTGCTCAGGCATTACCGAAAAAAAGCTCATACCCAACTGACGATGCAAAGCTTGCCGACCAGTACTGAGCGTCTCGATCTCGTCAAGATATGGCAGCCGCAACATAAGATCTTCTGACAGATCAGTCGCATGCATATGCCTGGTAACACCTATAATACGGTCGAGATTATGCCCGTCTGGCAACAGAAACATCAGATTACCGCCATTGCGCACCCAACCAAACAATTCACGCAACTTTGCCTGGTCGATGTTGCCAGGCGGATCGACCACCAGCAAAAGCTTATTCTGAGACGGAGCGCCGGGACTGAAATCTATCTTGTAGCCAAGTTCCTTGAAATAGTAATAAAGCAGCGGCAGAGGCTTAATATAAAAACTGGTAACAGCGCCTTCTTCAACCAGATCAGGTCCGTTGTCTTCAGATATTATAACCTGCTTCTCGGTCTGCGAAATAGAAAGCAGATTAATGCCCCACATCGCAAAAATAAAAAGGCAGAGAAAAAAAATCGAATAACCTCGCACCAGATCAAGCATTTTACGACTGTTCATCTTTTCAGCTTCTCCAGATCCAGGTAAAATAGCTTAAAAGTCTCAAAATCCTTCTTGTCAGGGTGCTGAAAGCCGTAAATCAAGCGATCAAACAAAGCCATCGGAGTCGCAAAAAGAGTATGCAGCTCGCGCTCTACCATCAACTCACGCAAATACTCGCCGTTCGTCAGACTGTCCTGGTAGCACATCACTCTATGTGATTCGAGCAAAATCAACGAACCAATAGTTAAAAGACGAATAGCCTCGGCGTAATTTCCCTGCTCGGCTTCACGCAATGCTTTTTCATAAATTGTTTCGCTACGCATTCGCTCCGGCGGCAATCGTCTTTCTTCCTGAAGAATTCGAGACTCTTCAAGAGCCACCTTCTTTCTCACATTTCTGATGATCAAATAAATGATAACAATAAATCCGATTACCGCCAAACCTGTCATAAGCCAGAAAAGGAAGCCCGCAGCGCCCCCGGGTGTTTTTACATTTGGTGGCGGCGGAGGTGGCTTCCGCTCAGGCTTTTGTGGCGGCGGAGGTGGCGCCGGGCGGGTATAAGAAGGAGTCGTCGGTTTTGCAGCGTTTGCCGGCTTACCTGGAGAAGTTGTTTGAACTGATGCCGTCGGCTTTGTCTGTGACGAAGACACAGAAGAAGCCGCTGAATAACTTTGCGTAGCTGAGCCTGTTGTTCGCGTGCTGTTTACGTTGCCAACGGTGCCTCCCGCGGCTGCCCCCCCGCCGGAACCGATGC
>PGYA01000004.1:0-152278 GCA_002839435.1 Candidatus Riflebacteria bacterium HGW-Riflebacteria-2 | reverse complement strand
CTCGACCCGCCACCGCCACTTGACCCACCACTGGATCCGCCGTGATAAGATCCGGGAGAAGATGAACCGCCGGCAGCAGGCATGCTGATAATACTGATGGCTTCGCCACCGGCATATTCAGACACGACGCCAGGACGCCCACACCATTCAAGACCCGGGCCCGCTTGCGTATTTCCCGACACCCTGATTTCAGTTGTTCTGGCAATAACCCTGTCGAGAGCATCTTTCATTTCCTGGCGCGACACCGCGTTTTCGGAATAATTCGACTGAAACTCCTGCTGAAGACCATTCAGCGTATCGACGAGATTAACCAAAAGAAGCTTGCGACGCGCCTCTGACTGCTCCCCTGCCATCGCTTCGCCAACATCAGCAACCCATCTGAGATCGATCACAAAAAGCCGATCAGCCACCCTGACGTGCGTCACATCGGAAATTCGTGTTACCAGATCAACAGCCGAAGCACTCAAGCGAAAGTCTTCGCTACCCGACATCGCGGTCTGTAAATGTCGGGTCAGCAGCGAAAAATCTTCGAAAACTATTTCCTCGGCGCTCAGAGGCGAGACAAGAAACAGCAGAAACAGCACCAGATATTTCATAGGCACCTCGGATCCAGGGCAAGCCTTGCCATCAGTATTCGATAACCCATTACAAAAGGATCCAGCAGAGCATCAGCGGCAATAACGAAACCAGACAGAAACAGCCGAGGCCAGTCCAGTACGTTGTCAAGGCCAAACAACCAGAGTAGACTGACAGCGCTGCCAGTGATGACGAAATACAGGCAGGCGAGCACCACGCCAAATTTCAGTGAAAGCCAGAAATGGCCGATGTACCCCGACCGCCACAATAATTGTGCCCCGGGCTTCGCTACAAGGATCTTGGCCGCCATCGTCAATGAAGAATCTACCCAGATTGCGAACCACACAATAAATGCAATGGCAGCAGGCCATAAATCTCTGGCAAAACCTAGATACCAGGCAAATACCGCCATCAGCAAGAACACATAAAAAACAGCCTCGACCAGTCCTGAGCGTAGCATCTGCCAGTAGAGCGCGCTGCCACTCAATCTGGAAGACTGCCGACGCATGGCGTTCTCGGGAAAACCGGCCAAAATAGCCATCCCGGTAGAACTCCAGACTAGAGGCCGCCAGAACAGCTCATACAGCACAACTGCGGGAATAATCACCCATGCCTGGGCAACCAGTTCAGCCAGCGCCGCATAATAGGGGCATAAAAAAAACACCGTCACCAGCACAAACTTGGGAATGGAAAACAAAAAAGAGTCCAACACCACCCCGGTCAGGTTCCGGCGTATTATGAACACGACTTCATCAAGAAGCTGATAAAAATTTTTGATAGAAACTGTCTGCGCAAGAGGCTGCGCCTGCAAACGAGTTCGCAGAATCAGCCCTTTCTTAGAGGCTTCACTACAGATTCGCCGGGCCGTCGCTGCCACAACCAGATCAGCGTCTCCAGTCAAAGCGGCCGCTACCTGAAATGCGCGTAATCCACCCAGCTTCTCAAGATAAGCCATAGCCTGGCGACGACGGGGCGATTCTCCACTCTCAAGATTGTCCAGTGAAGCCGAAAAACGCTGATCGCTGTTGTCAATCAGTGGCGTCGTCATTTCAGATCGTCATTCCTCCGTCCTGATCACGACTGTTCCAGCAAACAGATCACCAATTCGCTGATGCCGTTCAGTTATCAGCGTTGAAACAACGCCGGCAAAAAACAAAAAAGGCATAAAATCGGCTATTCGCAGGAAGTTGCGAAGAAAAGAACTGAAAAGACCAACCTGCTGACCGCCCAAAGAGACAACCCGCAGACCATAAGCCTTCTTACCCGGCGTCTGCCCGTTTTTGAACAATTCGTAAAAGGTATAGTACCCGAAAATCGTAACAAAAACCACAATCAGATAGAAGCCCTGCACTACACCCAAATGATATAACAGGCTACTCCTCCAGCGAACGTTGTCCAGGATCATTATGAACACAATATGCTCTACAACAAGCAGAGCGACCTGTATCCCCAAATCGTAAACAAAGGCAGTTGCCCGACTGAACATTCCGGCAAGCGGCACGCGAATTTCAGCATTTTCCGGAGTATGTATAACCAGTTCCTGTGGCAACCCTGTTCGCCCTCCATTTAGTAAAAAAGTCCCGATCACCTTGCCCCAAAACGATCATCATTGCGAAGAAAGAACGACAGTCCAGCACCGGCTTACCAGAGGCAAAGCCAGCCCCTGATCGGTAATGTCATTCTGCCCAGAAAGCAAATTCATTGCCGCACGGCTCAGCAAAGTGAAATCTGCGTCCGCCCGGAAAGGTGAAAATCTCTTTGGTTATTCTGCCCCCAAGACCACGAACCTGTTCGCACATCGACTCAAGGTTGCCAGCATAAAATACCAGCAGAATCGAACCGACTCCCGGACTGGCAATCTTGTCAGACTCGTAGAATCCACCCTTAAGGCGGCCATCATTGAAGCAGGAATAAGCCGGACCAAAATCTTCAAATTCCCAACCCAGCAAAGCAGCAAAGAATTTTTTAGTGCCCTCAATATCCGAAGTAGGAATCTCAATATAATCGATCATGTTTTCAGGATTCATAGATGTCTCCTATCAATTCTTAAAAAATTCAACAGCAATTTTTGTGCACACCGCAGCATTGTTACGCACCAGAGAAATATTGGTTTTCAGACTTTCGCCACCGGTTATTTCGTTAAGTCGCGAAAGTAGAAATGGTGTTACCTGCTGCCCGATAATGCCACAAGTCTGCGCCTCAGAGAGAGCCTGCCCGATGCTTGCCTCGATCTTGTCGCGATCCAGCGAGTCCTCAAGCGGAACCGGATTGCCAACCAGAATGCCACTACGGTAACCCATACTTAGAGAATGTTTGAAAACAGCAGCAGCCTCTCCCGCTGAATTTACGCGAACCGGCACCTTAACGCCGCTCCCTGGATAATAAAAAGCCGGCATTTCATCTGTACAATAGCCAAGAACCGGAACTCCCATGGTTTCAAGATATTCCATTGTGAGCGGAATATCCAGAATAGCTTTGGCTCCAGCCGAAACAACCAGAACCGGAGTTTCGGCAAATTCACGCAAATCTGCCGAAATATCCATGGTCTCGCCGGCACCTCGGTGTACCCCACCAATGCCGCCTGTCGCAAAAAACCTTACTCCGGCCAGATTGGCACAGATCATTGTTGCAGCAACGGTAGTAGCAGCGTGCCGTCCGCCCGCCATCAGAAAAGGCAGATCGCGCCGTGAAGCCTTGGAAATATTCTTATCGGTGGCTAGAAATTCCAGTTCGTCCGGAGCAAGACCTATGTGAATCTTGCCGTTCAGCAGTGCTATGGTGGCCGGAACTCCACCGTTATCACGCACAGTCTGCTCAAGAAGTTTTGCCGTTTCAACATTTTCAGGATAGGGCATTCCATGCGAGATGATTGTCGATTCCAGCGCAACAACAGCCTTATTTTCGGCTATTGCATCACGGACTTCACGATTTATGACAAGGCTGTGTTTAAGCATTTTTTTCTCCAGGTCAGGAAGATTTTACCAGATACGGGCAGGCAAAGTTCACACACTGCTCACTGCAAGTGCATCGACCGGCAACAACCATAACCGCCCAGTGTGGTATCTCATACTCACCGCCAAGAACCTCTATGGCCTGTTCGATACTCTGTCGATCTGCATCATTAAGCTCAACAGTATCTGTAACAAATTTCGATGAATTACACCAGTAAATATATGTAATTTCAGACCAGTCCGTCGTTAAAAGCGTTGTTTCCTGAATAGAGCGGCACTTGTCGCAGACAAGAGTAAGCCTGCTTCCGGCCGGAAGCAGTTTTCTGCCGGCACAATGACATTCCCGGCATGGACCGGCAAATATCCGGTAACCGGTAAGCTGAGGTCGATCGGGCATGGGGTCTTCCGACTCACCAAAACCTATCACAACTGGCTTTATAATTGGTTCTTCCAGCATTGTCTCCAGACCGTCCTCAGGCATCTTGCAACGGGAACATGATGGTGTATCCGGAATCCATTTCAATTACAGGTGAATTATAACCCAAATTTAACAATGAGTTCTAACATATTTTTGCCCAATCAACTTTTTGCGGCTCTCAATATGATCCGCACAATTCATCTCTCGTGCCATAAAAAAAATACAAACACCGTGATTTAACCAGGTCATTTGTCGCAACGACGATTTGTAAGCACATATTCAATTTTGCCAGAGGGCTAGTCTTCTGTCACATAAGAGTTTAAGAATTCGATACGTGGTATACCGCTTATGCCGGGCTCTCGGCGTGATCTCATTCGCTCCACTCTCGCCAGGCGAGAGAGTTATTGGCTAGCTATGGCTCTGCGTCAAGTTGCCTGGCTCGAAATTTCGCTCATGAGAAGCACGCCTGCGCCCTTACTGTGTCTGCTAAATCTGTTTTGTAGTCAGCTTGATTTTACTATGTAATTCAAATGTGACAGAGTACTAGTTTGGTTTTTCTCCTTGTGTTAATCCTTCGCCAATGAACCATGCAGATCGAGAAACCCCACCCTAATACAAACAATCATTTATAATATTTCACAATGCCGCGAAGCGACTTTTGCCGAGACGGCGGTAAATTTTATTAAAAAATAAATATTTATCCCAAAACCAAACACCATTCACACCAAAACACCCTGTTTTCGCAATAATAAACAAAGCTTTATTTATTATTATGCATATTTTTTTATTTAGCACGTAATAATCATTCGAAATCACTACCATTTTTATACCCGAAACGATCAGCTTCCGATAAGAGATTGTGATTCCCGGCAAATCAGGGAATAAAAAGCGGCGGCTCTGCAAGTTCTTTGCAGAGCCGCCGCAGCGGAGCTTGATCCGTATTTATCTGCGCCTGGAACCGAATCCTTTGCTGACCAGATCATTAATCCTGTGGCTGAGCTCAGACCCGGAGCCTGCGTAGTAGGGCACAAACTTATGCTCGTCTGTATCCGATGCGCTTACAATGGGCTTTTCTGATTCTACAACAACCGTTGTAGCTTCAGATGAGCTGTTTTCCTGTGCAATAGCGGTCACAGAATCTTCTTCAATGGGCATATTGCCATTATCAACTGTGATAGGTGATTCGAAAGTAGAAGCGGTGGGAGACACAAGTCTATCAGAAAGCCTTGCTACGGTTTCCTGCAGCTTTGCAAGAGACTCGGATCTCCGCGCCAGAACAGCCTTTTCAAGCTCGGGATCTTTCGCGATAGCTGCCGCTCGAACCTTGCGGAGTCTTACCATGCGAGCAAGCGCGGTTACGAAGGGTTTATCCAATGCAACAGCAGCATCTACGGACACCGAGGACCCGCCTGTCAGAGAGACTGGCATATCTGTTTCAGGCAGTCTGGCAGATACAGTCACAAGCCTTACCACACGAGGAGTGGTAGCAGGAACGATTTCAACATGGCCATGGCTCAATTCGAGCTTGAGCGGAGTGTCAAACCAGTTCCATTCCTGAGGAATTTCGCTTTCATCTTCGACCCTGACTGCTTTTCTTCGTGGGGCAGCAGCTTTTTGCGGTTCTGCTGCAGGCTCCCTAACTAGAGATGCAGAAACAGGCTTTTTCGCCGGCGCCACTGCCGCTGGAGCGGAATCTACAGGGGTTTTCGATTCAGCTGCAGCTACTTTCGAGACAGGCTCTTCAACTAGAGGCTCAGCGACAACCGTAGTAACAGGCTCTACAGTCTTAACCTCTGTGGGTCTGACCACTGGCGCTGTGGGCTTTTCAACAGCTTCCTTGGCCGCAGTCGCTTTTGCTGCAGGTTTAACGGGTTTTTCCCTGACTCCAGCGTTCGGGGGCATGGCTGGAGCTTCAATCATTTCGGGAAGTCTGGCTGGCTTCAACGCAACTGGTCTGGCTTTTTCTGGCTCAGGCGCCGCCACCGCTACAGGCTCGGAAATATCTTCTGTCTTCTGGATATCTGGTGCAGTCACGACTTCAACGGCTGCCACAGTCTTGGCTTTCTCGATTTTTTTATCAAGCAAGGCCGCGGACTTGCCTTTTCGTGAAGTTGGCATGGAGGGAGGCATCACCGGAGCCTCCAGCGCCTCAACGGCACCACGATAAGCTTTATCCGACCATAGTTGAACAGCCAGAAAACTGGCTGATAAAATCAATAATACTCCCAGTGCCATCAAAAACGGCAGTCCTGGTTGCCTTTTAAGCAATCTCATCGGTTTAACTTCCTCCCCTGCGAAGGGCAGCTTACGAGATTTCCGATTCGGCATAAATACTAATAAACATCATCACTTTGTCAAAGATATTTCAACAAAACAGATGAATTGTAAATAAAATCCAGCCGACGGAGCGACTAATTTTTAGTCAAAATCTCAGAGCAAACACTCTGCAGGTGAGATCAACCTAGAGCACGGCATGCTCTATTTTTTCATGCGTTCAAGATAATCACCGGTGCGGGTATCTACTCTGATCACTTCACCAGCTTCGATAAACATGGGCACAGTTACAACATGACCACCGGCACAAACCACCGGCTTATTGGTACCACTGGCAGAATTTCCTCTGACGTTAGGCGGAGCTTCAATTACTTCAAGTTCTACCGAAGGTGGCAACTCTACTCCAATTGCCTTGCCTTCGTAAATCTTGACATAGAGCTCCATCTGTTCTTTGAGAAATTTCGTCTGGTCACCCAGTATGTCGAGTTCCATTTCCATCTGCTCATAAGTCTGTGTATCCATGAAATGCAGGAAATTATCGGAAGAATACAGATACTGCATTTGCCTGGTTTCAACAGTTGCCTCATCCACCTTTTCGGTCGTCTGATAGCGCTGCATGAAGATAGAACCCGACTTGAGACTCTTAAGCTTGGCCTGAGCCATTGCCCGCCAGTTACCTGGACGAACGAACTCGACATCTATAACCTGGCACAATTCGCCGTTATAGATGATAACCATGCCTTTTCTCAGATCATTCGCTGTAATAGCCATATGTATCTCTCCTGGCTGGAATTTTATCGGCAGATTATAACATAACTTGAACGATAAGTTGCAAAAAATCCGCTCTCACAATGATAATTTGTCACGCAGCCTTAAATATCAGCTTTATATTAACAATGACTAAAAAAATCAACATAAAAGAATAATCACCATAATGATTATCAAAATATTAGAGATAAATACACAAACTATCTATTTAATGATAATAAAGCGCGGGATTTATTATGATTCAACTGTTTTTCTTTCAGAAGAAGGGGCGTTTTTACCGATATTCTTGAGAGAACCACAAGACAATCGACAGATACTGCAAGAAACCGCAGCTGCACAAAATAAGGACACAGGAGGCAAATTAATTGCTCACCTATATTGCTCAAGGTCTCGTTCAGGGTTTGACCGAATTTTTGCCAGTCTCAAGTTCTGGCCACCTGGCGTTGATGCAGCATTTTTTCAACTTCGAAGACCCTGACGCCAACCTGCTTACCACCGTTGCGCTGCACTTTGGCACTTTGCTGGCTGTTATTTACTACTTCCGCAGCGATCTCCTGCCCTACTTCACTCCTGCCGGCTGGAAAGATGCCGGCCGACGCAGAATCGCCATGCTGGTAATATTCGGCAGCGTGCCGACAGCCGCTATCGGAGTTGGTTTTAAAAAGCAGTTTGAAGCGCTGTTTGCCAATCCGACCGCTGTCTGTCTCGCCCTTTTTGCGACAGCTTTGCTGCTGCTCATCTGCGAAAAGCTCAAACAGAAAGAAAACCAGCAGAACATCGAAAGCATGCCCTGGTGGAAATCTTTAGCAATAGGGATAATGCAAGGTCTGGCGGTAACCCCTGGCGTATCACGCTCAGGTTCAACCATTGCGACCGGTCTGTTGCTTGGCCTGAAAGGCGAAGACGCAACGAAGTTCTCTTTTCTTCTGATGATTCCTGCCGTTGGAGGCGCTACCCTGCTCAAAGTAAAGGATCTCATCAAAACCGGCCTTCCGGCGTCAATCAATCCTGTCGGACTGACAGTCGGCACCCTGGTTTCGGTGATCACTGGATTTCTCGCCCTAAAATTACTTGTATATATGGTTAAGCAACAGAAACTTTCATATTTTGCATATTACCTGTTCTGTGTTTCTACAATCAGCCTGGTAATGATTCAATTCGCCGGACAATAAGCAAGGATACCAATGATGAGCAGCAAAAAGATTCTTCTGCCGGAATCCGGCATAAAAGAGCGAACTAGAAGCAGAAAGCCCACGAACGAAGCGGTAAAGCGTCGCCCCAAGGTTTCTGCCAGACAGGGCAACACACGAACCCTGCCCACGACTATAGACGCACGCCAGCGCAGCGAAGCCACCGGACTTGTGCTGGTAGGAATAAGCGCATTCGCCCTCTCGCTGCTTCACTATCTGAGTTCTTCCCAGGTGCCAGGGCTGGTCAACAGCTGCATGGTGTATCTTGGCATGGGCGTATACATATTGCCGGCGATGATCGGACTGCTGGGCATACAGCGCTTTCTTGAGCGACCCTTCACCAACATTGGCTGGCGTATTGCCGGCATTGGTGGAGTAATGTTCTTCGGGCTGGGTCTGCTGGGCATGGAAGGCGGCAAGGCTGGAGTCTACGCGCTCAGCCTGTTTTCCGGGCTGTTCGGACCTGTTCCCAGTAAAGTGCTGTTCAGCTTTCTGCTGATGTCTTCAATGATTTTCGCACTCGACATTCTCTACAAAGATATTCTGGCGGCATCTCTTATATTTGCCAGCCTTACTACAAGATTCATTTTCTTCTGCTGGGAAATAACTCTCAGCCTTCTTGCAATGATTATTGGCGCGGTCAAAACAACGGCCGACCTGCTGGCAGCAGTCTATCGGCAGACCCGGCAGTTTTTCTCGGAGAAGGATATCGACCCGGCCAGACAGCTTGGTCGTCTCTTGTCTTTCAAGCCCCGGATGGCAGCTGAACCCGCCGGCGAGCTTGAAGATATGGCCGAAGAGGAAGAAGAGACCGCGACCAGCCAGACTGCCACCAGCATCCCGGATGAAGAAGAAGCGACGGTTATTCCGGTGCCAAAGCACTGGCAGGACAACATTGACACACAGAACAATGGTATGCCTTCAGCAACCGGCGAAAATGCCGTTCTGTTTCAAGTCAGTCAGATCGCCAGCCATTGCCTTATAGTTGACGCCGCTAATACAGCGGTTTTTACCACTCCCCCACCCTCTTCTGAAAATGAATCTGACGAAGATGAAGAGCTGAGAGTTATGGTATGCTTTGAGGACGAAGAAGAAAACGAACAGGCAGACACGGCCGCAGATCGGATCATGGCAGCAAAATCGGTACACACAGCCGCTTATGATGAGGTTTCTCATGAAACAGAAATTGATGAAGAGCCTGTATGTCTTGAAGACAACCTTATCGATCAGGAAATCAAGACCGGCAACTATGTCGCTCAATCCCCTAAGCAGAAAGCCATTTCTGAAGTTAAGCTGCCACCTATTGAGATTCTAAGAACACCGCAGCCGAGGGAAAACCAGGATACCCGTTCAGAACTGAGCGAGCGCTCAGCATTTCTGATAAAAACTCTCGAAGAGTTCGGCATCAAAGCATCTGTGACCAACATCATCGAAGGCCCGGCCGTATCCAGATTCGAAATCAAGCCAGCGCCCGGCGTAAAGGTTTCGCGAATAACCGGGCTTATCGATGACATTGCGCTGGCACTTGCTGCCCAGGCAATTCGCATCGAAGCGCCTATTCCCGGCAAATCAGCTCTGGGCATCGAAATTCCGAACCCCAAAGCAACGCCTGTGTATTTTTACGATCTGCTGAAAAATGAAAAATTCGGAAAGAACCCGATTCCGCTCAATCTGGCACTCGGTGTAACCATTGACGGGAAGCCGGTTCTGGCAGATCTTGCTGAGATGCCACATCTGCTGATCGCCGGCTCAACCGGGTCTGGCAAATCGGTATGTGTCAACACCATCATTGCCAGCATACTTTTTCAGGCAAGAGCCGATCAGGTCAAGTTTGTGATGATCGATCCCAAAATGGTCGAGTTGTCATCCTACAATGGAATTCCGCATCTGATCGCACCGGTAGTGACCGATCCGGCCAAAGCATCGGCGGCACTGATGTGGGCAGTCGAAGAGATGACACGACGCTATGAAATACTGGCGGAATGCGGCTGCAAAAAGATTTCGAGTTACAATGAAGAAATTGAAAGACTCAGGCAGGAAAACCCTGAGCTTGAACCAATGCCTTTTATAGTCATAGTTATAGACGAACTGGCAGACCTGATGATGACCGCTTCTGCCGAAGTTGAAGGATCGATCTGCCGTCTCGCCCAGATGGCGCGCGCGGTTGGCATGCATCTGGTTATAGCGACACAGCGCCCATCGGTAAACGTTCTCACCGGCCTGATCAAAGCGAATCTACCGACAAGAATTGCTTTTTCAGTCACATCTGCAATAGACTCAAGAACTATTCTCGATGCGAAAGGAGCCGAACGTCTGCTTGGCAAGGGTGACATGCTTTTCATTCCCAAGGGGCGCAACAAGCCGCTGCGACTACAGGGCGCCTATGTTTCCGATAATGAGTTGATGGATCTCATCAACTTTGTCAAGCAGCAGGGCCAGCCAGAATACATGGACATAGCTCCGGCCAGCTCAGATGACGACGAAGACGGCTATGATGACGAAGAAAACAATAGCGGCGACGCAGATTCTCCGCTGATACAGCAGATATTGAAGTATCTGGAAACTCAGGAAAAAACATCGACCAGCATGCTTCAAAGAAAGTTCAGAATCGGTTATAATAGGGCGGCCAGAATTATGGATCAGCTTGAAGAAAAAGGACTGGTCAGCCCAATGGATGGAGCAAACAAACGAAGAGTTCTCATCGGAAGGAGTAATACTCAGGTATGACCAAGGAAATATGCCCTTTTCTGGGTAAACTGAGAGATGACAAAAGCCCGGAAGGCGGCTGCATACAAGAGCAGTGCATGTTTTATCATGCGCAGGACGCACGCTGCATTTTCCTGGAAATCGGCACCGCCTCGCGCGAGTATCTCGATTCGCTCAAAAAACTGGCCGAGCAGAATGAGCTGGTGTTGATGAAAGAGCGTGCCAGCCTGTTCTCTGACGATGAAAAACAGGAACGTGTCAACCTGTACATCAGCCAGGCAACTATTTACAAAAACAAGGGCATGTTTGAAAGAGCCCTTCTTGAATTCAAGAAAGCCGCTATTCTTGAAGCACAGAACCCAGTGGTTCACAAGGCACTTGGCGACATTTACTCGGTTCAGGGCATCTTTGACGAATCGATTTCTTCTTATCGCCAGTGTTTGAAAAAAGAGCCTGAAGACGGCGAAACCTGGATCAGGCTGATTCTGCAATACAGAGCCCTGTGCTCGAACATGCCAGACCGTGAACAGCGCTATCAGGCCGTTATCGACAAGCTGCGCGAAGACCTGCGCACGATTGAAAGTGAATCGATGGCCAACTGTATCATGGGTAATGCCTACCTGATATTGCACTCACAGGACAGCGAAAAGTTCATTGAACAGCGACAGGAAGCCCGGCTGATGATGGAACGGGCGCTTGAAATCAATCCTAAAAATCTCTGGGCCCACCTTGGCATCAAAGATCTGTACATTTATGACGGACTTTACGAAAAGGCGATAGAACAGCTTCTAGAGGCTCTTGACCAGATAAGCAACGACCCGCGCCTGAACTTCGAACTCGGCGAATGCTATCTAATTTCGCAGGCCGAGCACGCCATGATCACCGAAGAAGCACTGGCCAGCGCACACAGCAGTTATCGCCGCGCCCTCGAACTCAGTCCGGGCTACGCGCCCGCCTACTTCAGGCTTGGCTATATCAGTGAACAGAAGGCTAATTACGACCAGGCGATTGAATATTACCAGCAGGGTCTCAATATCAACCCGACCAACGTTTTCGCGCACTTCCGCCTGGGCAGCATTCACCTGCTGATGGGAATGCTCGAACTCGCGATCACCCGCTTCCGCGAAGTTATCGATCTTTCGCGCAACCGCACGCATGACGTATATCAGGAAGGTTACCTGTTCAACAAGCTGCGCTTCTTTAAAGAAGCCAACGCTCTCGGTGCCTGGATAGAGCTTGGTAAAATCTATGTAAAACGTCGCCAGTATGAAGAAGCCTTCGAAGCCTTTGAGAAGGCCCTAGAAATCGACAAATCAAGCCCGCTGGCGATTATGAACCAGATCGACCTTTACCGCATCAGAACTTTCGGCAGCAAGGATACCGAAACTCTTTACAGCAAGTTCATCGAGCAATACAAGAACTCTGCCATGGTCGATTTCCAGAACCCGGTAGCGCACTTTGCCCTGGCCTATGCCTGCCAGGTTCTGCCCTCACAGCTGCCCGAAAAGCAGGAAGAGCGTCTCGAAGAAGCCCTCAACGGCTACCAGATGGCAATCAACCTGACTCCTGATTTCAAGTGGGCATTCTGGGGTCTCAAGAACTCATACCTGACCACCTTTGAGAATTCGACGCCACTGTTCGAGCAGGCCCTCGAAGCTTGCAAACTGGTCGAAGAACTCGACCCGGAAGACCCGCGCGCCTATTTTGAAACTGGCGATGTCTATAGAAAAATGGGCAATCTGGCCAGGGCCTACGACTATTTCGCTCAGGCCGCCGAAAAAGACAAGACCTATATTCCGGCCTATCTGCATATGGCCGAAATAAAATACGCCGAGAAACACGAAGAAGAAGCGATCAAGCTGTATCAGAAGGTGATCCGCATTAATCCTAACTTTGCCCAGGGTTATTACGAACTTGGCCGCGTTTACCAGGATATCAAAGAGACCGAAAAAGCCCTCGCCAACCTGCGTAAGGCGGTAGAGCTAGATATCGACTATACCGAAGCCCATTTCGCCATCGGTCGCATCTGCTTTGAAGAGAACCAGGAAGAAACCGCAAGAATACGTCTGTCAAGAACCATAGAACTTGAACCAGAACACTATCAGGCGCATTACTATCTTGGGCTGCTGCATCACCGCAACGGCCGCTTCCAGCAGGCAATCGACGAACTCGGCCGGGCAATTACCCTGGCGCCTGATCCTTCGCGTATCCAGTTCGATCTGGCCAGACTCTATGCTGATGCCAACAACTGGCAGGAAGCGAAAACCATACTTGAAAAGGTTCTCAGCCGCGAGAACGAATTCATCGATGCTATTATACTGTATGCCAATACGCTTGAGCGCCTTGACATGCTCAAGGAAGCCGAAGAAGAATACCTCAGAGCTATCGATCTACAGCCAGATGGTCTGCAGGCGCACGAAAACCTTGCCCGCCTTTATGAGTCAACCAATCAGATATACAAAGCTGAAGATGAGTTCAGGAAGGTAGTCGAAATCAAGCCTGATCACGTTCAGGCTCAGATGTCGCTGGCCAAGATATACATCATCAGGGATCTGCATGACAAGGCTCTGAATGCTCTTCACACTGTGGTAGACATCGAACCCGAAATTTTCGAAGCTCATCTTGAGCTGGGCAGAATCTACCATCATCGCAACGCCCTCGAAAAGTCGGTTGAATCCTACAAGAGCGCCATCAAAATTCGGCCGGACGCTCCACAGGCCCATGTTGAGCTGGCAGAAGTCTACATGAGCCTCGACAAGAGCGGCAAAGCAATTGATGAATACAAACTTGCCCTTGAGATCGACCCGTCTCTGAGCGAAGCGCTCGCCAATCTCGGCGATCTTTATAATATGTCTGAACAGTATGAACTGGCAGGCAACTGCTATCGCCGGCTGGTCGAGATGGACCCGCAGAATCATTCGGCCCGCTTCCGCCTGGCGGAAACCTGCTATCACTGCGGTCAGCTTGAAAAGGCGCTTGACGAGTATCTCAAGGTCGCCGAAACGAATGAAGAGCGCACAGACGCGCTTATTCGCCTCGGCAAGATTTACGCTTCCCTTGAAAAATGGGAAGAGGCTGCCAAATACTACGTGCGCGTATTCGAAACCGACCCGCAGAACTCGATGATTCACCTCGAACTCGGCAAGGTTTACGATCACCTCAACCGTCTGACCGAAGCCCTGAAAGAATTCGAGGCGGCGCTCGAGCGTGAGCCCAACAACCCCGAAATTCTCACTCACATCGGCCTTATGCACAGGAAGCAGGGCAATCTCGACATGGCAATCGACCGCTTCAGTCGAGCTATTCAGATTGATGGAAGCAACCCGGTCCCGCACCGCGAACTGGCAATGGCTTATATCAACAAGGGCCGCGTCGATAAAGCAATTGGCGAATTCAAGGAAGCGCTCGTCTACGAACCTTCCAACATCGCCGTTAATATTGAACTGGCGAAAGCTTATGCCAGCCAGGGCATCATTGACGAGGCGGTAGAAGCCTACCGCAATGTTATCAGCCTCGATCCGCGCAATGCCAGCGCCCACTTCGAGCTTGGCATAATTTACTCAACCCAGGGTCTCAATGACAATGCCATCAGCGAATTCAAGACAGTAATCGGCCTGTCATCAGACCACAAGCGCGCGCACCTCGAACTTGGCCGTCACCTGCGCGATACCGGCCGCACTGAAGAAGCCATCGACGAACTGCAGAAGGCTAGTCAGCTCGATCCCGAGAATGCCGTCATCTATTATGAACTCGGCGACGTTTATTACCAGCGCGAAGAGTATCATGATGCAATGCCGAGATTCAAGAAGGCTCTCGAGCTGCAGGATGACTATGTCGATGTCTATCAGAAGCTCGGCACCATCCACCTGTCAATGGAAGAATGGCAGGAAGCAAAACAGTTTTACGAAAAGGCTGTCGAACTCGAAGCCGAAAGCTACGTGATCTACAAGGAACTCGGTGAAGCCTGCGAAAAGCTTGGCGACGCTGAGGGCGCCATAAAATCATTTGAAAAGGCACTTGATTTCAAGCCTGGCGATCTCAATATCATTTACCGCCTTGGAGCTCAATACAAGCAGAACGAGAATTACGAAGCCATGGTAGCTCTCTATTCAAAAGCAGTTGAAGCGGCACCAAAAAACGCCCTGTTCTTCTTTGAGCTTGGGGAAGCCTACCGCGGGCTTGGTCAGCAGAACGAAGCTGCTGCCAACTTCGAGCAGGCGCTCAATCTCAACGAAAACCTGATCGAATGCATTTACGCTCTCGGCGCTATTTTCTGGGAACACCAGAATTACGACAAGATGGTACGGCTCTATAAAAAGGCGATCAACCGCTACCCGACCAACAGCCGGGCGCATTTTGAACTGGGCAAAGCCTACTACAAGCTTCTCAAGGTCAGCGAAGCAATCGAAGAATTCAAGAAAGTCATCAACCTCGATTCGAACCATCAGGAAGTCTACTTCGAGCTCGGCAAGCTGTATATTGATAATGGCATGCTGGCAGAAGCAGCACCCACCCTTGAGAAGGCGGTTGCCATAACACCAGATAACGGTGAGGCACATTTTCTGCTGGGTAAAGCCTATGAAGGACTCAACGACAAGTCTAAGGCCACTGAATCATTCAAAAAAGCGCAGGGGCAGATGGAAGAAAATTACGAGGTTCTGCTCAAGATAGGCGCCGATAATCTCGAAAAAGAATCCTACGAAGAAGCACTGCAGAATCTGCAAAAAGCTGCCGGATTCCCGGAAGCCGGTTCCACCGTCTATTTCCTGCTCGGCAAGACCTATCGTGCCATGGGCAGAAAAGAGGAAGCAGTCAAAGCCCTTGAAAAAGCTGACGAATTGATGGAAGCTGAGGAGGGCGACGACTGATGCCAGCGTTGCGGCAATACAGAAACAGTGATATATATGACACAGCTAAGGAGACAGGCGAATGATTAACCGCTGGGAAATCCTTCTGGAAAAAGGGCAGACATACTACGAACTGCAGAATTACGAAAAAGCCAGCAAGACCCTCGGGAAGGTTCTGGAAGAAAAACCAGACTTTGTGCCGGCAATGAAACTGATGGCAGACTGCTATCAGCATCTCGACAACAAGTCTGAGGCGATCAAAACTCTCGAGCACATCATTTCGCTTTCCCCGGCAGATGCGCCGGCTCTCAACACGCTGGGTTCTCTTTACCTCCAGACCGGTCAGACAGATCATGCCATTGAAATCTATGACAAAGCAATAACTCTGGCTCCTGACAACAAAGAGCTACAGTTCGACCTTGGCCAGCTTTACCTGCAACGGAATTCGTTCGACAAGGCCGAGCATCATTTCAACCGTGCGATAGACCTTGATCAGAAATTTACTGGGGCCATCATCGAACTGGCACGTCTTAAAATAACGCAGAACGATATTGACAGCGCCATCAGTCTATATCTACAGGCTATTGAGATCGACCCTGACAACGCCAGACTACACTCCGAACTGGGCGAAGCCTATGAATTCAACGGCCAGTACAATGATGCGATGATGGAATACAAGAAGGCCGAGTATCTTGATCCCAACAACCCGGCCATTCATTTCAAAATCGCCAAAGATATGGAAACCCGTGGCAAATATGAAGAAGCCCTGGCAAAATACGAAGCGGTAAAAGAACTCGACAAGAACAATGTTGAACTCTACTACCGTTGCGGCAAGCTCTATCAGAAGATGGAGCTCATGGAAGAGGCCCTCAGGGAATTCGAGGTTATTGCCAGGATGAAGCCGGACTGGCTTGAGATCCGCTACGAACTCGCCGGGCTTTACGGTGACAAAGGCCAGTATGACCTGCAGATTAAAGAATACGAAGCCATAGCGGCACAGGATACAACTTCCAGCGATGTCATGAAGAGTCTGGCGGCGTCTTATGGCGCCAATGGCGATCTTGACAAGGCGATTGAATGCTATAACCATTCTCTGGAATCGAATCCTGAAGACTATGACATTCTTGAACGACTCTACGAAGTCGTCAGGGCTGGTGGCAACGCCGTGCTCTGTCTCGATGCTCTTGAGGCACTCAGCGTAAGCATACCGGAAGACGCCGAACTGGCATTAATTCTGGCAAGAGCTTATGGCGAAAAAGGAATGATCGAAGAAGCGAATGCCTATTACATGCGGGTTCTTGAGCTGGAACCGGGTCGCAGTGACATCAAAGGTGAGCTGCGCCTGATTTACCGCAGCAAGGGAATGGTCAACGAAGAAATTGACGCGATCAATGCCCTTCTCGAAAGTGACTCCGCCAATGTTGAACTGCTCAACGACCTGCAGGAGCTCCAGATAGCGAGTGGCAGAGATCGCGATGCGGTAGCTACTCTGCTTCGCCTGCACCAGCTTGCTCCATCTTCCCGCTGGTTGAATATGCTGGGGCCAATCTATATCAAACTGGGATTTGTTTCTGAAGCAATCACTTCACTGCAGCAAGCTCTACAGCTGAATCCCGAAGATACCAGCCCGCACGAAATCCTTGCCGAAATTTACAAACAGCGTGGCATGAACGAAGATGCGATTCGCTCATATAATGTTATCATCCAGCGCAATCCAGACAATCTAAAAGCCCACCTTGACCTTGGCGAGCTTTATCGGGCACTCGGCCGCACGCATGACCAGATTGCCTCGCTCAAGCAGGCCATATCACTTGGCGCGCGCGACCCACGCCTCTATCTGGAACTCGGAAGCAATCTTCTGCAGGAAGGCGACAACGAAAACGGCCTTGCCTATCTGCAGCAGGCGCGTGAGCTTTCCGACCAGACGCCACAATTTCTCAACAACCTGATATCTATATATCTTATGCGCAATTTTCATCAGGAAGCGCTCAACGAACTCGAGAATCTTCGCCAGCAGACCCCTGAAGACATCGCTCTTTACATCAAGATGTCACGTATTTATCAGAGTCGCCAGATGTTCGAGGAAGGCTTGGAAATACTCAACCAGGCTAGAGTAATAGCACCGCAGAATCTTTCGATAACTCTCGAAATAGCCAGACTTTACATGGCCTGTGAAGATTTTGCCCAGGTTATAGCCATACTGCAGGAAGCACGCCAGATCAACCCCGGCAACAATGAAATCAGCTCTATTATTTCTGAAGCCTACGCCAGAACTGGCGATCATGAAATGGCGATAATGGAACTTAAAACGCTCATCAGCAACGATCCCAGCAACACTACGGCGCGCATCCAGCTTGGCCGCGTTTATTCTATCAGCAATATGATAGATCAAGCCAGCATGACATTTAAGGATATCATTGCCGACGAGCCTGACAATCCTATTGCCAGAACCGAACTTGGTTGCATTTACCTGAACATGGGCAAGTCATATAATGACAACAGCATGATCGACAGCGGGATTACTGAGCTAAAAACCGCTCTCAGTCTTGATGAACAGTCGGTCAATGCTCACTACGAGCTCGGCAAAGCTTATAACGACCTTGGCAAAGTAGATGAAGCTCTGAAGGAATTTACCAGGGTACTTGAACTCGACCCGCTGCATATTCAAGGCAAAGAATATTACAATGCGCTGGTGAACGTAAAAGTCAGTTCACAGGCTAATGATGGCATTAAACAGGCGCGCATCTTTTCTGAGCGCGGAATGTTCAAAAATGCGGTGCTTGAATATGAAAAAGTCATAGAAATCCAGCCTGATAACCAGGTGGCATGGTATGAACTGGGTAACCTGCATTACACAATGGAAACTTATGACAAAGCTCTTGAATCACTGTTAAAAGCGAAAGAAATCGACAACGAACAGCCTGAGATCTACATATCTCTTGCACAGACATATATCAGAATCGAGCAACCAGACGAAGCATCTATAGAGCTGCAGGAGCTGCTTGGAATGGCCCCCGACCATTACAACGGCCTGTATATGCTGGGCAAGATTTTCCAGGACAAGGGCTGGGCCGATGAAGCCATCGAGAAATACGAAGCAGCCAATCAGATCATCCCGAACGAACTCGACCCTATTCTTCAGCTCGGCATACTCTATCGCGACAAAAACGACTATGATACAGCCAGGGTGTGGTTTCAGAAGGTTATGGAAGTAGATGCCGGAAACATGGTAGCATCTGATTTCTTTGCCAATCTATCGGCTTCGCAGCGCAGTCAGGAAATTGACGAAGCTTTTGCCAAAGCCGTAGAAGCCGAAAAAGAAGGCGACGTCGATGCCGCTATAATGCATTACGACAGCATCATTGACCTTGACAACCATAATCTCGACGCCCGTTTCAAACTCGGCGCGCTCTATGAGTCAAAGAACATGTTCGACGAAGCGACCTTCGAATATGAACAGGCTATCGGACTCGACAAGAACGCCCGCTACAAGGAACTTCCTCTGCGACTTGGCAATCTGCACATTCGCAAGGGTAAGATCGTTGAGGCGGTCGAATCGCTTACTAAAGCCAAGGAATATTACCCGACCAATGTTGACGTCAGAATCGAGCTGATCACACAGCTTAAGTTCAAGGCCCTCAACAACTTCAGTTCAGCTGAAGAACTCCAGGACTTCAACAAGGCTATCCGCGCCGCTGTAGAACAGGGTCAGAATTATTGCGACTGGCTCGAGCTCGGACTTTTTGTATCAAAGGGCCTCGATTCTGAAATTGACGAAGAAACTGCCATCACCCAGTCGATCGACTGCTTTCAGAAGGTTCTCGAACTCGATCCCGGCAATACATTTGCGATGACCGAGCTGGCAAAAGTTTACCATCGCCGCAACATGCTCACCGACGTCGAGAATATCTACAAAGAAATTCTTGAAAAAGACCCGGAAAGCGCCTACGTGCATCGCAAACTGGCTGATCTTTATCAGAGCCAGGGACGCTTCGAGGAAGCACTTTCCGAACTTCGCCAACTGCTGGAGCTCGAACCGATGAGCGGCGATTATCACATGAAAATCATCGACATCAGCAAGGAAATGCTTGCCAAGGCGCAAGATCGCGATCGCCAGCTGGTGAATCTGTTAAAAGAATATCAGTCAAAAGCCGAAGCCAATCCCAAGGACACCATGGCGAATTTCAGCCTCGGCTACGCTTTCATAACCCTCGGTGCAGGCTTTACTCCAACCGAAGAAGAGCAACAGAAGGCTGTCTATTATTTCAAACTTGCCAACAGCTGCGACCCCAACAACCTCTGGCCATACTGGGGCCTCAAAATCGTCTACAGCAAACAGTCGATCAGCGGCAAGCACATGTATGACGAAGCGATTGCCATCTGCCGCAAGGCTCTCAAGGTTGACGAAAACAGCCCAAGAGCACATTACGAGCTTGGCGAAGCCTATAACGAAAACTATCAGATCAACATGAAAAACGAAGCGATGCAGGAATACCGCAAGGCAATACAGCTCGATCCCAACTATGTTGAAGCTCATTTCAGACTGGCCAGCATTTACAGGGTCAAAAACATGTATGACCGGGCAAGCGAAGAATATAACAAGGTTATCGAACTCGATCCGACCGGCCCGCTTGCCAACGACGCCAAAAGATCTCTGGTTCATATCGAGCGCTCCAAGGGCGAAGGCTGACAATAAGAACTGCCTGCTTGCAGCTGCAAGCAGGTAGTTTTTTTTATTGCGAAGCTTGACCTGAGCTGCACATAAATAGTATTATCTGCGCATTGGCCAACTTATGGCCTGATTTTGTCACAAGGATACTAACGTGAACAACTTCCGCAAGTCTGTGCGCTATGTAAAACCCACTTTGATTTTAAGCATTTTGCTGATGCTTCTGCTGCCTTATTCTGTAATGGCCGAAGAATCCGAATACAAAATTCCTGAAAACTCTATTACCTATATGGCTCAGGCCAACTCCACCAGTCAGCCATTCATGGCCGCTTCTGAACCAACAGCAACCTTGTCGAGCTCAGAACGCCAGGAACTCGAACCTGAGTTTTCAGCACCCGCTAAGACAAATGCTCAGATTCAGATAATTCCTGAACCAGAGACCAAAAAAACAGAAGAAGCAACTCTGCTGGCAGATGAAAAACAATATGAAACACCGCTTTTCTCTGAAGCACTGAGCAAAATGCAGCAAACCCGTGCACATCGCCAGGCCGAGGCCGAAAGGCTTGGTATTGTCCTTCCCAGCCAGGGGGGCGATATTGCGGCAGTTTCTCCAAGTCTGAGCAAAATTCAGCAGACTCTCAAAAATATCATGACACGATGATATCCTTATGCAGCCATTTCAAGGCTGAATAACAAGGACATCGAAAGGCTGCAGCTCAACATCGTGGCGCTTGCTTCCACGCCTGGCAGCAGAAAGATTAACTTGCAGACCCATTGATTCAAGTCTCGCGCCGGATAACCTGCGGCGATTAATTTTGGCACGACTTTGCTTTCCTGGCAGTTCGACCTCTATCGTCTTTAGAAGATCACTTATCTTCATTCCAGGTCGATAATCAGTAAACATTGGCGACTGTCCCCTGATTTCAAGCCCCACAACTGGTTTTTTCTCGATAAAATCACGGTCAAACAGCACAAGCCTGTCTCCAGGCCGTATAACAAGATCGTGTGAGCTGTCGCCCGCCGCAATCATCTTAGACAAGCCTTCTATCGAAATTCCGATAACCTCATATTTTTTGTCCGGGCGACCCACTCGCAAAATTTCGGCGTAGCTCTTAGAAATATTATCCGGCAGAGGCTGCAGATCGTCGAGCAGATGAGACAACCGCATAATTTTGTGCAGAACGACTTTGCGCGAACTGCCATCAGGAAACTGGACAAATGCCAAACCAGGTCGACTACCGGTATTTTCATAAACACTAACACGATCACCGTCAATCAGCTTAAAATCTGGCACTCGCGCTTCTGCGCTGACGTCTGCCGAAAAAGCGATATTACGCCTGGACTCTGCCACCCTGATAACTTCTATCCGATATGCTTCGTACTTGCCCGCGAAACCACCACAAAGTTCAAAAAGCTGTTGCAAATTCAACTCGTCTGGCTTGAGCTCAAAAACTGCCGGCGCGGCTACGCTACCAGAAACGCTTACACGAGCTCCATGCGGCATGACCACCACATGCTCGCCGCCATTAAAAATAAAATCATCAACAATCCGGCCCTCATTGAAAAAGCCATACAAATCAAATTCACCCAGCAGACTGCCGTCATGATACACCTGAACCTGCCGCATGCTTCCGGCTGGCGTCGGACCGCCAGCAGCAAGAAGCGCACTTAACAGGTTAATTGGAGCCGGCAGACTGTATTCACCCGGACTCCTTACTTCGCCTGCAACAATGAAAGAAACCTCACCCACGCAGTTTGAATCTGCGGTTGCCGGATAATATCTTTCGGCTGCCCGAGCCAGCCGTGAGGCGCCATAAAACTCGTCGGCCATCTGCACAGGCAGGCTGGTCGGTGACTCACCAGCAGCTTCAACTATATCCGAAGAAAACGCAGATCTCTCTTCTGCCCTGAGAAGACCGGGAGACTGAATTGACGCCATAGCAATAATCAACGCCAAGCGCAGCAGAAATGATCCAGTCTGTTTTTTTGAATCGTATGTCATAAAGAATCCTCCCGCAAATAAGCTTATCAACATGTTTTTCGGCAGACAAACGTGATTTGTTTTGCATAGTTTTCATTTTACCTTCCACTAACCCAAGGTTCAAGAATACCTTCGCTTCAATATTTTACCAGCCCCAAGCAAGCCACTAAAAACCTATCATTATTAAAGATATATAATCATAATATCAAAACTAATTCAGAATTTTATCATAATCATGATAAATACTACGCATTTAAATGTGCTAAATGAATCTTCTGTCGATTTGAAACCAGATTTTTGGATGCTGGGCACCAGCAAGACTACTTGCCTTTTAGGCGGTAGAAAGGTATTCTATCACTATGAAATTTCACCTGATATCGCTTGGATGCACCAAGAACACAGCAGACTCAGAGCACATAGCCAACCGCTTTGCTGGCGCCGGCTGGGTCTGGGCAGAAAAGCCTGACCAGGCCGACCTGATCATGATAAACACATGCGGATTTATCAGAGACGCCAAAGAAGAGTCGCTTGCGACAATAATGGACAACCTCGCCGTAAAAAGCATACGCCCAGAGGTTCAGGTCTGCGTATTTGGATGCCTGGTAAAGAGATACCGCTCCGAGATACAGAGTGAAATTCCAGAAATAGACCACCTTTTTGAATTTTTAAGCGAAGATCAGCTGAACAGCCTGATTTCGCTCTTAGGTCCGAAGCGGCTAACGCCTGACTTCAGTCAGAGCTGGCGATTTTTTACACCTCCGCATATCGGCATTCTCAAAATAGCTGAAGGGTGCAGCAACCGCTGCACTTATTGCGCCATTCCCGGTATCAGGGGGCCATTTCACTCGCGCCCGCACGACGAGATAATCGCAGACGCCCGCCAACTGGCTGCTTCTGGAGCAAAAGAGCTGTCAGTGGTAGCCCAGGACATCACCAGATACGGCAGCGAAATCGGCGACAGATGCACTTTGCCAGCACTCGTAAAAGAGCTGTCAGCCATCGAAGGGATCGAATGGCTGCGACTCCATTATATGCATCCGCGTGGTCTTACCCAGCGGCTTATCGATGAACTTTACAGCATTCCAAAAGTCCTCCCCTACTTCGACATACCCTTCCAGCATATTTCCAAGCGCATTCTCGAAGCAATGAACCGGCATACTTCGCCCGAGCATCTCGTCGGACTGATCAGGCATATTCGCAGCCATTTTCCCGACAGCATCATCAGAAGTACTTTTATTGTCGGCTTTCCGGGCGAGCAAAAGCGCGATTTTGAACGGCTCATCAACTTCATCGAAGAGCATCCGCTCGACCGTGTCGGAGCATTTGCCTATTCCGAAGAAGAAGGCACATTAGCAGAGAAGCTCAAACCACAAACCAGAACTTCTACCCGACAGGCACGCCTCGACCAGCTCATGACGCTGCAGCAGCTGATTGTCGGCGAACAAAACCAGAGGTTGGTCAACAAGGTCACCCAGGTCATCGTTGATGAAATTCTACCCGATCGCGTACTGGCACGAACCACCGGCGATGCCTATGAAGTCGATAACACGACAACCATTATGGGTCGACCTGAGGTCAAGCCGGGCGACATTATTGAGGTTCGCATTACCAGCGCAGATTCATACGATTTTACGGCGGAGATGGCTGAATGAATCTCGCCACCAGACTTACAGTTGCCCGCGTGGTAGCAATACCTTTCTTCATGGCGGCCTTTTTTTACCGTTCGCCAGGATCAGCACTCGAAGGCGACTGGGGCAAGGCCGTTGCCACCCTGATTTTCATATTGGCTGCGATAACAGACTATTATGACGGCTACCTGGCCAGAAAATACCAGCAGGTCACGACATTTGGTCGCTTCATGGATCCGATCGCCGACAAGCTGCTGGTTTCGACCGCCCTGATAGCCATGGTCGAATACCGCGAATTCACCCACACCGCTGCCTGGGTAGCCATAATTATCATCGCCCGCGAATTCGCCGTCACAGGACTCAGGCTCATCTGCGCCGAACGCGGCAAGGTCATCGACGCCAGCAGTGCCGGCAAACTCAAAACCACAGCACAAATGACCGCCATTATCACAACATTGTGTTTTTTGACCATCAGGATTTTTCTTCTCACTTACGCGCATCAGGAATGGCTTGCCCGGCTGATGCAGATCTACGCTGTGACGATTCAGACCCTGATGATAATCGCAGCCGTGACAACCCTATATTCTGGATATGACTACTTCAAAAAGAATTGGCACTTCCTGGACTAGCAGCTCGGCAAGCATCGGCAGTATAAAACTGCTGGGCTCATGCTTCGGTCTTGGTTACATCAAAAAGGCGCCGGGGACTCTCGGCAGCCTGCCTGGCATCGCCCTGTTTATGGCGACCCGCAATCTCGGCGCCTGGCCGCAGATCGGTCTGTTTTTTACTTTCACCCTGATCGCAATCGGGGTTTCTGAGCGCATCGAAAAAATCGACCGCAGCATCGACCCTGAAGAAGTGGTAATAGACGAAGCGCTGGGCATGTGGGCAACGCTGCTTTTCATCTGGGATGCCAGCTATACGGCCATTTTTGCCGGTTTCATCCTGTTCCGCCTGCTTGATATTCTCAAGCCTTTTCCTATCAACCTGTTTCAGACTTTTCGCGGCGGCACCGGCATTGTTGCCGACGACCTCGCTGCCGGCATGGTAGCCAATCTGATTCTGCGTATCATTCTGCTTAACGGGATCATTTAATAAAATGAGACAGCGCCCCCAACGGGGCGCTGTCTCATTTTATCCCATAAAAAAACCGGCCACCGAGGTGGCCGGTTTTTTATGGTAACTTGATCAGAAAACGATCGGTTCGTCTACAACCGGAACGATGTCTGAGTGGATGATGGTTACATAACCGGCGGTCATGTTTTCCATGGTCACAACTGCTTCACCTTCGTCGTTGGTGGTAGCGACGCGAATGTCTTCGACGCCTTCAGTGTAAACGGTAACGCGGGCGTTGCTTACGGCCTTGCCGTTTTCATCGACAACGTTAACTTTTACGGTTACTGCATCACCATTGCGGGTAGCGCGATTCTTGGCAGTGACCTTGGTCGGAGCCTTGAAGCGAACCAGGGTGGTGCCATCACCATAGAGATGCCACTGCTCAAGCATCATGACGCCAGATTTCTTGGGATCTGTCGTATAGAGTTCGAGACCCTTCATGATACCATTGAAGAATATACCACCAGTGGTCTTGTAGACGTCATTGGCAATGTAGTTCTTGTTGAATTCGGCCTGAACGTGGATCGGTGGAACCCATTCCATGTTGGTGGTCGCACCGGCATAAGAAACGGCGCCGGCGGGAGCTTCGATGTTGCCTGAGCGCATCCAGGCTTCGCCGAAACCGGTGTAGTTAACGAAACGACCGTTAACACAGGCGACATCCCAGATTATTGGCATCATCCAGCCGTTTTTGAGCTGACCAGCATTGGTGTTGTTGAAGCGGGTAGTACCCCAGCTGGTGCCGGAGCCATGGCCAAGATAATTGATCAGGCTGAGGCCTTTGTTTACGGCTTCAGCGACCATAGCAGCAGTTGCACCCGGGTCATAGGCAGTAGCGATTTCGGTGAACATTTTGCCAAGAAGAACCTGACGGATTTCTTCGATGTAAGCTTTGTCGGTCGGGTTACCTTCGTTCGAACCAATGCCGAGGCCTCTGGTATACCAAGCTTTATCTTCGGTCGGGAAACGTTCATAGTTGATGAACTTGGCAACCTGATAGGCCACGTCTTTTTCAGAGGTAGCAGACAGGCGGCTGATGATTGCATCCGGAACGTGATCGTCGCCGGCGATTTTTACGTAGCAGGGGTCAGAGTCGGCGCGTTCTTTAACGCCCTTGTTGGTCGGGATCTGTTCGGCATCGCCAACCAGCATTACATGAGTAAGAGCACCCTGATTGAATTCATCATTGATGAAAGCCTGAATTTCGGTATTGGTCTTGCCAACTTCGCTGAGCGGAACCAGTTTAACATTGATACCAATTTTCTTCTTCCAGTCTACGAAGGGTTTCATGGCGTTCATGAAATCGTCGTAGCAGATGATGAGGAGGCGGCCATTTTCGTCAAGACGGGGAAGGCGGCGAGCGGCTTCTTTGTAGTTAACGAAAGTGTTTTTATAGATGGGTTCGAATACTTTGCTGATCGGGTTTGACTTCTTCATGGTGTTCTTAGAAGCTTTTTCGTCAGCATTGATGGAAACCTGTATCTTCTTGTGGATTCTGAGCTTGTTCTGTACTGGATTATACTGAACGGGGTTAACGATCATGTTTACACCGCGGATATCGCGGAAGATAAAAGGTTCGCCCATGGTGACAAGGTCTTTGTCAGCGGGATACCAGGTGTTGGCTTCATAAGCCGGGCCAAAGTTATAAGGCACGTCAGCGGGGCTGATGTTGCGGGTAAAGTTGCCTTTGCTGGGCATTACACGTGCATCAAGTTCGATTACTTCGGATTCAAGGCTGTTAACCTGGAAAACCGGGCGACGAACCGGGTCTACCATGACCATGGCGGTATAGACCGGCAGGGTCGGGGCGTCTTTGTCTGAAGAGAGAGATGCTTCGGGAGCAGATACCAGATAGGCCTTGGCACCCAGAACCTGAGCTTCAGTCAATTCAACCTTGGGACAATCAATGGTCAGAGTGGTAGAATAACCACGCGCAGTGCTAACAGACACTCCAGCGGCAAAAGCGGCGCCAGAGCCGAGCAGACAAAGAACGATAAACAAACTGGTAAAACGTTTCAAGCTCTTTCCTCCTAATTACTTGTCATACTTATAAAAGCTTAGTATTTTGATTATACGGATTGGTACACCGCTACGCAATAGTTTCTGAAAAAAAAGTGTTTTGTAACCCTGAGCTCGCCATTTTTTCGCAAACCAGCTGGCCAACCATTAGAAGCACAGAGTAGTTTCTACTGCAATGCATACTATTTGTAACGCAAATAGTGTCAGATAGGGCGACGGCGACGGCGGCGGCTTTTGCGAATCTTTTGCGGCGGTTCCTGCTGCAAAACGGCAAGAAATCCATCACCAAGCTGCCGAGCCTGCCATTCGTGCAGTATCTCGCTCTGCACCAGCTGCCCCATTGTTTCCGGACGCAACTTTGCAAGGTCATACAAAGCATGGGTTGGAGCAAGAACAGGCGCTGGAATCTGCAATCGACCGGCTACCTCATCGCGTATTTCACGCAACGCCTTGGCAAGCTCGCCTTCCCAGGCATTGAGCAGTTCATGGCGTTCCCGCGGGCGCGGCGGCGGTTCGAGATCGGTCAGATCGGATTCGATGCCTTCGCGTATGGCAGCCTGCAAATCCTGGCCATAGCGGTTAAGAAAATCACGACCGATATGTTTTATAACTGAAAGCCCGGAGACAGTGCGCGGGATCTGGCGGGCAATTTCTAGCAGGGCCTGATTGCTGAGAAGCATGAACGAGGCACGATCCTGACGCTCGGCGATTTTTTCGCGAAGCTCCCATACCGAGCGCAACACGGCCAGAGATCGGGGAGACAGTCGCGAAGAACCCTTAATGCGAAAAGCATATGGATTACGCTTTGGTGGAGAGACTTCTCTTGAGGCACGGGCTATATATTCACATTCCTGCATAGTCCAGTCGAGGCGGCCAAGATCATCGAGCTCACGAACCATGAAATCAAATATGGGCACGAGACAGACGGCGTCAAGCAGACCGTATTCCTTCATCGCCGGCGTCAAAGGACGGCGAGACCAGTCGCAGCGCTGCAATCGCTTATCCAGGGTGAAGCCGAGATATTTTTCGGTCAGCGCTCTGAGACCAAGTTCTCGCTGACCGAGAAATTCGGCGGCCTTACGGGTATCGAACATGCGTGGAATATAGATTTCGAGGTCGCGCGCCAGCATCGAAATATCGTAATCACCGCCGTGGAAGAGCCAGATGCAGCTGCTGGAAGCTGCGAACTTCTGGAAACTTGAAAAATCTTTGATTTTCTGTGGGTCAATAATAGCGGCTTCGGCTCTGGTGGCAATCTGAATGAGATTTACCCGGGAATAATAGCGATAGAACCCGGCTGATTCAACATCAAGCGCTATTATATCGCTGCCTTCGGCACGTTTGAAAAAAGCTTCCAACTGCTCGGCAGTTTCCACGACCATGGCGTTGTCAATAAATCTGTGATAATCAAATTCTGGTTTCATTCTGTTCCTGATTGTGTATGGCTGTTTTGTCCAGAACGGCGGTCAAACAATAATTATCACACTTTACTGTCATCAGGCACTATTTTTTTTAATAATTTGACGCAGGTCTGTTACCGGGAAGAGATAGAAAGTGATTGGGAGTGCGATTGCACACTTTTCAGTCACATTCTGCGCGAAGCAAAGCGAAGTCGCAGCATCCATTTGTCGATGCATGGTTTAATCGCTCAAAAAAAACTGTGCCAATCATGCCAGCGGCGATTACGATTACGAGCACGATAGAGAAAAGAGGTTATTTGTGGGTCAGGATATACCTGCCATCCCATCCTTCTGGCGGCGGGGCCTGCTTGTATTCGTTGCACCTGGCGATGTAGGTGTGACTTGGGCCGTCATCTGGCCAGCGGGCGAGGATCTGCTCAAATGTCGCGATGGCTTCGTCCCATTTGCGCTCAAGATGGAGCTGGATCGCCCGGTCATACAGTTCGATCAACTCGTTCCAGCCGGGCGGTTCATTGCCGACTTCGCAAACAAGTTCATGCACCTTGACCGGTTCTTTTTTACCCTTGACCGCCAGGAAATCAAGGAAGCGGCCAACAACGACATGTTTGGCTCTCTGAAAGGTGGCATCGCTTACCATGAGCGCGGTACCGTATTCCTTGTTAGCGCCTTCAAGACGTGACGCAAGGTTTACGCCGTCGCCCATACAGGTAAAGTTCATCTGGGCCTTTGAAGAGCCCATATAGCCGACAACAACGTTGGCCGTATTCAGGCCGGCACGGGCAGAAACTCGCGGCAGACCCCTTTCCGCCCAACCAATCTGGAGCTCATTGATTTTGCGCTGCATGGCGAGGGCACAGAGACAGCCTCTAACTGCGTGGTCATCTTGTTTGCGCGGGAAATTCCAGAAGGCCATGACAGCGTCACCAATAAACTTGTCAAGGGTGCCGCCATATTCAAATAGCAGGTCAGTCATGGCGCCAAGATATTCATTGAGAAGAACGACAAGTTCTTCAGGCGTCAGAGCCTCAGAAATCGAAGTAAAACCGGCGACGTCTGAGAAGAAAATTGTCAGCTCAACCTTTTCGCCACCCGGCTTGACCATATCCGGGTTGTCGAGCATGTATTGCACGACGTCAGCTGCAACGAAGCGCGAGAACATGTCTTTCGTCTTCTGGGCGCGAACGCGCTGGCGCACATAATTGGTCAGGGTCGCGATAGCCCAGATCGCCGGGTAACTGAAAAGCAGGGCCGAGCAGTTGAACAGCTGGCGGGCAACATGATAGGACGTATAAGAGTGCCATAAGGCGCCTCCCATAAAAACGAAGGTCAAAAAAACGCCAGCTACCGGCGTAAGAATGTCGAGCAGAAACCCGAGCAGCAGACACGACAAAAACAGGGCAACAGCTGTATGCCGCGAGTCGGCATGCGCTATATAGCGCTTATCAAGTATATTTATGATTGCGTTGGCGTGAATTTCAATCCCCATCAACTGCTGTTTCTGGACACGCCAAGGAGTATGCAAATCAAGAGGCGTCGGGAAAAAGTCGAAATCGCTGGCTTCACACACCCAGGGTTCGCCGGTGGGCGTTTTCGGGCAGCAAAGCTTTTTTGTGCGGCATCTGACGGTGAAGATGAGCAAGGGTTTTTCGATCGAAACACTCATAAAGTGAAACCGAGCTGATAGCAGCCTTGTTTCTGGATGCGTCAACGGTCGATCCAACTATGGTAGACCCCACATAGTCGATAAACATAAATCCCCTGCTATCGACCGGTATTTGTCTATCGTGAATAACCAACGGCCCGCGAAAGGTTCCTGAAGCAACACTGTCGTAGATTTCAGCGAGAACCCTGGTCATCTCTTCAGTGTAGGAGGGTTTCATATCCGGGTGACGGCGATCGAGTTCAAGCATGGCTATCTTAAGGCTGAATGAAGGCATGAGTTTCTTTGCCTGCTCGGTGACAATGAACATGGGTGCCTTGTCAACGAACCCCTTGCTGCCGATTCCCATATCGATCATTGCGGTTTCCGCATTGCCCCGGATAAATTTTTCGTGCGGCACGATCAGACGTTGAACAAATTTGGCGGTTCCCTTTTTTCTTAACCTGTTAGCATTATCACCCTCAATATCATCCTCGGCGTGTCCCCGCAAGTCTTCTTCCATCATTGTATGTGCGGCAAGAATGACCTTGCCGGAAGAAGAAGCAATCGCTGCGATGAGCGCTTCATCGGTTGCCGGTCTTTTCTCACCCTGAAAAACAAAGTCGAATCCGATTACCGACGATGGTTCTACCAAAAATTCAGGCGGAGCCGGTTCGAGAAAAAAATCAAACGAAACACTGAACAGAACACCCGGGCTGTCGCAAAACGAAATTATCAACCGGGGATCAACTCTTCGCAGATTTAAGAACAGATTCTGCCAGCGTTTTAGCAGTTTAATTGCCGGTTCCAGATCTTCAGGAACCTTTTCGGCACCTGTTCCGGATGACTCAGCATTCTTATCGATCTGCGACTGCAAAAATCTTCTGAGTTCAGGATTGCTCCAGTCGGTTGTCAGTGTAGGCATTATCAAATGTTGCCCACCTCCGGCAAGAATCGAAAAGGCATACTTGGCAGTAGGTGTCCAGAGCTGACTGGTAACCTTGATAAGACTTGTGTATGCCCTTTCCTCAGGCTTTTCATTAATGTATTTGCGCACAAGGTTGCTGCCAGAACGCCATTTTTTCAGATCAAAAGCGTCTACTCTAGTTGCCGAAGCCTGATCCGAAGCATCTACAAAAGTACCCCATTCGGCATAGCCGGTTTTGAACAGCATGTTTTTGTAATCTTTGAAGCAACCGACATCAATCTGAAACAGTCTCAGGCCAGAGCCAGAATAGCCTTCCATCCTCTTAACGATCTGGGGCTGCCCAAGAAAACGAAAAACCGAGGCAAATTCTTCACGGTCGGGATTCTTTTCGAGAAGCTCGGAAGTTGCCTGATCCTTTTTGACTATCCACACGCTTTCATTCTGTTTTTCAGGCGTCTGAAAGCCTACCTGCAAAACCATTGTGTTAATGTAACTGTCGATACCATTATAAAGTCCGGTCATCAGGAGCAGCAGTGACAGAAGTGCTATTATGAAGCCAAAAATCAGGCCGGTTCTGACGGTTTCCTGCGATTTTGAAGTTGACGAAGCAATAAAAACTGATTTTATGGCAGCGAACATACCAGATTTACTCATAACACCTCTCAATCAGCTGCGATAAATGCGGTAATCCATCTCGGGAAAAATATTATCACGGCGTTCGACCTCACGCAGCCAGTTCTCGTTGATGCTGCCGTTTCTGATGTCGTCATAAAGCCTGGTAAATCTAAATACGTGATCTTTTGTGCGTTTGTGCGCATATTCTACAGTAGTGCCGGTCTTCATGATGAAGGCCCAGTCAGAAGACTGCAACAGCATGAGCTCGCGGGCAGCCTGATTGAGAGCCCGCAGCGCCAGCCCTTCTGCTTTGGGGAAAGAGTTGGCAAGCTCGATCATGCGTTCGGAAGCCTTGTGCATATGCGGATATATCCAGGCGTTGCTCTCATCGAGCCAGACCTCATTGTAGCCTTTGTGCCCCCACGACGACAGTGAAGGCGTTGACTGCTGATTGCGCGGATATTCGTCGAGATAATCAGAAGGGGTGGCGAGCTTAACGGTCTTGCTTTCGAGCGCCATCTTGCGCAGAACGAGATGAATGAAATCAGGGCCCTCATACCACCAGTGCCCAAAAAGCTCGGCATCATAAGGCGACACGACAATTGGCTTGCGTTCCATGTTGCCGACCAGATATTCGATCTGGCGTTCGCGGCACCACAGGAAATGCGCAGCATGCACGGCAACCCGCGCCATTGCATCCTGATAGTTGTATGGCTCTTTGTCTTCGATCTCACGCGAGGTAATGCGATGATATTTAATGCCGGTATTGAGCCGATGTCCAGATTCATGAATATAGGGCCTGATGTAGTCGAATTCGAGATCGAAACCGATATCACGATAAAAATCGCGATAGGCGGGGTCGCCGGGGTAACCCTCATGCGCCGACCACACCTGTCGACTGCTCTCAACATCGCGGCCAAATGCGACAACCCCGGAAGGACAGGCTATAGGGGCATACACACCATAGGTCGGGCGCGGATCAGCGAAGAGAATGCCATGTGTGTCGGTAAAAAAATATTCGAGACCGAACTCCTTGAGAATCTCGTCGTCGCCAGGGTTGTAGGCGCACTCGGCCAGCCAGATGCCACGCGGCTGCCGACCAAAATGTTTTTTATAATCGCGCACAGCCATATCGATCTGGGCCCGAACCGCTTCTCTGAAATCATTGATCAAAGGCAGAAAGCCATGCGTGGCGCAACAGGTGATAATCTCAAGCACACCAGCATCCTGAAAGCTTTTGAAAGCGTTAACCAGATTCCCCTGCCAGAAATTAAAAATTTTGCGAATCTGGTGAAACTTATCGCGATACATCAGCGCCGAAGCATGAAACTGCGGCATCCAGCGGGTGCGCTCGACTTCTTTGTCGGCAAGCTCCTCGAGTAGTGCGAGGTGACGAGAATAACGTGCGATCAACAGATCGTCAGACAGCATATTTACAAGAGGAGGCGTCAAAGTCATGGTGATGCGAAAATCGATACCATCTTCACAAAGTTTGCCGAAAACATCGAGCAGCGGCACATAGGTTTCGGTGATCGCTTCAAAAAGCCACCTTTCCTCCATCATGTCGGCATGTTCCGGATGGCGGACAAAAGGAAGATGAGCATGCAATATCAGAGAAAGATAGCCTGTAGTGTTATTCATCGAGATATATCAGCTCTTTTTGAGAGTGACGGCAGCTTTAATGACACGTGTCTTTCCGGTGCGGGGGTCAGTTGCAACCAGGTCGATGCTGTGGCCGCTGTCAAAAGGCAGTGCCAGGCGCAAGCTGAAAGTACCATCAGGGCGAACCCGCAGTGGATGACCCTGAAAAGTCAGATCACAACCAATCTTTACCTGGCCATATACAATCACTTCGACGGCTGCCACCAGAAATATGTCATCTTCTGCCGCGAGCGGCCCGGCTCCAAAACCACCAGCGCCGGGAGAGGTCCAGTCGGCGGAAGTGGGAGCAGGCGAAGTTGGCATACCAAATGAGCCAGGCATGACAAAAGAGCCAGGCATAGCGTATGAACCGGGCATTTCGAAAGACGAGGTGCCACCCGACACAAATGGAGCCTCACCAGAAGGCTGCTCGGGAGCCTGCAGACGCTGACCGGCCAAAAGGTCGGAAGAACCCTGATGTGGCACCGACTCGCCAGTCACGCTCTGAAAATAAACCTGCGCCGGTTCGGTAATCTGTGGAATTCCCGGGGACTGCGGCGGCGGTTCGGCAATCTCATGGCCGCCAAGCCTTTCTACCGTTTCGGGCTCTGGTTCTGGCAGAACTGGTGCAGCCCAGCTTTCGGCGACACGATCGGGTGGTGTCTGCACAAGATTGGAAAGGGCAATAAAAGTATAGCCTTCAGTTGGGCTCTGCATGCCAAGCTCGACCTGATATACGGTTTGCGGGTATTCAAGATAGATATACCAGTTGCGGGCATGCTCGCTGAGTTTTATTTCCTGTGAAAAGCCCTGAGACACGTTGTGCAGGCGCAGAACAAAATGTGAGTGAGCAAATTCGAAAATACCTACTTCAAGTTCGATGCGTTTGAGCTCAACCCGGGGGATCTCCCAGTAAGCGTAAGCCCAGTGCGGATCGCGAATCTGTAGCACAATACGGGTTTCACCGTATTCCAGCGGCAGATCGCCAGTCAGTTCATCTTCGCTGATGGTTGAAGCCGCTTCGACTGGAGCGATTGGCTGAAAAATAGGAACTTCCATGGTTGTCTTCAAAGAAGAATGGCGTCTCTCGCGCTCACGCTCTATTTTATCAGCTGCCGGCATGCTTGTTTTGTGAGATTCTGCCGATTCTACCGGAACTGCCACGCCATCTTTGAAAACTTCGGCGCCTTTTTTGCTTCTGGATTTTGTCGGCACATCTTCAGACTTCCTGGCAAAACCACGGGCAAGACCCTTTACTGCCGCCTCAGAAACGTTACATGCAGAAGCATCAACCGGCTCCTCAGCCTGTTCTGGTTTTACAGCCGGGGTAACGCTACTTTTTGCCGGGCGACCACGCTTTTTTGCTGTTGGCACTTCGGTCGTGACAATCGGGTCAGGTGCTTTTACAGAACTCTTTCGCGGTCGACCGGGGCTCTTTTTGGGCAATGGCTTTACCGGTTCCGCCGGTTTCTCGACGGCTTTTACCGCTTTTGCGGATTTATCGGAACTCTTTTTTTCTGGCGCATTAACTGGTTCTGGCGCTTTTACTGCGCTTTTTGCCGGGCGGCCGCGCCCTTTCTTTACTGTTGCACTTTTTTCTGCAACTGGCTTGGCGGGAGCAGCCTTTTTTGTGGTTTTCCTGGCAACAGGTTGTTCTTCGGCAACTGCGTCTTTAATCTCGTCCCTGGCCGGCCTGCCACGTTTTTTGGCCGAAGCGGCAACTTCAGTTTTTTTGGCCGCCAGCTTCGAAGCTGTGGCCTTTTTGGCAGTCTCCGATTTTTCGGATCCGGTCGATTTCTTAGGAGCAGCGGTTTTTATGTTTTCGGCCGCTTTTTTTACTGGCGCAGCAGATTTTGTAGCAGATTTTTTGTCGGGAACCTTGACGCTGGACGTTGTGGAAGATTTTTTCGTAGCAGCGGCTTTCCTGGCAGCAGTTTTCTGTGCATGCGGCAGCAGTGCTTCGACAAGTTTTTCTCTTGAGCTGTTTTTACGTACACTCAGTTCGAGCTTTTGCGCAAGTTCGTACAACTCTTCCCGACTCAGGCTGTTGAGGTCTTCCCCCGAAAATCTTGTTCTCATATCCACGCTCCAAGGTCTCTAAAAGGAATGTCCGCCAAGGCGTTCCAGATATGATAACAGAAAACCGCAAAAATTGCGCAAATTATTTATCGTCAAGGAAACTGTCTATCAACGCGGGCAGGAACACAAGAAAAACGTAATAATGTACAGCCATAAACAATCCGAAAGCATAGCCAAAAATCTGAAAAAACATTATTGCTCTCCCCCGTCAGTCCTGCTGCCGCTCAATCTTAAGCTGTACCCCGACATTCGAAAAAAGCGTAACCGCGCGACGACCGTCGCCGTAAAGGTCTTGAATGTACCCGTGCGTCTGATTTATTGAAGTAAAGGCGACCGAATAGTTTACGCCACCGGCCGCGAAACTAAGATTCTTCTGATCGATTCCCTCTTCGGCCGTGAATAAGAAATCGCGCTGGTCGGTCCCCTGCCCCAGAGTTATCGAAAACGTTTCGAAACGGTCGGGTGGAATGCCGGGGCGCTCGTTGGCTGCGCGCAACGTAAATGCTGCATTTTCGAGCTGCCGCGAAATTGTGCCGGCATTTCTGAATTCAAATGCTTCGTTGAAAATCAGTGTCGGTTCTTCACCATAAACTTCACTTAGAGCATCTACGGGTCTGACCGGTTCGACATAAGCAGTACGCCGCTGCGTGAACTGCTCAAGCTTTTCGTCAGCCTGGCGGGCCTGATCAGATTCAGGATAAATTATCGCGATCTGCTGCAGCGTCTCGATCGACTTTTCGACATCGCCACGTAACTCGAGAAAAGTGGCGAGTTTAAGCAGTCGATCGGGCTCACGTTCCTTGCTTTCTGACAGAAAAGTAAGGTATTTGACGGCATCTTCGATCAGGCCCGATTCATCCTGCGCCATCAGAGTCGGCATCAGGCGGAGGCTGGCCAGATAACTGTCGATGGCATCGCGAATATTGCGACGACGGTAGAGTTCCATGGAGCGATTGAAAAGACGGGTGGCTTCTTCCGTCTGCGCCAGCTCAGGCAGATGTTCGAGCTTCATGATGGCTCGGCTGACCAGCAGCTCAGGCAGTTTTCCCCGAACGGCGAGTTTGTAGTGATAAGTAGCAAAATCGAAACGCCTTAGCGCCTCGAGGCATTCGCCAATACGAAAATGCAGACGCGCCTTGATCTCTTCGTTAGCGGTCATGCTCATGCCTTCGTAATAAAAAATCAGCGCCTCAGAATACTTATTGGCGCGGAACAGCTCTTCGGCACGGCTCAAGCAGTTATTCAAAGTATAGGGCGCCGTCACCCCAGCGGCCGCGACATCCTGACCCGGACCGGGAACCGGCATCAGGCAGGTTGCGCACAGAACCAGGCAGAGTATGACTTTTCTCATGCTTTTACCACTCAGAAAGCGCCCGAAAAGTTTTCAGGTGCGACTTTCTGCACGACGAAATCATTGTTGCGCGTATTGGGAACCATTGCCAGAAGCACATACTTCTCGGTACCGGCTTCGATACTGCGACGTATCTCTTTGAGCAATGGAACCAGGTTAAGGTCACCACTTTGATACAGACCAAGGTTGAAGAATGAATTTCGACGCGCCTCCTGATAATCCTTGAGCGCGTAATTAAACTGTTTCAGACATTTTTCACTGTAGCTGTCATCTTTTTCCTTGAGACTCTGGCGATACTCGTTGCGAGCCGCGACATATTCCTTGAGCGCTCTGTCCATGGCCTCACGCCGACCGCTGTATTTGTCAAGACCTGGCAAGACCTGCTGGAGAGAGATAATCGAGATGTCATCATCTAATTTCTGATAAGTATCGAGTATATTGTCGCCCTCAAGATGTGCAATTCCCACGTCATAAGCAAATTTACAGCCAAATTCACGCGCCAGTTTGCGGTAAACAGAGAGCGAAATGCCGCCATTACGCAGGTGCAGAGTGATAGAAGCGGCTGTTGCAGCTTCGTGCAGCTCCTTCAAGGCTATTTTAAACCGGATTTCGGCCTGCGGATCGAGAAAGACGCCGGGTTCGGAAACAGGCACAATGATATCTCTGACCGAGTATTTTGCGGCCAGTTCGATTATCGGCAGGCATTCTTCGACAGACAGCGCATAATATGACGGATGCCCCTGGATCGAAGATGGCAAAGCAAGATATGCCGGCTTGAAGTGTGCCAGGCGCTTGTCTTTAATGACGCCACGAGGTGCTGGTGGCGCCGGGCGCTTCGACTCTGGAACTTCGGGTGCAGGTGGCAGGTCAAAATAGACCGGCGAATATTCCGGCAGTGTGATTATGACCTTGATTTCGAGAGAAGCTGCCTTCTGTAACACCTGTTCGAATGCCGCGGCGTTTTTTTTGAGGGCGGGATCGTTGGCCCTGAGATCGATAAAATTAAGCTTGCCACGCCATTTGGCAAGGGTGCCGTTTCTGCTGATCGAGATCGGCGGGCTCAGAGGATCCTGGCCGCCGCCAATTGCCTGTTCAACGTAGCCAAGAAAAAAAGGAATTTCAGTGTTTTTCATAGTGCTGCATTCTACCACATTTCAACGCCAGCCTCAATAAATCCTGTCATATGCATGCTGAAGCTTCAATCTGGCGGGGCGGATTGTTCGAGAAGGGTCTGCACTTCGCTTTCTGCGGCATATTTTGAGGTGCCGCGCAGAATCATGAGATATTTGAGATACTCGATGCCCTTTGCGTCTTCGTGCATTGTCAGCATGGCTTTTTCGATCTGAGCCTTGAGTTCGGGCGCCATATCTGCGCGCACGACCAGCGGATCGTTGGGGATTGGGCCAGTGCGGGCAATCACTCGCAGACCTGCGCTACCTTCGTATACCAGTTCAGAAGAGAATACGGCTGCGGCGTCATACTTGCCCTCCAGCACTCCCAGCAGGCTGGAGCGATGGCTTTGAGAAAACTCGACACTGCTGAAAAAATCTAGCGGTCTGATGCCTTCAGCCTTGAAATACAAGTTTGGAAAATAGAAGCCCGACCCGGAGAACCTGTCTACGTAAGCAAACTTGCGACCACGCAGATCTTGCACGGTTTGATAAGGGCTATCTTCGCGCACTACAATCTGACCACTGTAAAGAACACTATCATATTGCACCGGCCGGCAGACGACCTGCCAGTCACTATTACCGCGTAGCTTTTCGAGAGAAGCATGCGAAAACCAGGCAATATGTATTTTACCAAGTTCGAGTAGACGAGCCAGGCTTTCGTAATCAGGCACAGTCGTGAGCTTGACCGGGCGACCAATGCGATATGCCAGGTAATCACCGACCGGTTGCGTCTGTTCGCGCAGTTTTTCGGCTTGAATGAAAGGAATTACTCCCATATACAAAGGAGAGACTTCGTCTATTACAGGGGTAAGTCGTAGCATCTCAGAGCCGGAAGCAGCGAACCAGCCGATTGGCATCATAATGACAAGCAAAAGCACGATAAAAAGGGTTATCTTCATTGATTTTTTTCCTCGATAAGGGCGAATCGTTGCAGCCGATTACGGGCAGCCGCCAGGCTGTCTTCAGCTGTTGCCACGCCCTTCCCGGCAGCGAACTTGACCAGAGCTTCAAATTCCTGAGGAACAGAGGTGCTGGCATCGGCAAGCGGCACAATAAGCTGCGCAAGCGCATGCCCGGCACGGGCTTCGATATATTCGGCCGCCATGCCTCTGGCATAGGCTTTTCCGCTCTTCAATTCATTGATGCTTCTGCTCATCGGTGCCGGCTCAGACGAAAAGCATGCAACCAGTCTGACCAGCGTCATAACCCGCCCCTGCCACTTTTGCATGGCAGCGCCAGCGACGCCGGTCTGTGCGATCACCAGGCGCTCATGCCATAACATTTTAAGCAAACCACAAACAGATTCATGCAGAGATTCATGTTCTTCTGGCTCTTCAAGTGTGCCGCCGGCAAGAATCCCGAGCAGAGCTGCCCAGTCCGGCATGGCGCTGCCAACGTATTCCCCGGCAAGAAGCAGCAGTGGCTCAATCGACAACTCCACCCTGTCTTCATCGCCCATTTTTATGCAGGCCTGCATCAGCCGCACCATCTCGCGATCAGACTTTTCAAGTAGAGCAATAAGATTGCGGCGCTGCTCGAGATTTTCGATGCAGAGTATGTTGGCCAGAACTTCCTGGCTGTCCTGATGCCGGCCTGAACGCAAACGGGTTGTCAGCCGGCGCCGTTCTTCAGCGGTTATTCCTGGCAACAGGCGGCTGATCCGGCTGATACTGTCGCGGGTCGAAGCTGCCAGCAGGCTTTCGGCACGCTCAGCCACCTCGTGGTTGTCGTGAAAAAGCAGATTCTCAAGACCCACCACAGCATCCGGGGTCTGAATACGAGCCAGCGCAGAAGCAGCGTTGCCAGCCACAACCGTTTCTTTTGAGGCAGCCAGTTCGAGCAACGCTGGCACGAAAAGAGGCAGGCCGAGTTCGCCCATAACCGCGGCGGCAGAAGCACGCATAAGATCACCGGCGTCGTGTGCCATTTCCGCCAGCTTGCGCAAGGCGCGCGACAGCATGTCGGACTGACGCGTGAGCCTTATTGTGCTGATGACGGCACTCGCTCTCACACGATGATGTGGAGAATCAAGGAAGGGCGTTACAAAATCTTCACCGATATCAGCGGCACGCACTTTGCCGATAGTCTCGATGATATCAGCACGCAACCGCTGATCTTCGGTTTCGGCGAGAACCCGTCTAATGTGCTGAGCCGCGGCATGCGGCGATATCTGCAGAAGATTGCGGGCAACCGCTGTCAGACAACGCGAGTCGGTCTCGTTTTCAAGCAGAGGCAACAGCAGCTGTGTTGCTGTGGCAGACGGCAGCAGTGAAACCTCTTCGACAGCCTGGCTTCGGATTCTCGGGTTCTCGTCGCCGAGAAGCTGCTGTAGCTGCTGCAGCCGCTCGCCGTATTGTAAAAAGCGCAGTGATGCCACCTGATCTTCGCCAAAATCAAGCTGGCGGTTGTCGATCGCCCGGCGCAGCGTGGTAAGATAGGCCCGATCGATCAGATAATGCGTCAGCGACAATAAAAGGTAGAGACCGGCAGCAATCAGAAACAATACTTCAGCGCCGATCGAGTTTCTGACCAGAAGAAGGAAAATCCCAACCAGGGTCGATGAAATCGAGCAGACGATCGACATGTCACGCCGGTAATAAACCCGCTGTTTCTGCGGAATTACGCCCATGAGAATAGTGGTGGCCGGCACAGTGAAGTTCTTGCTGTTGAGCAATACGATAAACTGCACCGAGGCAATAACCGCAAATTCGAGGCTGAAGGAAGCGGCGATACAAAGGATCGTCAATAGCAGCGGCATGGCTGCGAGAATTTTGCCAATGGAAAATGCCGCGAAGACGCGATGCATGACAAATGTCTGCAGGCCGATGACAGCGAAATCGGCCGAGGCGCCAAACACGCCCATGAAAGCCGCGAGGTCATTTCGCGCAGTAAAATAAGAAGCAACGGCAGCGGCAAACAAAAAATCGACAAGGTATTTGTTAAAAAGGATCAGAAAAGACGAGATGTTAAGAAGGCGGGCAAGCGGGTGCTGTAGCGAAGATTCGCTTATAGTTTCAGCACTGTCGGCAGTTTCTGCTGATTTATCAGATTCGTCTGCTTCGGCCAGGCGTGCCTGTTCGATCGGTTTGAGCAGCTGCAAAATGATTGCCGAAACCAGTATGATTGTGCCATTACCAACCAGCAAACCTCTTATGCCAACGAAATCGAGAACGAACTTGAGCAGCAGACCGCTGATAATGAACCCGAAACTGCCGGAAGCATAGATAACCGGCATAAAACGTCGTGATTCAGCAATCGAGAAAAAATGGTTGAGCATCGCGGTAAACGCCTGGGTCGATACGAGGTCGATCAGCATTGCCATGACCAGAAAAGAGAGCAGCACCGGCATGGTATTGGCCGGAAACATCAGAGCAGCAGCAAACGACAAAGCTGCCGCCGGCCAGTTGACCAGAGATAACAGCCAGTGCCCCTCGTAACCAACGATTCTCGACATAAACTGAAACTGAAAAACGATAAAAACGATATTTACCAGCAGGTAAACCCATGGTAGTGAGCTGGCCCCGATGTTTTCCAGGAAAGTAGTGAGAACAGAAAGATAAAGCAGGTTATTGCTCGCCTTGAGCAGCATGAAAAAACCGGCAACCAGATGCGGCAGGTTTTCGCGGCTGGCAGCACCAGTTTGCGCTGGCGCCATAACGACACTTTCGGCCATTATTTGCCGACCTCCGGGTTGGAGTCGTCTTCGGGTGTCTTTTGCGCCGATTCCCACTCGTTGTGCCAGATATCGTCCATCATTCTGTGCTTTTCAAGGGTGTTAAGCATGTCGTTGAAGGCCTGCGAGGCGGCAGCCAGCTCATCTTCACCCCTGACTTCGACACGATGGCTTACCGCGCCGCTGGCAACATTGCGTATCGCATCGACCAGTATGCTTATTCCCTCTGCCAGAGAACGCGACATGAAAAATCCGGCGGCAACGGCGAGCACAAAAGCCACCACCAGCATCAGCGCAAGGTCGAGCAGAAGCTGATTGAGGAATGCCAGAACAAGATGACGCGGCCGCGCCACCAGCAGAAGACCTTCTGAACCTGGCAGCGCTGCAATGGTTCCGAGATAGGTCGTGCCGGCCAGATCGAGCAGAATACTCTCGATTTTCTGGCGCGAAACCTTTTCGACGTTGATGCCGCGCAAGCCTTCGGGCAGATGCCCCTGCGCCGACAGCACGTTGCCATTGCGGTCGAGAAGGATCAATACGTCGTTCTCAGCAATTGGAAAGCTGCTGACGATCTCATGAATATCGGGCGAAGAGATACTGATTGAGCAGCTGATCACACCGACTACTTCGTCCGGGTTGACAAAATCGCTGATCGGAACCATGAGAAACAGCTTCTTTTCATGCAGTTCGCTGGTATCGTTGGCGAACAGTGCTGCCTGTCGGGTTTTAACAACGTTTAAAAAGCTTTTGCCATAACCGGGGTCGCCGGCAAAATCTATGGTACCAGTAGCCGGGCGTTTGCCAAAATCATGATCGCTACGTACTGCACTCAGTATTTTTCGACCCTCGAGATCGTAGATATTGCAGCCAAAATAGATTTTCTGCTGATCGAGAAAATCATGAATTATCTGAATCTGGCGCTCATGGCGCATCGACTGAATTTCGGGCAAATTCACCATAGATTCGATCTGCCTGCGGTAGTTCTGAAACAGCGAACCAAAACCGTGCAGCAACGACATCATGGTATTTTTCTGAGATGCAATTGTCTGTTGCACCAGATCGAGTCGCACCTTTACGGCAACCGTGCCGCCGAGTAGAAACAGTGGCAGAACCGCCGCGACAATTGCCGTAATAACGATACGGTTGCCGATTCTTCTATACCAGGCAATTTTGCCTGATTTTTCATCTTGTATTGCCATAATTCCTCATCAAAAACAACAGATTGTCGCTATTCTATACATATTCTCCCACTCCCGCAACAGACAATAACCGATTACGATTACGATTACGATTACGATTACGATTACGATTACGATTACGATTACGATTACGATTACGAAAAAACTAAACTTGTGAGAGCAGATTGTCGATAGATATTAAAGATAGCGAAAAAAATGTACATTTTTCAGGAGGCCCGGGTATGAAACTGAACCAGAGTGAAGCTTATTTCATTCTTACCAATCTCGAAACTTTTGTCAGCCGCTTCGAATCGACCACCAGCAAAAAGGTCACACCCGGCGCTCTGCAGATCATTCAGGAAATCCTGACCGAGGCCTCATTTCCCGGTGGCCTCGACTCGAACAATCTGCATTGAGCTAACGACAGAACCACAGATTCCGCCAATTTTCTCAGATTCAGACAACTAAAGAAACGCCCCGCAGAGGCATAGCCACTGCGGGGCGTTCTAACGAACAAAAAGCCTATTTTCGAATAGACACAGCAAAGTAGTCGGATGAACTTGCGTCATAGTCAATTACCTCGAGACGCAAATCGCCGGTTCTTCTGTCTCCCGGCGGTAGGGCACTTACATCTACTACCTGAACCTTGATGTAGATATATTTTGTCAGAGTGCTGTTTTGCATATAGAATTCCGCAATGTCGCCCACCCGAATAATATAGCTGTTACCGGAACTACCGACTGGATAAGCAGGAGACCAATTGCTATTCCATTGCCAGGTACCAACGAGCACATCGGGAAAAACTTCTACTTCTTCAGTTGGCAGGAATGGACCACTTGGCGGAGTCTGGAATATTAGAGTCGGACCTTCGCCGTCGTTTCGCAACACGAAAGTCTGATCGGCAGGATCAGAGTTGACATTAACACCAGCATAAAGATCATAGAGTGTAGAAGGATCTCCACCCTCAGCAAAATCGATTGAAGCGAGCACTGCGCCAGCACCGCTGACCAGAGATTCGTAAGAGAACGTCTTGGTCGAGTGACGGTTGTATCTGTCAATAACCTCAACCTTGCCTTCAAATTCCTCACCAGCACCCGAACCCTCAGCTACTCCCTGAAGGACTCCCTCCGGTGACAAGCTCACCCCCATAAGACTTTCAGGCCCGAAACCGCCGACATACCATCGAAACAAATATGGTCCACTTCCACCAGTCACGGTTACCTGCACGGGAGAAATCGGATCGCCAACATTGAATTGTCCAAGAAATGTGTTGGTATTGGTAATCACCGGGTCATTGCGTTCATTGAGAGATCCATCGGAGTTGAATCTGGTCAGCAGACGTTCCTCATCGAGCGGAGAAGTTGAGTCAATCGTCTCAAAATTGTCGAATCCGACTTCGCCGATTCCGACCGCAAGGTATTCAGTCCATTTTTCGCCATCAGTCGTATCATCATCAACATCGACTATTGTTATCGGAACAGCTGTATAAGTATTCAGAGGAGTTACGAGTGTTTTAAGGAAACCAATATCCAGAGTGATAGTGCTGCCATAACGGGTACCATCGATGGTATACGAATAATTCACTACACGTTTGGTTCCAAATGGATGCGATGGCTCAAAAAGTTTGAGCGGCAGACCATTGTTAAACTCAATCATGGAACTTCCGCTGCTCTCATACAACTTGAGGTAAAATGCTCCCTGACTGTCGAAACCGTAATATGCGGAAACAACTGGTTCGGGCACTGAAACCTGTGCACGCAGACTGAAAAGTCGAGTGCTTCTATCTTTCAAGGCCCGACCAATTATACTGCCGGCGATTCTGCCAGCAAGGTTTCTCGATGACGCACCAGAAGGAACAAACCCTTCGTAGTCGGGATCTCCCGGCACAGAATAATCTTCATAAAGCTCATGGAAAGTGATACCAGTATCACTTTCGAGTGATCCCGGACCATAATACGTGACCAGCCTCTCTGGCAAAGATCTACCAGTAGAAGATTCTTCTACAGAGAAAATTCTGATAATGTCATCGCGGATAGGATTAAAGCTACTTGCGACAAATTCTGTGGGAGCGACTGGAGAGATTGGCGTTGGGGTTATCGGTTCGACGTAGCCGCCTGCCTCAGGCGCCTTGTTCAGCATCTCTTCAATTACCCAGCGGCCATCTTCGCGCACCATGTCAAAATACAGCCAGAGAGGATCGCCGCTGTGCTGTATGTAATAAGTATACACATAGGCCTTATCTGTAGATACCTGCGAGATAAGATCCGGATTCACGTAAAATTCATAAGACTGGTTGTCATCGGGGTTGTTGATATCTGCGCCAAAGTCCTTGACGATCAGATAAGATTCACCGGGTGAAGCAAGAAACGACTGAAGCGTGGCCTGGTCACCACTGCGGGCGGCCGCCATGAAATTATTCAGGGTTGAGGTTATGCCGACGACGTCTTTATCGATCGCAACCGACCTGGCGCCGCCACCGCCACCGCAACCTGCTGCGACGAGTGTTAAAGCCAAAACAACAAGGACTGACAGGACTCTCAATTTATTCATAATCATTTACCTCTATTTCCTGTAGCCGGCTCAGAAAGTGTATTCGAGGCCGCCGAAGAATTCGGTTACGGTCATCGGTCTGGCGAAATCCCAGAGCAGTTCCTGAGAGAGAGAATCGAATGAGCGATAATAGGTCTTTTCCCATGAGGCGCGCAGCCGCAACTTGAGGTCAGTGTTGATGATGTAATTGTACTGCAGCTGAGTAATCGGCTGTGCTTCGCCTTCCCAGCCGGTATTTACGTTGTTGCCATTGCGGAATGCAAACTTGCGCCAGCTCTGATCGACTTTCCAGTCATAAGTGCCGGGCTTGGCATAGGAAAAGTTCAGACCGCTGAGAAAATATCTGAAATCGCGAAAGAAGGTTTCTTCGTAATAGCGGGTCAGATATTCATTGTTCCAGGTCAGATCGATCTTGCTCTTCAGGCGCCATGAGAGCTTGGCAGTAAACATGTTTTCGCGGAAATCCATGGTTTCGCCAACAACAGATGTACGCATGTGATAGGTGTCATCAAGGCGAACCTTGAAGTCTTTGTTGTAGCTCTTCTGCCACATACCATGCAGCTTGTGATTCTTGTGCGCACGAATCTTGGTATTTTCATCATTGAAAACATATCGGTAATCTGCCTGGGCCCGGGTGTCTTTGTCGATTTTGAAGCGGGCAGCAGAGAACAGGTTTACTTCTGAATAACCACGCAGTTCATCAGCACCATAATTGCGCTTCTGGTGCTGACCTTCGAAGCCATAAGAAAGGCTGTCATGCACTGGCAGATCGTAGTTGACCCGGAAATAGTTATCGTAATAGCTGGTTCTGTAAAGATTAACCGCTTCCTGGTCATAGCTGCGGCGGTCAAAGGTGTTTGACAGGCTCAATTCTGCCTTGTTGCCCGCGTAGCTGCGATTATATTCGGTATAGAGGTTGAAGTTGTCGTAGTCGAGATCATCGACGTTGCGATAGCGGCGCCAGTTGCCCTTGAGTTCGGCAAATACGGTGCCAAAGCCCTTGAACCAGGTTTCCTGGTCACTGACATTGAACTGATGGAAATCGGATCGCGCATACTGAGGATAAACGCGGGTCTGGTAACCAATATTGGCCAGTCTTTCGCGCTTAGTCCAGCGTTCATTGTAGAAAGTTTCGATCAGGTTGTTGCGATAATCCTTGATGCCGTTTTCGGGATACCAGGCATGCTGCAGGGTATTTTTAACTGTCCAGACATGGTCCTGATCGACCTTGTGCATATATGACAGGGTGAAGTAGTTCTCGTGAACCGGTTCATTGCGTTCACGTTTGAGAAAGCGCTCTTCAGCAAACAGCTGGCGCTTTTCGTCAAACTTGAAGGTCAATGACAGACGGCCCTGCCTGAGATTGTTCGGCAAAGCCTCTTCGGTATTTACATTCTTCACAGCGTTGGTCTGAGTTCGGTAAACTTCATTGCGGTTTCTGAAGTCAAGTTTGAGAACGCCGCTGATATCGACTCTCTTATCTTCTTCTGTCGCAGCTGGCGACGTAGAAGGAGCAGCGGCAGCTGGTGCTGCAGTGTCAGCGGTGTCTTTGACCGGTTCACTTACGGCAGGAACTGCTTCTTTGGCAGCCGGCCGCTTCTGGCCACGATAGAGAAACTTCTGCAGATAGGCGTCGCGCACACTGCGATACAGGTCGTCAATGCGCGAGAAACCGTCGAACAGCTGGGTGCGGTCAGCCGGATAGTCAGCTGAAACGCTGGTAAAAAGGTCTTCCATCAGGTCATAGCGACGCTGAACACGATTAAGCGTTTCTTCAGCTTCGTCTTTTATTTCGACGCCGCGGTTGCTGTCGGCGTCGATGCCAAGATTTTCCATGCGGCGGTCAAGCTCTTCGAGACGGCGCAGCGAATTGGCAAAATCTGGCTCATAGCGGCGAAAAGCGTCAAGGGCGCGTTCGCTGGCCGCAGAAAGGGCAAACAAAGGGCTGCCCAGAACTGTTATCGCGAGCAATAGAATTGCAACAGTGTATTTTTTCATTTTATTTTCCTCCGGGTAGCCTTATTGGTTAAGCATGTGGTTCAGGTTGTCTTCGAGTTCCTGAATGTGCTGCTGCAGTTCTTCAGCAACTACACCAAGCTGCTGGAAACGGTCGCTGATGTTCATCCACAGAGAATCCATTTCTTCCTGCTCGCCGGTTCTGACGCCAGAACCGGTAGTTGAACGCATGGTTGCATCGTATTTGCGCTGAGCTTTCTGATACAGCCTTCTGGCATTGTTAAAACTGCTCATAATCGCTATCGATGCTCGCAGTCGGGCTTCCTGCTCTTCAATAGTCGATCTTGAGATAGCTGCCGACAAAGGACTCACTGATATGCTGTTGTAATCGCGAACACCTTGCTCGAGCGTTACGATCGCTTCTGATATTTCAAATTCGATCTGCTGCATTTCGGTTATGGTAGCAGTATCAATTTCTACTACTGCAACCGGCTTTTGTAAAGACGCAAGTGCCGTTTGCTGAGTCGAAACAGCCTTCAAAAACGACTGGATCTGTGCAAGCAAGTCGTCATTTGTCTTTAAGAACGACTGCTGATGGGCCTGTTGCTCATTTATGGATTTCAGCAGAGCTTGTGCTTCAGCATTATCTGCACTCAATTCAATGATTGCCAAAGTCTGCTGCGACAAGTCAGAGATCGCAGACCCAATAACAGTCAACCTCTGCACCCTTTCATTTATTGGAGAGTTCAAACTCTCTGCTTTTATAGAGAGCTCTTCGATAGATTGCGAACATTCATCGAGCTCTTGAGATTTCTCGAGGAACCATTCCTGAGATTGCCCTGAACTGTTTGCCAGTTCTGCTCTTACTGCATCGATACGTTCAATGATCGTTGCCAGCTCTTCTGTCATCTGGCCGAGATCGGTACTTACCTGTGAAGATTCAGAATTAAAATTATCCAGCTCTCCGATAGCCTGCGCCAGTTCGGTGCGGATCATTTCAATTTCTGACTGGAATTCTTCGCTGATGGCAGATGTACGGAACTGATAGCGCATCATACGCGCCAACTCTGCCTGATAATTCTGCTGACCAGTCAGAGATGCGGACATTTCTCTGATGAGAGAACTTAGCTGCGCTCTCTGTTCATCAGTTATGCCCTCAGTTCCCATAGCGGCATCGACGCGGCGACGCGCATTGTTGATAACAAGAATGTTTTCAAGAATAACACCAACGAAGCGTTCGGCAGAGGTTCGCAGCGCAACAGCATCGGCAAGCTCGACTTTTTCCATGGCCATCAGAGCCTGAAAAGTTTCATTCAGCCTGCCAAATTCTGCAGCGGAAGATTCGTTGATATTTTTCAGCATTTCTGGAAGATCGTCGATATCGAGAGATTCCCCTAAGCCGGAGAGATCTTCTTCCCAGGTCTTCTGAACTTCTTCGACATCGATCTTCTGCTTTTCCGGAGCGCTTTTTGGAGTGATTACAATTTCTTCGCCTTCTGCAACGATAAACACTTCATTGGTTTTCCTGATGCGAACGCTGGCATGGCCACGCAGAACCTTAACACGATCTTCCTGAGCATCCGGGTCGCTCGAGCAGGTGATGTTAGTTCCCTTGATCCCGGCTACAGCCTGGCTCATTTCAACTTCCATCGAGCCGTCGGCAACCATCTTTTTCAGGTTGACCCAGACATTGCCGGCCACGAGACCGATTTTGCTTTCGCGTTCATTGGCGATATCGAGAACAATGGTCGTATCTTCCTTCATGACAAAGGTTGACATATCAGAGAAGCTGAGGATGGCCCCTGATCTGGTAAGTGTTTTGATACGGTCATTATGATTCAATGGCGTAGAAAGTTCGGCAAAAATGTAAGCATCGTCATCTTCGTCGTTGGGCCGCACGTTAACTTCTCCGTGCAGATCGCCAAACCTTACGATAGAACTACCGTTCTGCGCAAAACCAGGTGAAAGGGAGAAAACAAAGGTCATCAACAGCAATAAAAGACCAATCCGCTTCATAAATCCAAAACTCCTCAAAAAAACATCTTTTTTCGCAATATAGAGTGCAGCTTAAACATTTGTTGTTACCATGACGCTGTCTGTATGGTCAAGAAAAATGTAGTACCAGACATCAGGTGCAGCCGTGATAGGAAGCCTGAAAAAAATTCTGCCCGGCCAGGGCCGTGCAGAATTTGCTTAAAACGATATTTAACTGCTGATTATTTCAGATATGTGCTGAGCTGGCTCTCAAGATCGCGAATGTTAAGTTCGAGTTCTTCGGCCACTATTCCAAGCTGCTGGAAATTATCAGTAATTCTGCTGTAAACACTCTCCACTTCTTCCATTTCGGCAGTGCGAAATTTTGAAGAACTGGTAGCCTTGGCTGTGGTCTCATAAAGGCGCTGAGCGTTAGTATACTGCCGACGGACCTTGGCAAAATTACTCATAATCTTGACAGATGAAACAAACCGAGATTCCTTTTCAGCCACGGTAGCATCTGTCAAACTGTTATACGCGCTGATTTCGTGTTGCAAAACCACTATCTGATCGGATAGAGTATCGTCTATCTGTGACATCTCGGTTATGGTGGCTGAATCTATTTCAACGACAGCCAGAGAACGCATCAATGTACTGATAGCTATCTGCTGATCAGCGATCATCTTTGACAGAGCCTGTGCCTCAACGCTTGTCGGATTCTCAGCAATAAGCGCAGCGACTTTTTCCGTAATAATCTCGAGAGATGAGAGTGCCATTGCGCAGACTTCAACCGACTCCATGAACCAGTCCTGAGACTGGCCGCTCGGGTTTGCCGAAATCACTGCCCGAATGGCATCGACCTCCGATACAGCCTGCGCCAATTCGGTTCTGACAAGCTCTATATCAGCCTGAATCTCTTCATTTATCAGGGCTGACAGCTTGAACTGATAACGCATGATCTTGCCGGCCTGAGCCTGATTTGACTGTATGCGAGAGAGAACGGCAGCTATTTCACGCAGCAGACTGGCCATCTGCACGGCATCTGCGGCAGGCAAACCGGGAGTTTGCATAGCCAGATCGACCTTCTTGCGCATCGAACCTAGAATCAGATTATCTTCAAGAATTATCCCGAGAAAGCGTTCAGCGTCTTTCTGTAACTCCATCACTTCTGCTGCTTCAACTGTGGTCTGTGCAAGCATGCGCGTGAAGGCCTCGTTAATACGCGTAAACTCAGCCGTTTCTGATTCCAGAATGCCTTTGAGAACATCTGGAATTTCGTTCATCTGAATCGATTCACCAAGACGAGAGGTATCTTCTTCCCATTTTTTCTGTTCAGCAGCGACATCTATTTCTTTCTTTTCGGGCTTGGCACCCTTTTTAACGACCAGCTCTTCACCTTCTTTTACTTCGATGGTTTCTTTGGATTCCTTGATCAAAACCCTGGCGATACCACGCAGAACCTGAATGCGGTCTTCACCCTGATTGGTTGAACAGGTAATATTAGTACCCTTAAGACCGGCAACTGCCTGGCCCATTTCGACTTCGAGCGAGCCATCGGAGGCCATTTTCTTGAGGTTTACCCAAACGTTGCCGGCCAGCAGACCAATCTTGCTCTGCTTCTCGTTGGCAATGTCGAGAACTATGGTGGTGTCTTCTTTCATAACAAAAGTAGACATATCAGAGAAGCTCAAGATGGCGCCCGAACGCGTCAGGGTTTTGATGCGGTCGTCATGGTGCAGAGGCGTATCAAGTTCGGCAAAAATGTAGGCATCATCGTCTTCAGTGTTTGGTCTGACATTGACTTCGCCATGCAGGTCGCCAAATTTGACTATCGAAGTACCATTGTCGGCAAAGGCCGGCAGGAAAGAAAAGAAGAACGCTACCAGCAGCAATAAACCAATGCGTTTCATCAGCGCGGGGCTCCTCATAAAAAACTGTCTACAACTAATTCATGTGTTTAGCTTTAATAGCTAACACGACTTGCGCCCCAAGGTCAAATTTTTTGCGCCCGCGACAGAGCGATCGCAATAAAATTTCTACATTTTCAGGACAATTACCCTGACGGCTGTAAGATGGAAGCAGCCAAAGCTGTTATTTGATGGTGCGGCTGATTGAACCGCTGTTACCAGCATTGTCACGCACCTGCAAGGCAACCTTATGGTTGCTTCCCGTCGGTCTGACCACATAAATTTCGGCCTTATCTGGGTCTGAGTAGACCTCTGCTTTTTTGCCGGCTACTGTGGCGCTGGCACTGAGATAATCAACGCCCTCACCCAGATCGGAAACCTTAAAAACGTATACCGGGCCAAGGTGATAATCTTTGTCCTTGCGAGAATAGCTTAAAACAGGCGCACGCAGATCTTCCAGAATCACAAAACTCCCGCCGGCACGGGTTGTAAAGGTTAGCGAACCCTGTTCGATCTTTTCGCCATTGTGCGAATAAGCGCCACTGGTCGAAACATTATAAACACCAAGTTTCTGCAGGCTACCAGAATAGTTTTCCGGGTTTATACTCACCTTTACTTCTGCATCGAAAACCTTTTCGGCTGGAGCAAGGGTCCAGGCAGCGCTATAAGGCTTGAGGAATCCCCTTTTTGAGCTGCCGCCGGGAGAAGGCTTCTCAATTGTTCGCGCAAAAGAGCAGAACGTGGGGAAATGCAGTGAATTTCGCGCAAATACTGCCTGAGCACCAGGTGCCATCGCCAAAATAGCACCTTCTGGCCCGACCAGAGTTGTTTCAGGCAGAATTTGCCTGTCGCCAAGCCAGGCGCCATGTTGCCAACGCTTTTCCTTGGGGAAAGCAATCTCAACGCGTGTATCACTAAGCAAAACCAGGAGTTTTGCGATTTCGCCTCGGCTGTCGCGACAGGCGATCATACCAGCACTTTTTGAGACTTTCGTGCCTTTGCTGCGGGCACCTATAGCTACAAGCGTATGATCTGTCTGTTCGAACCAGTCAAAACTGAAACCGGATATTTCAGAAGTATCGATATCTTTGCTGAAATCGACTGGTTGATTAACAATGGTGCCGACAGCAGAAATGCGATTGCCGCCAAAATCTTCAGCATTCACAGCAAATTCAGCGCAATTGCCGGCATAGGATCGCGGATCGAATACGCCGCTCCAGGCAGGAAAACCGGCAGCGAAATACAATGTATCAAAAGGCCACTTGAACAGCGTATAAACATAACCAGTTCCTTTCTGGTTAGATTTAAAGTAATCGTAGATCCAGGTGGCCTGGCGGCTCTGTTCATAGCTGTATCGATGAAAAACACGTTCAAGCAAAGCGCTGCCATTCACTTCCAGACTGACATTTTCGACGCCGTAGCGGTTGCCATCGCCATTGGTGTCTGAAATACCGGCCTGCAGGCCGATTTTACCCGACACCGCCGGAACAGGATTGAGCTTGTAGAGCACAGAAGTTTTCTTTGCCAGATTATAGCGTTTCGGCAGAAAACTGCCGTCAATGACGCAGCCATAAGACATCGGCTCGATATAAAAATGGTGGAACACCGGGATGATGCGATCGACTGGCCGATAGCCAAACATAGCCGGAGCAAGCGGTTCATCAGAAAAATTGCGCATTTCGAAGTGCAGATGTGGCGGGCCACTGCCGGATTCACCCGATAGAGCAATGACCTGCCCCTTTTTAACCGGAAACCGGTCGGGAGTAAAAAAATCGTTTATACCATGCCGACTGCCCATTTTTGCCAGCTTGGCGTCTATATATTCCTTGAGCGGGCCCTGAAAATCCTGAAGGTGGCCGTAAACAACCCTGGCGTTGAGACTGGGATGGTCAATATAAAGCGCATAACCGTAGCCGCGAAACTGCACGCCAACCCGTGAGATAAAGCCATCGGCAATCGCGACAACAGCCTGTCCGTTACGGCGTTGTGTGCGCAGATCGATTCCGGCGTGCAACCGCATGCCACGAAATTCTGCAAAACTCGAGCTTTGCGAAATCTCTATCTTGAGTGGCCAGACGACCTTGTCGGCAGCTGACGCGGTGCAAACAATGATGATAAAAAGCAGACAGCAGAGATATCTCACAGCAGACTCCTTGGCAGATCGATACAGACACATAAAGAATAATTGATCTGAGTGAACAGGATACCCCCACGTTATACAAAATGCAACGCAACCGGAGTCGTCCCGATAATTCCTGGCAAAAAATCGTTATTGCAAGGGCAAAGGGCTATGCAAAAGCTCATTCAAAATTGCGAGGTCTGAAGACGGGATTGCTTTTTCGTCAGCTTGTGAGCAAGCGAAGCGCTGGAGAAAAAGCAACCCGGCTGAAGGCCGAAGCTACAGAAAGCGAATTAATCAATGAGCTCTTATATAAGTCCGTTCTGAGTAATTTTCCTTTCTCGGTGAGATTGCCTCGCTCCGCTCGCAATGACAATTAACCTGGCAATGCGGCAACAAATGTCAGTCGGTAATATTTTTGGAAATTTTCGCTAAGGCTTCGGGAAAATTATGACGATAAAGATAGTGGGAAACTATACAAAATTAAAAAGGAAGGAGGTGAAACAATGAATAATGACATGTTAAATGGTATTTCCGGCTTTTTTTCATCTGAACTGCCACTGAACAAGCCGAACAAAGCCAGCAATCAACAGTCCGGTGACTTCCTCAACCTGTTACAACAGCAACTCGGCGATGTGTCAGCGAACAGCATGACTGGCGAACTAACAGGCAACACCAGAATATATTCCGTCACTGGCATCAACGCAATAAACCCGTTGCTGGCAAAACGTCCGGAAAAGTTTGAGATGCCGGTGAAAAAAGACCAGCCCTGGGAGACTGAAAACTCAGACTCATTCAAAAAAGAATCTGACGCAATAAGAGCCGCGGGCAGAAAAGCGAAAGAGGAGAGCGCAAGCTCAGACTCTGAAGGTGCCAGGAAACTGGAGAAAAAACCACAAAGTCAGGCCGAAAATAAAGTATCGACTGATGCAGATGCTGCTGACGAATCTGTTACCAGAACCGATACGACTGACGAACAGACAGCCGTAGATACTGAAACAGCAATTCTCGAGCTGGAAGGCGCAGAAGAACTGCAAATGGCAACTGACGACCTTGCAACCAGCGCCGCTGGTCAAACTGAGACAGTTGAAGTATCGGTAATCGCTGCGGTCAGCACTGAAAACAGCACCAGTCAGTCAAAAACTTCCGACAAGCCTATTGATTATGAAGCTCTGCTGGAGAAAATTTCCGGCAACTTTTCGCAGGAAGAGAAGGCGGTCATAATCGAAGCCTTGCAGGGTCTGTCACAGCAGGAACTTGAAGCAATAACTGAATCGCCAGAAGCGTTCAAAGAAGTGCTTGGCGAAATGATTGCTGAAATGCCCGACTCAGAAGCGAAGGAACAATTGCTGACGCTGACAGAATCTCCTGAACTGATGCAATTGCTGCAAACTTTGACTGATCAGCAGAAAGCAGCAGATGAAAGCAGCACCCAGTTGCCGACAGACCTTAGCGAATCTGAGGCAAGTGTTCAGGTGGTTGATGAACTTATGAATGAGCCAGTGCATGAAGAGAAAACCGACGAAGCAGATGCTGTAGCGCAAAACCCTGTTCAGATAACTGAAACAGAAGAACCCGCTGTTGCAATGTCCGTCGAAAATTCTGAGAATGCAGCTCAGACAGAACAGGCCACGACAGATGACAACCGCCGGGAAACCGCGAGAAATACTACAGAAAAGAATGTCGAAACCAGTCAGAGCAAAACAACCAGCCAACAGCCGCAAAATGAAGAAAGTCTGCGCCAGGAGTTCAATCGTCTGAATCAACCGGTCAATGAAACAGCCAGTTCCGTTGACCAGACAGAAACGGCCGATGAACCGATGCTCGCAAACAAATCCACAACGCAGACAGCGACTGCCCAACCGGTTACACCTGAACAGGCGAAAGCCGCAACAGAAGAAGCTGCCAGAAAATTCTTTTCACTGTTTGCAGAAAAATCTGCTGGCGGCGAAAAGGCGAATTCAGCAGAAACTTACTCTCCCGAAGCGGTTAAACGACATTCAGCCATGAACAACAACAATGCCGGCAATGGAAGCAACGGATTCTCTTCCCACAACGGCACTCCCGCAAGTTCAATGAGCGCAGCAAGACCCGCCACACCAGTTCCTGCCGCCACTCACATTTTCAGTCAGATGCTGGAAAAAGCAGAATATCTGAAAACCGAGAATGGCAGCAAGATTCTCAATATGGAGCTCGATCCCGGCGAACTTGGCAAGCTTGAAATGGAACTTACCTCCAAGGATGGAACAGTATCGGCCCGGATTTCGGCCGAAAGCGCCTTTGCGAAAGCGCGTCTCGACGAGCTGGCACCCCAGATCAAAGAGCAGCTTCTCAACCAGGGCGTAAATTTGACCGAAATAACTGTGGACATTTCGTCGAGAAATCCCGATGAAAGAAACAGGAATCAGATGTCTGGCGGAAGAAACAGATCCAGTCGTATCCAGGCAGGCGGCAACGACACTGCCGAAGCGATTATTAGAAAGAATGTTCTGCCCAATCTGAGACGGGCTGCGTTGAATATCAAAGCAGTCGATGTGACCGTATAGGAGGCTTGGTTCGATGGCAATAGAAACAGTAAACATACCGGAAGGCGGCATGAATCTCAACACTTCAAGGACGCCGAAGCAAGATCTTGGCAAAGACGACTTCCTGCGGCTTCTGACCGTGCAACTGCAAAACCAGGACCCGATGAATCCCATGGAAGACATGAATTTCATCAGTCAGATGTCGAGTTTCAGTTCCCTCGAGCAGATGCTGAATATGAACAAGTCTCTTGAAGCAATGTCAGCCATTCTTGCAGGCAACTCACACACCCAGGCCATGATGTATCTGGGTACTACAGTTACAGTGCAAAACGCCGAAATGGATGAAGCAATTACCGGCACGGTTGACATGGTCGGCTTCAAGGAGGGCGTTCCCTTTCTAAAGATTGGCGACAACGCCTACAACCTCGAAGACGTTAAGCTGGTCAGCCCGACCATATACGAAATGCCGCAAAGCGGCTGAACCTTGATAACTTAATCTGACTCAAACGAGGCAAATCATGGACCCCAGACTGATGATCGGTCCGCAGGGACCGCAGCTGACGGGAATCAGGCCGACGAGAAGTAACAGCACGGCAGCAGGTCTGCCAGGCGCAGCATCGTTCGGCGACCTTTTCCAGAAGGCTGTAGCAGAACCGACACAGTTTCGCATCAGTGCCCATGCCCAAAAGCGCCTCACAGAAAGGAACATAGACATGAACCCAGCCCTGGAGAATTCGCTGAACCGCGCTTTTTCAGAGCTGGAGGCAAAAGGAGCCAGAGACTCGCTGGTAATAACACGCGAAGGCGCCTTTGTCGTAAATGTTCCGAACCGCACGCTGGTGACAGCAATGGGTATCGACGAGATGCGAAACGGAATGGTGACGAATATAGACAGCGTAAGTATGAAGTATGGATAAGGAGAAGCTGACAGGCAAAGAAATGAAAGAAATACAAACAGATCCATAAGGAAGCAAACGAACGGGAAGTCGCAAAGATCAAAGGCAAAAACAAATCCGATAAGATGGCCGGACCCCTCCCGGGGAAGCCAGACCGCCGGAATGACAGAAGGCGGAAACAGATAAAAAATGATCTTTGCCAATCCCAGCGGATTGGCCGGCGGGAGATTCCTGCATGAGGCAGGCTCTTCTCCCCCGGTCGACTACTCCACTCTTCATGGAGAATACCGTGGTGACGATGGAACGGAACCGACGGTTAACGGCACATTAAGCCGAAAGAAGAGGAAATTGTGCTATGATAAGATCATTATTCACGGGAGTTACGGGTCTAAAGCAATTTCAGACCAAGATGGACGTTCTCAGCAACAACATTGCGAACGTCAATACCACTGCGTTCAAGCGCGGTCGCGTCATGTTCCAGGATCTCTTCTCGGAAACGCTGCGGCACGGTCAGCAGGCCTTTGGCGACTACGGCGGACTCAACCCGATGCAGGTTGGTCTGGGTGTCAGCAAGGCTGCTATCGACACACTGATGGATCAGGGTGCGATTGAAGGAACTGGCAAGCAGACCGATATCGCGATCGAAGGCGCCGGGTTCTTTTCGGTGCGGGGCTACGACGGTAACCTATACTACACCCGCGACGGCAACCTCAACATCAACCCGAACTACGACATGGTCATGACCAACACCGGCTTCAAGATGCAGGGCTGGCTGGCTACCCAGGATCCCAAAACCGGCAATCTCGAAATGAAAGAGACCGGTGTCGTGCCTTATGACATCAATATTACCAAGTATCTCAAAAAGCACGCGCATCAGACCAATGAGATAGGTTATTCCTGTAACCTCGACAGTTCATCTAACGAACGCGATATCGAATTTGGCCTTGATACGCTGACTTTCAAAAACAGCGAGGGGCAGTTCGAGAATCTCAGCTTCAAATTCAAGAAGCTTGACGCCAACAACTGGATCTGGTCTGCTGTCGATGACACTGAGGGCAACGTCGCCACCGGCACCATAAAGACCGACGATGACGGCAACGTTCTTGAGAGTACAGTAGAACCGGCCGGGCCAACCTCTTCGGTGGCTCAGCCTTATTTCACCTACGACCCAGATGGCGACCCCAGACCGGCGACTGCAACCATGCCAATCAATGCTCTTGGCAATTACCCCGCTGATGGCATAAGTTCAGGCGTTACCGCTTCAGGTACTGAAGTTAAAAATGAAACGGTCAAAATAATCTTTGATGGTGGCGACCCGACGCGGGCAACTTCTTATCGCGTAGTCGGTTCTGAGCGCGGCTTTATCGGCGCTGGCACTCTCGGCGGCGAACAGGCACGCGTCCAGGGAGATCCGGTCGCATTCGGAACGCACTGGACGCCTGACTTCGGCGCCTACTTCGACATCAACGACAATCAGTTCGTTCCGCCAAGAACTGCTTCGGTAGCCTTTGACCCTGGGGTAACCTATTCCAATTCAGAGATCGTAGACACAATCAATACGGCTATGAAAAATGGCGGGGTTCGGGCAACAGCATACTATGATGCAATCACCCAGCAGTTCCAGATCGTCAGCAACGATGTCGGCAGCAACCGGCAAATCGAAATCATTGGCGACACCGACGCACTAAACCTGCCAGCAGGTGTTTACAGCGGAACCGGCGGTTCTAGACCTGAAGTATTCAATGATTTTGGAACAGCGCAAGCGTACAGCGCCGAATGGGATCCGGAAAACGACCGCTGGGATCCTATCAGTGACGTAAGCCTTACTATAACCGACCGCGACGGCCGCACTGCCCTGATAAACTTCAGCGACATCGTAGCCGGCAACAACCAGATATACAGCCGTGGCGCCATTCTTGCAGAAATCAACTCACGCCTGGCACAGGAAAACGTCTCTGCTACAGCGTCGTTTGTCGATACCAACAATAATGATAGTCCCGACCAGCTGGTTATAACCGGCAACTATTCAGGCTCAGGTGAACGTGTCATCATAAGTGGCACCGGTTACGAACAGCTGGGCCTGACAGCTGGAGATTTCGCCGGGACAGCTGCTGTCAGCGAATTCAACTACGGCGGCCTCGAATTCTCGCTGACTGAAGGCAACAACCCATGGCTGCCCAACAATGAAATGAGCTTCATTACGACTGCCGAAAAGGGCGCGTCAGACTCAGTAAACATTATGGTTCCGCAGCCCTCAGCCGATATGCTTGAATTCTCGGCAACAGTCAATGGCGAAACCTTCAAGATCAGTGGTGCTGTCAGCGAAGGCGCCAAGCATGGCACCAACATCATTATTTACGATTCACTTGGCGGCAAGCATGGACTGGTGACTTCATGGGAACACACCAATAAGGAAACCATGGAGTGGAGCTACAAGCTCAGCTATTCTGATGATGATGTCGAGATTGTGAGCTGGTTGAAAGACCCGGCCAACAATGTCAAAGATCCAGAAGATCCGACGAAGGAAGACCTCGAGCGCGCCAACGATGCTCTCATTACCAACCGCGAAGGAAAATTGTATTTCTTCGAAAACGGCAAGATCGACCTCGGCCGTTCATATATTCCAGATGCTCAAATGACCCCAAGAGGTAGCAATCCCCTTTCTATAGCGCTGGACGCTGAAATGATAACCCAGTTTGATTCAGACTTCTCGACCAAAGCCGAATTCCAGGACGGCTACGAAATGGGTCTGCTCGAACAGATTTACTTCGAAGAAGACGGCATCATCAGAGGCGTGTTCTCCAATGGCCAGAAACAGCCGATAGGTCAGGTTGGGCTGACAACCTTCAACAACCCGGCCGGTCTCGAAAAGAACGGCAAGAACCTCTACTCTTACGCTCCGAACTCCGGACTGCCGATTGTCGGCAAACCCGGAATGATGGATAGAGGCGTAATTGTAGCAGCTTCTCTCGAAATGAGTAACGTCGACATTTCTGAAGAATTCACCAATATGATCGTTACCCAGCGCGCCTTTCAGGCCAACTCCAGGGTAATTACCACATCTGATGAAATGCTGCAGGAAGTCGTGAATCTGAAGCGATAACAGTAAGGGAGACGATTTGAAATGATCAGGCTTTCGCGCATCAATGGAGCAAAATTCTATCTGAATGCCGAACTCATCGAGCAGATCGAGTCGTCTCCCGACACTGTCATCACATTGTATACAGGAAAAACTGTCATGGTGGCCGAACCGGTGCATCAGGTTCTGCACCGCATCATGAATTACAAACGTCGCACTCAGACGCACCGGCTCGCCAGGAAAAAATCTGACGCGGCCGGCACCGCATTGAAGTTGTAATTATGCCCATAAAAGTCGTTTTGTGCATTGACTTGGCCGATTTTCTCATGGTAGGTTTATAAATTATGTCTTCCAAAACAAAAGTGATTTTAGTTGTTTTAGTTGTATTGATTATCGCGCTTGCGGTTGTCGGCATTGCCTACGTTACCAGCATGAGAGCCCAGGTCGGCGTTGGGGGAGCCCAGACACCACCACCCTTGCAGGGTGAAATCGAAACCGCGCCCAAGATGGGAAGGTTCGATCTTGGCGAATTCATTGCAACCTCCCGTGATGAAGAACTTCATTATATCAAGATACAGGTTGAAGTCGGCTACATCGGCAATCTCGAAAAAGAACTCGAAGAACGCAAGGCTGAACTGCGCGACTGCATAACCAATATCCTAATGAAACTCAATATCCAGAGAGCAAAAGAAGACTACATCGACCGCTTTCTGCATAAAGACATAGAAAGAGAGCTCAACAGAATTCTGGGTAAATCCACATCTGAAAGCCGCATTATCAGTGTATTTATTCCGACATTTCTGATCAACTGAGTAATATACAGGATGCTTCATAGAACCGGAGCCAGAGAATGGTAGACACCCTTTCGCAAAGCGAAATCGACGCCCTGCTGTCGGCATTGGGCCCAGCTGAAGAAGACGATTCGGCGCCACCTCCGCCACCGATGTTTTCAGAGGGAGGGGCTGAAAAGAAGCCGCCCAAAGAATCAGGACCGTCGCAGGCGGCTGCCTCATCGTCAATGTTTGGCAGTAGCTCGGACGAGCGCAAAGAAGGCAGAACCGAGCGCAAATACGATTTCAAACGCCAGACAAAATTTTCAAAAGAACAGCTCAACACCATACAGCTGATTCATGAAGCTTTTGTCAGACTGGTTGGAACGGATCTTTCCACCAAACTGCGTGCTTACGCGCAGGCAACCATAGTTTCGGTCGAACAGAGAACTTTTGAAGAATTCATTCAGTCCATTTACAATCCGACCTTCATAACAGTCTTCAGGTCAGACAACCTTGATGGCAAAGCACTTGTCGATATAAACCTGAACGTTGTGTTCACCATTCTCGACCGTCTGCTGGGTGGCAATGGCACGCCTCTTGGCATTCTCAGGCAACTCACCGAAGTCGAAAAGCAGATCATGCAGAAAATCATGGTCGGCATTATCGATCGCCTGCGCGAAGCCTGGATCAACATAATCGACCTCGCTCCGGTCATTGAGCTGGTCGAGTCTAACCCGCAGTTCGCGCAAATTGTTCCACCAAGCGAAATCGTCGTTTCAATAACGATAGAAATCAAGATTCACGACGTCACCGGGATCATGACACTCTGCATTCCCTATAACACCGTCGAATCGATAGTTTACAAATTCAACGCCGCATCATGGTTTGCCGCAGTTCGCAAGGAAGCTGCCCAAACCAATGTCGATGCGATAAGCCAGCAGGTTAAGTCAGTGCATCTCCCCCTGATCGCAGAACTTGGTGCCACTATAGTTACCCTGCAGGACATCCTGGGCCTTCAACCCGGCGACATCATGGTCACCGACCAGTTGTTCAAGAACGACCTTAATATCAGGGTCGGTAACCGGGTAAAATTTCGCGGCCGCCCCGGGATCCTCGGCAAAAAGATGGCCATCACCATTACTGAAGTTTTTGACCCCCCTAACCAGGAGGAGGAATTGACGTGAGCGACATACTGACGCAGGAAGAAATCAATGCATTGTTAAACGCTGGAGGTGGTGGCGGAGATGAAGCTCCGGCCGAAACTCCTGCGGCGGAAGCCCCGGCAGCCCCGGCGGCAGCTTCTGGCGGTTCAAATGCCGCGGCCTCCTTCTCCCAGCAAGAGCTTGACCAGCTCGCCGAAGTGGCCAAGATATCTCTTGGTGCCACATCATCGGTTGTCCAGGTTCTGCTGAACAAGGAAATTTCTATCGAACTCGAGCAGGTTCGCGGTGTCAACTTTAGCGAACTTGCTGCTGAGGGTGGTGGAGAAGAATTCGTCATTGCCAAGATTGCCTATATTGAAGGCTTTGACGGCAATTCATATCTGCTGCTCAAGAAGACAATCACGGCCCTTATCGGAGACCTGATGATGGGTGGCAGTGGAGTCGATTCGCAGTTTCAGGAAATGCACATTTCAGCGGTCGGCGAAATGCTGAACCAGATGATGGGCAAGACCACGACAACTTTGTCTGAGCACTTCAAAAAGCGCGTCGATATATCGCCACCAGAAGTTCTTCTGGTTAATTTCAACGATGGCCCGCCGGCCATGCCAGATTTCAGTGCCAACGCCAATTTCATGCGCATCGGCTACAGCCTGAAAATCGGTGATCTTGCCGAAACCGAAATGGTTCAACTGCTTCCGGCAGCATTTGCACAAATGATGGCTGCCGACCTGAACAAACCCAAAGAGTCAGCCAAAAAAGCTGCGCCACCGCCACCACCGCCAGGCGCCGGGCTCGGAGGCCAGCAGCAGGGCCAGATGCCTCCACAAATGCCGGGAATGCCCCCACAGATGCCAGGAATGGGAATGCCAGGTCAGATGCCAGGAATGGGAATGCAGGGTCAGATGCCAGGAATGGGGATGCCAGGTCAGATGCCAGGAATGGGAATGCAGGGCCAGATGCCAGGAATGGGAATGGGAATGCCAGGACAAATGCAGGGAATGGGAATGCCAGGGATGGGTATGGGAATGGGGATGCCAGGTATGATGCAAGGTTCTCCGGCAGAGTTCGGCATGCTTCAGATGCCGATGGGAGTGGGCCTGCAATCGAATATAGACCTGCTTCTTGACGTTCCTCTGCAAATAACAGTTGAATTAGGCAGAACCCGTATGTTAATAAAAGATGTTCTTGAATTAGGTATAGGTTCTGTAGTAGAGTTAAATAAACTTGCGGGTGAATCCGTGGAGGTATTTGTTAATAACAAGCTGATAGCAAAGGGCGAGGTCGTTGTAATCGACGAAAACTTTGCAGTCAGAATTACCAGCATTATCAATCCACAAGATAGACTACAAGCTCTCTAAGGAGACTGCCGGTTAGTATGGGGAAAACAATACTTATAGTAGATGACGCAGCCTTCATGCGTATGATGATCAAAGACATTCTCAGCAAGAATGGCTTTGAGGTGCTTGGCGAAGCACAGACTGGCAAGGAAGCGGTTGAACTTTACCAGAAGCTCAAACCCGATCTTGTAACCATGGACATCACAATGCCTGAAATGAACGGGATCGATGCTGTTAAAGCCATTAAAAAGCTTGACCCGGCAGCGAGGATCATAATGTGCAGCGCCATGGGCCAGCAGGCCATGGTTATCGACGCTATTCAGGCTGGGGCCCGTGATTTCATAGTCAAGCCATTCCAGCCAAACCGCGTTATTGAAGCCGTGCAAAAAGCACTGCGCTGAAGCATTTTATCTGCTGTTCTTTTTTTACCGTGAAGCATAAATTAATCGGAACATTACTGTTCATACTAATTGCCAGTTATTGTTCTGTTTCCGCTGAACCCGTTGCTACAGTCAGCAGCGGGTTTTTAACTGAAGAAACTCCAGTTGCCACTTCAAGTGCCGCCAGCGAAACTGCGTTGTCAGTCACGCCCGCCAGTGCGACCGCAGATGCTCCTTTGCCTTTCTACATGGAGGGGCCGGTTGCCTCAGCGCCATTTCTGCCAATGCCGGATCCGATGGGTTCGACTTTGCGCATTATTTCATCGCTTTTTGCCATAATAATTATTGCTTTCGGACTTTCCTGGCTGATCCAGAAAAAAGCCGGATTCGGCGGCAATGTTTTTGGCAAGGTTCTTGGAATATTGCCTCTCGACAACCGCCGCATGATTTATCTGGTGGATGTCATGGGGAAAGTGCTTATACTTGGAGTAACCGATTCGAGTATCAACATGCTTGCCGAAATAACCGACAAAGATACTCTTGACGCGTTGCGTCTTCAGAATGACAAACCCCTGCCGGGCATGGAACGACTTTTCTCTTTTCTAAGGCCAGGTTCAGCGGCAGAAAGCGATTCCCCACCCCAACCGGCAAGCGAAGACCAGACAAAAACCCCGGGCCAGGCGCAAAATCAAAGGAATCACGAACGTCTGAGCCGCCTCAACGAACTTCTGGTCAAACGCAAAACTCCGCCAGAAAACTGATTTTTTTCGGTCTTGCGTAATTGTGCACCATATTGTATAAATTTACGAGCGGAGCTGTGCCCTGTAAAATTTTGTGCTCCGTATACGGAACCAATGCACAAAAAACATCAGATTGTATGCACCCGAATCCTGTTGCCAGCATTGCTGCTGTTTTTTGTCATGCTGTGCGCCGGAGCGTATGCCCAGGCCCAGGATCTCAGTACCCCACGTGGACGCGTCAATCCCGACGACGGCACCGACATAGACCGTATACAGCGGCAGGCAACGCCATTCCCGATACCTGCCATTACCATACAGGTCGATCCATCACGAGAACGCAGCCAGCTCGGCACAGGTCTGCAGGTGCTTATTCTTTTGACCATATTGAGTCTGGCACCGTCCATACTGATAATGCTCACAAGCTTTACCCGCATAATAATCGTGCTGAGCTTTGTCAGGCGCGCCCTTGGCACCCAGCAGGAACCGAGCAACCAGATAATAATAGGACTTGCTCTGTTCATAACCTTTTTCACCATGTCGCCAGTCATCGACCAGATCTATCAGAAAAGCTTTGTCCCCTACGTAAACCGTGATATCAACTATGTTGAAGCATACAATCAGGCGATATTTCCGATTCGCGAGTTCATGTTCAGACATACGCGAAAAACAGATCTGGCGCTTTTTGCCGGCATGGAAGGCGGCGCCAAACCTCAGACAAAAGACGACTTCAGCACGCTGGCACTGGTTCCGGCTTTTATCACGAGTGAACTACGCACCGCATTCCAGATGGGGGTGGTAATCTACCTGCCTTTTCTGGTCATAGACATGATTGTGGCGAGCCTGTTGATGTCGATGGGCATGATGATGCTGCCGCCGGTAATGATTTCGCTGCCTTTCAAGATTCTTCTCTTCGTCATGGTTGACGGCTGGAATCTCGTCATCAGATCAATTGTCCTCAGCTTCGGCGGCAATGCATGACCGAATACACCTTATACGAACTGTTCAAGGAAACCTTTTTCCTCTCACTGCTTCTAACCTCACCTGTTCTTATTCTAGGCATGGTAATAGGCGTTATAGTCAGCATTTTTCAGACGGCAACTTCGATACAGGAACAGAGCCTGACTTTCATTCCGAAACTCCTGATCACCGGACTGGCGATGATCTGGCTGGCACCATGGATGCTGACGCAGCTGATGCAGTTTGCCATTAAACTGCTCGGTCAGCTGCAGACCTTTGCACGTTAAACAGAAGCTGTCATGACAGAAGCAGCCTTTCTGAACGCTGTCGGTATTTTTTTGATCGGTCTGGTTCGCTTCAGCGGTTTTTTTCTCAATATCCCGGTTTATTCTGAAACTATTATTCCAATGCAAGTTAAAGCAGGCCTTTCGGCGCTGTGCGCGCTGATAATTCTGCCACACCTGATAAGCACTCAGACACTCCCGGAACTTTCGGCTATAGAATACGGGCTGATGGCTTTAAAAGAACTGGTTCTCGGCTACACACTCGGCTACGTCGTTCTGATATTTGTCTCGGCTCTCAGGCTGGGCGGGCAGATAATAGGAATGCAGATAGGCTTTTCTTTCGTGCAGATTGCTGATCCGACTTCTAATCAGGGTCTTGGCATCATTTCCGAGTTTTTTCAACTTGCCGGCAGTCTGACTTTTCTTTTTGTCGGCGGCCATCTGATAATTCTCAGGGCATTTTTCCAGAGTTTTCAGCTGGTACCGCTGGCCGGACTGGTTCTCAACGGCAGTATTGTAGAAGAAATTGCACTCTACACCCGCATGCTCTTTGTTTGCGGTCTACAGATAGCCATGCCAATCATAGCGGTCATTCTTATCGGTGACGTGGCGCTTGGCATAATAGCTCGCACAGTGCCTAAGATGAATATTTTTCAGGTCGGCTTTTCGCTCAAAATTCTTGGCGGACTGGCCATGCTGATCCTGTTGATGCCCTATCTGGGAGATCTGATTAGTCATATGATTGGTTTGAGCATGAACGAAATAAACCTTCTTCTGGGAAAGATGGGCTAGTATTTTGCCAACGCCTACCTCAAACGCTGAGCGCACCGATATAGATGTCTGCCTGATGCCGGCATTGACTCTGGCTGAGCGCAAATTCGACCTGCAGTTGTTTGCCGGTGAAAAAACTGAACCGGCGACTGAAAAACGCCGGCAGGAAGCGATTGACCGCGGCAACATCGCCAAGTCACAGGACCTCAGTTCGGTTATTGTTCTGTTAACTGGTTTTTTGATGTTACGTTTCTACGGACCGCAACTTTTTGGAATGTGTGGTGAATACATGCGCTACACGTTTTCACAGGCCATATTCACCGATTTGTCACTGCCCGGCACGCTCATTCTGCTGAATCAATTCATTCTTGTTCTACTGCGCATTTTGACACCATTTATGCTCGCCATTCTGCTGGGATCAATAGTTTCCAATATCATACAGACAGGTTTTCTTTTCAGATTCGAACCGCTGATGCCAGACATTGACCGCCTCAACCCGGTTTCGGGTATTCAAAACATATTCTCATGGAAAATGGTTGCCGAGCTGTTGAAGTCTATACTAAAAATTCTCATAGTTGCTTACGTGCCCTATTCAACCATACGCGAAAACATACCCATGCTGGTCAGGTTCATGCAGCTCGAACCAGTGCCGGCGATAGTCATAATACTGAAAACAGCATTCGTGATGGCGATAAAAATCATTCTGATACTGTTGTTCCTCGCTCTGGCAGACTGGGCTTTCCAGAAATGGCGGCATGAAGAGAACATCAAGATGTCAAAAGACGAAATCAAGGATGAATACAAACAGCGCGAAGGAGATCCGAGAGTAAAGCAGAAAATTCGCGAAAAGCAGCGCCAGGCGGCGTCAAGGCGCATGATGGAAGAAGTTCCCAAAGCGACCGTTGTTGTTACGAATCCCACTCATATCGCCTGTGCACTGCGTTACGAAATCAATAAGGACAATGCACCGGTAATCGTTGCCATGGGAGCCGGATTGATTGCACAGAAAATAAAGGAAATTGCAGCTGAAAATAATGTTCCGATAATTGAAAACAAACCCCTTGCAAGACAGCTGTATAAAATGTTAGAAGTAGGGGACGAGATACCCTCAGAACTATACAATGCGGTCGTCGAAATTCTCAAACAGGTTTACATGAAAAGGCAGACGAACAGTGCATGACCGGGTTAACTGAGGCATCGCAACAGCACGACAGGCACGGAGGGCAGCTTGGCCGACAGCAATAGCGGGATACTGAGAAACATACCCTTTGCTGCACTGTTGCAGAGCAAAGATATTATTTTCGCTTTCGGTGTAGTACTCATCGTAATCATGATGGTAGTGCCCCTGCCATCATTCATACTAAATATCCTGCTCACCCTGAACATAGCTCTTGCGCTGATAATACTTCTCGTCTCCATATACAACAAGGAAGCCCTGGAATTTTCGGCCTTCCCGAGCCTGCTGCTGATTGCCACATTATTCAGATTGTCACTGAACGTCAGTTCTACCCGTATAATTCTCTCAGGACGCGGTGCAACAATCGAGATTGTAAAATCGTTCGGAAACTTTGTTGTCGGCGGCAACTACGTCGTCGGCATGGTTGTATTTATTATTCTTGTTCTTATTCAATTCATTGTTATCACCAAAGGTGCCGAACGCGTTGCCGAAGTAGCTGCGAGATTCACTCTCGATGCCATGCCGATCAAGGGCATGGCCATCGATGCCGACCTTAACGCCGGTGCCATAGACCAGGAAGAAGCCACCAAGCGCCGCCTGAATCTGAAAAGAGAGGCCGATTTTTACGGTTCCATGGACGGTGCGAGTAAATTCGTCAAAAACGATGCTATTGCCGGCATCATTATCACTATAATCAATCTGCTCGGCGGCCTGGTCATCGGCGTCTTTCAGCGCGGAGAATCGGCAATGGACGCACTGCAGGCCTATGCACTGTTCACCGTCGGAGACGGTCTGGTTACCCAGATTCCGGCTCTGTTGATTGCTACTGCCACAGGTATCGTAGTTACCCGCGCCAGCTCAGACTCAAGCCTCGGGCAGGAAGTCAGCGACCAGTTGCTCAGCAACCCGCGCGTGCTCGGAATTGGTTCAGGCCTGCTCGGGTTTCTCGGAATGGTTCCAGGCCTGCCAAAATTCAGTTTTCTTATGCTTTCGGTTGTTTTTGGCATGCTCGCCTATGTAGCGCACAAGAACGACCTGGAGATCGAGCAAAAAGCGATGGACAGCAAAATTGCTGAAGAAGAAACCGCAAAAACCGGTCCCGAAGATGTTTCTTCTCTGCTTTCAGTAGACCCGCTCGAACTTGAGATCGGCTACAACCTTATTCCACTGGTTGATACAAACCAGGGCGGCGATCTGCTCAACCGTATTACTCTGATAAGGCGCCAGATAGCGATAGATCTTGGTCTGGTAGTGCCGCCAATCCGCATACGCGACAATATCCAGCTGCATCCATCGACCTACTGTTTTAAGATCAAGGGTGTTGAATTTGCTTCATACGAAATTCTGCCCGACCATTTTCTGGCGATGGATTCAGGAAATGCAACCAGCAAAGTTGACGGCATTCCGGTGGAAGAGCCTGCTTTCGGGCTGCCAGCCGTCTGGATAGAAAGCTCAAAGCGCGACCGCGCCGAAATGGCGGGTTACACAGTCGTTGACCCGTCTACCGTAGTTGCCACTCACCTCACGGAAATAATCCGCAAAAATGCGCATGAGATACTGGGGCGTCAGGAACTGCAGCAGTTGCTCGACAATGTTAAAGAGACCTATCCTCTCGTTCTCGAAGAGGTCGTGCCGAACGTCGTTACCCACTCAACTCTGCTTAAAATCCTGCAGAATCTGCTCAAGGAAAATGTTTCGATACGCCATATCGTCAACATTCTTGAAGCACTGGCAGACTGCAAGAGCATAAATGAAGTCGACACTCTTACCGAAATCGCTCGACAGGCGCTGGCCAGACACATCTGCAAACCGCTGCTGGATGACGAAGGCACGCTGCGGGTTATCTCGCTCAATCCGCAGCTTGAACAGATGCTCGGCAACGCGCTGCAAAAAATAGATGGTTCGGTGCAGCTGGCTATTGACCCGACTTCGGCCCAGCGCCTGCTTGAAAGTATCAGAACTAAAATCGACAGCGTAATGCAGGAAGGCATTGCACCAATAATTCTTTGCAGTTCGGCATTAAGACTTAGCATAAAACGCCTGACCGAGCGCATAGCTCCTCGCCTTACCGTATTGTCATATCAGGAAATTCCTACCACCCTGAAGCTCGAATCAGTCGGTCTAATCTCGATACAGAACTCATAAAAACACATGAATGACCAGGCAGCCACGCTTCGCAAGTTGAAAGAAATGGTAGATCGTTCCAGTCCACCAACGCCAATCAATGGTGAAACCTTTTTATCACAGATTATCCGCCCCTCACCATTTGCAACCATCGCGCTTATTATTCCAGATATCGCAGATATTGAATTCCCCCCGGCTTCAAGCTGGATATCAGGACTGATGCAGTTTTCTCCACGCGCCTGCTTCTGGGACCAGGGGGCGTTGATTGACCCTGAAACACTGCCCAAAACACAGATTAAATTGCGCTATCCCGTCCCTGTCCGAATAGAATCAGGACTTACACCATTGGCGATAATGCCTTTTCAGCCTGATTTTGTCGATATTACAGACAAACCCGAGCAGGCACGCATAGACTTTCTCAGACACCTGGTCAGAAGTCTGAAAAATTCATCAGAAGTCTGGATCAGCCTTAATGCACGTGACATAAAGAAATACAACAGCGTTCTGCACGCTACCGATGCTGTATGTATAATGGTGCCCCAGCATGCTGACTCACTTTTCAAATGTTATGAGATCGTCAAGTCCATTCATCTGTCAGGATATTTCTCGCCGATCGGCATGCTTGACTTCATTCATGAAAAGTCAGCTCCAATCGAAAGTTCAAGCAGCAAAATAAAAATTGTTGCAAAACAGTTTTTGGCTCTTGACCTTGTTGCCTCCGGGATGGTACTTTCTAACTGCACTTATATCCCACCCGAAAATGACGCCGGACTCCGTGGCAGAATTTCTGCCGTCGAAGAAGGTTCGAGGGATTTTCTTTACTGCCTGAGTGAAAATCTGATCTATCTTATACCGGGAATGTATTAAAGAAATGACTGAACCTGTGATCAAGCCGATTGAAGCGATAATCGCGGAAACACGCAAACAGATTCAGCCTTATGTATTCAAACGTCTCGAAGCACGCACCCCACGCAAAGCCGGCGAAAAAATAGCCAGAACCATCACAGTAACTTCGGGCAAGGGGGGCGTTGGCAAAACCAGCCTGGTCGCCAACATGGCGATTTGCCTTGCTCAGTCGGGGCAGCGCGTGATAATTCTCGATGCCGACCTTGGCCTTGCCAATATCGACGTGGTATTTGGCATACGCCCCCGCCACAACCTTATGGATGTCGTCAATGGCGACATGAATATCGACGAAGTAATGATGCAGGGGCCCGGCGGCATTCAGATAATTGCCGGAGGATCAGGCGTTTCAGAGCTTGCCCAGCTTGATAACGAAAAGTCGCAGAGGCTTTTCAACCAGCTGCGTTTTCTTGAAGACAAAACCGACTTTCTGCTGATCGATACCGGTGCCGGAATCAGCGACAGTGTTATCTCATTCTGCCAGGCAGCAGACCAGATTGTAGTAATAACGACAACCGAGCCGACTTCGCTTGCAGACGCCTACGGAATTATCAAAATAATCAGCAACCGCAGGTCTGATAGTCATGTTTCATTGCTGGTCAACCGCGTTGACGAAGAAGCGGAGGGACATCAGGTGCATGAGCGCGTTGCACGGGTTGCCGCTGAATTTCTGCACTTTCCTGTGCACTATCTTGGCACTCTTGTCCAGGATCGCAACATGCACCTGGCGGTGCGTCAGCAAACTCCTCTGATGTTGTTTTCTCCAATGTCGCCAGCGGCGACAGGCATACGCAAAATTGTATCGCAGGCATTTCATGAAATACCAGAAACAGTTGCGCGTGATGGCATAGAAGGATTTTTCACCAGGCTTACCAGATTCTTCAAAGGAGGTTCAATGCAGTAAATGAGTTATCAACAATACGAAAAACTGCTGGGCGAAACCTTTTTTGAAGCCAATCTGAAGGCCGAAAACAAGTATGGCAAGGGCAATTTTGAGGTATTAACGTCGAAGCGGGTAAAGCACCCCATTTATCTTGGCCTTGGGACTAAGGAGCTGGTTGAACTTACCATTGGCATTCTTGACCGGAAACCAGCCATCCGCTCCCTGCCTGATGCACCGTCAAGGCCGCTTCCTTCTGTTGAAATAACGGCCCCAAGACAGGCTGCCGTTTCCAGTTTTCCCAGCAGCGACAAAGGTCAGAAGCTTTCCCTGAAAGCTGAGATGCCAGCCACACAGGCGAAGCATAACAGTCAAACTGCTGCCGAAGAAAGGGCGTTGGCTTATACTCCCGGCATAAAAGCTTACGCAGCACAGAAGTTATCGCATAACACACGAGAAGTTCATGGGCTGCGCACCATTCAGGAGGGCGACTGCGATCCCAGGCCACAGAGCATAAATGATCCCGGCCTGGAACCGCACCAGATACAGGATCTCCTGACAGAGATAATGGCAGTCAAAGACGAACGGCAACGGCGTGAGAGAATGCTGCCCAGAGCTGATGAAAAAAAACAAGCAAGGGTCGCTCAACCAGAATTAAAGCCAGACAAGTCGCCTGACGATATGAAGGTAATGGTGTCAGCCATGGAAGAGCGTGTTAACCAGATATTCGCTATGCTGCAGAACCTGAACCGGGAATCTGGCGAAGTGCTCGAGCGCCAGATTGTAGAACTGCCAAAAGGACTTTTCGAATTAAAAAAGAATCTTCTTGCGATGGAAACTCCTCTCGAAATAGCTGACCAGGTAATATTCGACCTGAAGGACAATCTTCCTACCAGCGCGCTGCGCTACCCGGCTGAAGCTTTACGTGCAGCATGCAGCTGGTTTGAAAAAAAGCTGAAATTTTCACCGGAAATTGAATTCAAAAGGAAAAACGGGCCAACTGTCGTTGTTTTTATAGGGCCCACCGGAGTCGGCAAAACCACGACCATCGCCAAACTGGCAGCAGCTTATGGAATATGTCCGCGTGAACAGAAGAGTATAGCTCTTTTCACGCTCGACACATACAGAATTGGAGCGGTAAACCATCTTCAGCAGTTTGCCGAAATTATTGGCGCCGAAATGGAGATACTCTATAAACCGGACGAGATCAACCCGGCGCTGGAACGACACCAGGACAAAGATTTGATCATCGTCGATACAGCTGGCAGGTGTCAGAAGGATACCGACGAAATCTGCGAACTAAGCGGCTTTATCGAGAAACTGCCTTCAGCATCGAAATATCTTGTTCTCTCAGCCACCTCAAAGTATACCGACATGATCGATACAATTCGCTGCTTTGGCCGAGTGGGTTTCGATCATCTTATTTTCACAAAAATCGACGAGACCAATACAATCGGACCTCTTCTGGCATTGCTGTTTAAAACAGGTAAATCACTGGCCTATATAACAAACGGCCAGAAAGTTCCCGAAGACTTTCGCAAAGCCAACTTTGAGTTTTTCAATACCCGGCTTTTTCCTGATGCCGACTATTGAGGCTGATTTATCATCTCAACATCTGCATGAATGCATTTAATTAGTTTCTATTTTATACCGATTTACTGTATAATATTTATTCTTATGCAGCATGCTGTCAAACAATGATATGAGCCGAGGCAACTGATGGACATCGATCTGTCCCAATACATGGGAATGTATGTCGATGGTTCGCGCGAGAACCTCGACCTGATGGACAAATTTCTCCTCGCCCTGGAACAGGATCCGAGCAATCTGGAAGCCATTGGCGAGATTTTCAGAGCCGCACACACCCTCAAAGGTATGTCGGCCACAATGGGTTTTGAGAAAGTTGCCCATCTTACCCATGAAATGGAAAGCATTCTAGACCAGCTCCGAAACCGGCAGCTTGAGGTCAGTCCAGTAATCATCGACGTGGTATTTGAAACCTTCGATGTTTTAAGGACTCTGGTAAATGACAGTATTGAAGCCACAGATTCGAATATCGACATCGAAGTGATAGTAAAAAAGCTGCATGATGCGGCCAAGGGCAAGTCTGTCGCCAGCAAGGTTGAAGCAAAAGCTGTGACAGCCGAAGAAAAGCCGGTCGTTGCTGAGGCAAAGCCAGTTAACACACAGGGCTCCGAAGAATCTCAGCTCGCTCTTGAACTGGCCGACATTTCAATGAATGAATTCGAACAGCAGCTGTTGATCGAAGCACACCAGCATGGCTCACACATTTTGCTCATGGTCGTTACCCTGGTTCCCGACTGTCTGCTCAAGGCTCCCCGCGCCTTCATGGTAGCACGCTGCCTTGAAGACCTGTGTTGCGAAATTATCAAGTCGGTGCCAGAGACCAAAGATATCGAGGAAGAGAAGTTCGACCTGTCATTCAAGATGGTACTGCTTGGCGACGCCGAGGACGAAAAAGTTAAATATGCCATTGAATCAATTTCAGAGATTGAGTCAGTCAAAGTAACTCGGCTGAAACCCGAAGATTTTGAACTACAGCCTGGCGTCCCAGTTTCTGCAGCGGAACCCGCCCCGACACCGGAACCACCAAAACCAGTGCCAGCACCAAGACCAACCCCGGCGCCACAGCCGGCAAAAGTAGCCACAGCTGTGCAACCAGCTCCACCGCCAGCGCCAAAACAGGCAGCACCGCCACCTCCGCCTCCCCCGCCGCCACCAAAACCGCCGGCACCACCAGCTGGTGGCCCGCCGCCCAAGCCTGGAGACAAAAAGCAGGCGGCAACTGCCGATAAACGTGGCAGCCAGACTGTTCGCGTTGACATGAAGCGGCTGGACGACCTGATGAATCTAGTCGGAGAACTGGTCATCAACCGTACGCGACTCGAAGACATCGGCGCGGCGCACAAGCTGAAAGATCTTAACGAAGCGCTCTCCCGGGTTTCCCAGATCAGTGCATCGCTGCAGAACGTTGTCATGCAGGTGCGCATGGTGCCTATCGAACAGGTTTTCGACCGCTTTCCGCGCATGGTTCGCGACCTCTCCAAGAAACTCAATAAAAAAATCAACCTTGTCCTGGAAGGCAAAGAGACCGAAATGGACAGAACGGTTATCGATGAAATCGGTGACCCGATGGTTCACCTGATACGAAATGCCATCGACCATGGCATTGAAATGCCCGAAGAACGTATCGCCAAAGGCAAGCCCGACGTTGGCACAATTACCCTGATCGCCCGCCACGAAGGCAACAACGTGCTTATAGAAGTCATCGATGACGGCAAGGGCGTCGATCCTTCGATAATCGGCCGACTGGCAGTCGAACGCGGCCTGTTCACGCCCGAACAGATCGCCAAAATGCCACCGGAAGAGATTATCAAGATTATCTTTCTGGCCGGTTTTTCTACCGCTACTGTGGTCAGCGACCTCTCAGGCCGCGGTGTCGGCATGGATGCTGTTAAAGCCAAACTGGAAGACCTCAACGGCGTGCTCGAACTTGAATCGAAAGTTGGCGAGGGCTCACGCGTAACCATCAAGCTGCCGCTCACTCTCGCCATTCTTCCCGCGCTCATGGTTAAGGTCGGTGCAGAAATGTTCGCGATTCCGCTTGGTTCGGTGCTCGAGACAATGGATATCACGAAAGCAGACATCAATATCGTGCAGCATCAGGAAGTCACCTTGCTGCGCGGCGAAGTACTGCCGATAATCAGATTACGTAATGTTCTCAACGTGCCAACCACAGACGAACAAAGAAAGATGCTCGACGCCAGGGAAGACGAGCTGTCGATGGTTGTCTGCGCATCTGGCGAAAAGCGGGCAGGATTCATGGTCGATGAGCTATTTGGCCAGCAGGAAATTGTTATCAAATCGCTTGGAAACCTGCTCAGCGGGTTGCCTGGCATAATGGGTGCCACCATGCGTGGTGACGGCAGCATTGCACTGATTCTCGATATACCGTCGTTCTTCCAGAAAGGGCAGACGATACAATGACCGCGATAAATCTGTTTACATATAAGGAGGAAAGAGGTTGAACCTCGATCTTTCCGAATATATGGGCGCCTATATCGATGGCGCACGCGAAAATCTGGACACCATGGACAAGTGTCTGCTCAGTCTTGAGCAGAATCCTTCAAATCTTGACGCAATAGAAGAGATTTTCAGAGCAGCCCATACCCTGAAAGGTATGTCGGCCACCATGGGTTTCGAAAAAATCGCCCATCTCACGCACGAGATGGAAAACATTCTTGACAAGCTGCGCACGCATCAGATTCCGGTTACAGCAGCAGTTATCGATGCAATTTTTGAAACATTTGATGTTCTTAGAACCCTGGTCAATGACAGTATCGAACAGACAGACTCAGGCATCGACCTTTCTGAGCTGTCGGCAAAGCTTTCCGGACTTGCCAGCGGAGGTGGAGCAACTGCCGAAGCACCGGCAGCTGCAGTCGCCCCGCCGTCTGCTGCCCCACCTGCGGCGGGTGGTGGCGGTAAAAAGGCTGGTGGCGGTGTCTCTGCCGATTTAAGCGACATGGGTTTAAACGATTTTGAGCTTTCAGGGCTCGCAGAAGCGGGAGATGCCGGCAAAAACGTTCTTCTGCTTAAAATAATTCTGGTGGCAGATTGTCTCCTCAAGGGCCCACGCGTATTCATGGTATTGCGCACCCTTGACGACCTGCAGTGCGACATCGCCAAGTCAAATCCGGATGTCAAAGACCTCGAGAATGAAAAATTCGACAGGTCATTCAAGATGGTTCTTATCGCCGACAAATCGATAGAACAGATAAAAGATGCTCTTGAATCGATATCAGAGCTTGAAACCATTGAATTAACAGATGTTTCAGATGTCGACAGTGGTAGCGTCGCTGCACCAGCACAAAACGCAGTTCCAGCATACGAAGCCCCAGAGCCAGCGCAGGCCCCAGCGCCCAGGGCGGCACCAGCAATGGCTCCAGCAGCGCCGCCGGCGCAGACGGCGCCTGCCAGTTACGAAGTCCACAACCCGATGGCCGGGGCACCGGTAGTTCCTCCCATACCTCCGGCTGAGCCCCCACCCGGCAGCACTCCCCCCGAAGAAGAAGAGGAAGAAACTAAAGAAGTCATCGAGCTGGTTCAGCTGGTAACCTTTACCATGGCCGGTGAAACCTACGCGCTCGAAATTCACCAGGTCGAGGCCATCATCAACCTCAGTGGACACCCGATCACCAGGGTTCCCAAAGCGCCGCATTATATAGATGGGGTAATCAACCTGCGCGGCGAAATCGTACCGGTAATCAATACACGAATAAGATTGCGACTGGCCGAAATAGAGCGAAAACCCAGCAACCAGATAATCATTCTGTCTTTCGAAGAAGAAAAAGTTAAAGCTGGATTCCTTGTCGATAGCGTTCAAGAAGTCATTCGCCTGCCAGAATCAGCTATCGAACCGCCCAGCCGGGTCAGCGAAAGTGTCGATATTGAGTATCTGCGGGGTGTTGGCAAGATCGACAACAAAATCGTCATCATGCTCAACGCGCATCGCATTGTCTTCGGCAAGCAGGCCGAAGACTAATACCCTTATGCCGGGCGGGTGTTCTTTATGCCAGCCAGAATTCTGGCAGCAGCATTGCGCACCATGTCATTTTCATCCTGACTGGCTTCCTGGGCAATCTGATTAAGGCCTTGAACAGACAGCTTGGCTAGAGCCTCCAGGGCATTAAGCCGGTTAAACCAGATTTCATCCTTAAGCAGACGCCGCAGCGAAAATTCGGCCTGAGCAAAGCCAAGATCGCCAATCGCGTCGATACTGAAAAACAGCAGATCACGATCTTTAAGAATGTCGATAAGAGACTGCACAAACTTTTCGTTCTTCAGCTGCCCCATGGCCCTGACCAGGTTAATTCTGACAGTTCTGTCGGCACCGTCAAGCTTTTTTACAAGCAGATCCGGGTTGAGATTGCCTACCTTGGACAGGCTTTCGACTGCTGCGGTTCTGACCTGCAGAGATTCGTCATGCAGAGCTTCGAGCAGCGGTTCAATCGCGGTTTTCTTACCAGTAGCACCAAGAGCCTCGACAATACGCTTTCTAATAAACCATTCTGCATGTCCGACATGCTTTTTGAGTATTTCAACTGACGCATCGGAAGCTATCTGGCCAAGGCCCCTGATGCAGTACAGACCGCGCTCAAGCGGATCAGCCTGCAGCTCTTCAGAAAAAAGTTTCAATGATTCGGGGTTTCCTGTTTCGGCGAGAAACTTAAGAACCCACATGCGCCTGTCTGCAGAAAGCGGACGGTATTTTTCGAGCATCTCATGCACGAGAGTCTGCTGCCGGCTGATCAGATATCTGATACTCTGCGAAAGCTTTTGTTCATCAGGAGAATCAAGGTAAAAGTCGATCAGAATGGCATCTACCCGGCGCGAGGGCGGCATAAATGCCAAAGCTTTGGCCGCCGGCAGAACCAGATCGGGATTTGCCTGCGAAAGCCCCTGTGCCAGATTTTCTATCGCAGACTCGTATTTGAGCGTTCCTAGAATGGCAGCAGCTTCGACGAACAACCTGGGCCGTTCGGGGCTGAGATTATTTTTTAGATAATCAGCTCCGATGTCGCCGAGATGCTCGATGAACAGTCTGGTAACCAACTGGCGGGCAACCACATCCTCCCCCTGCAGAACCTGGCACAGATCTGCCATCTGACCTGAGGTGGGGCTTTTAAGACGAGGCAGAATTACTTCAAAAAAGGAATCGTCATGCCCCAGAGCACCTTCGAGAAAACTGGCAAAATCGCTATTATTCATGTACCGCTCTCAGTTCGGAGCCGATATCGGCCCTTCATATTTTTCGACGACAAAATTTTCACGGCCAGCAAGCTTACCGTCTGCTTCAAATTCAAACACATAGTTTCCGGCGGCCGGAAAGCCAAAATTACTCAGCACAATCATCGAGCGGGCAACCAGACCGGTCTGACCCTGAATTGGTGCGGAAGGTCTGACTTTGGGAATCTCAACGCCTTCGGGTGGAATGATGTTAAGAGTGACATTGACCTTGCCGGTAATTTCGCCCCACTCAATAAAAAGACAGAGTTTGGGAAAATTCAGCGGAAAAGCCTGCACAAGAAGCTTTGAGCCAAGCACTCCCATGAGACTGACACGGCCGCCGAGTTCCTGGCGGATGTCTTCACAGAACAATACACATTTATATTTGAGACCGCTCATTATGTTTCCTTTCGCTGTTCACGAGCTGCTGAAGAAATTTCATCCATGGCAGCCCCGGTATTCTTTCGATATTCAAGATAACTTCTGAGAATCAGGGAAGCGGCAACCGCATCTATCACTTCGCGCCGCTGTTCGCGACGCATACCGGCTTCAATAAGCGAAGCCTCGGCAATTTTGGTGGTCAAACGCTCGTCAAAAAACTCAATCGGCAAACTTGTCTGTTTTTCGAGGCTATTTTTAAAAAAACGTGCTCTTTGGCAGGGTTCGCGTTCGACGCCATCGAGTGAAACCGGCAGACCGATAACCACTCTATCGATTTCTTCCTTTTGCAGAAGGGCGACAATTTCACTTATCGCATTTTTACCGGCCTTGACAACAGAGAACGGCGAGGCCGCTATCTCGAGACGATCGCAGGTGGCCACGCCGATTCTCTTTTTGCCTATGTCGAGAGCAAGAATTTTCATCAACCGTTCAAAGCCAGAGTAATAATTTTTTCGGCTTCTGACAGCGCCTGATCAATTTTTTCCACATCTTTGCCGCCGGCGGTCGCCATATCGGGCCGGCCGCCACCGCTGCCACCCGCTATTTTAGCGACATCCTTGATAAGCTTGCCAGCGTGCAGTCCCTTTTTAACCAGATCACTCGTCAGTTTAAGAACGAATCCGGCCTTGTCGCCGCCGCATGCCAGAAGAACCAGGGTCTTTTCACTGGCATTGCCGACGAGTTCATCCGAGATTTCTTTCATTTCTTCGACGCTGAGACCATCAGTGCGCGACAGAATAACCGACATGCCAGCAATCTGACGGGCGCCTGCCCTGACCTTTTCGATGCGGCCATGAGCGTCTGATTTGCGCAGACGATCAAGTTCACGACGCATTTCCCGCATTTCATTCATGATTTTTTCGGCCTTCTGCTGCAGGCTCTTTTGATCGCATTCGAGTATCTGGGCAAGTTCGCGCTCGTGATGACGCATATCGTGCAGTATATCGAGCGAAGATTCGCCAGTTACCGCTTCAATACGACGCACTCCGGCCGCAATCGATGATTCGGAAGCTATCGAAAACAGACCAATCTCAGCCGAATTGCCGATATGAGTGCCCCCGCAAAGTTCTTTTGAGTAATTGCCGACCGAGATGATTCTGACGCGGTCGCCATATTTTTCGCCAAACAGTGCCATAGCACCAGTTTTGAGTGCTTCTTCATAGCTCTTTTCATCGACATGCACGTTATGTGCAGCCAGAATCTGCTGGTTCACCAGAGTTTCAATCTTTTCGAGATCTGCCGCGCTGATGCCAGCAAAGTGAGTAAAGTCAAAACGCAGTCGGTCGGGTGAAACCATCGAACCGGCCTGTTTTACGTGATCGCCAAGCACCTGCTGTAAAGCCTTGTGCAGCAGGTGTGTCGCCGTATGGTTACGCATGGTAGCGCGCCGACTTGTCACATCCACCTGCATCTGCGCCTGGTCACCCTTGGCGAAGATCTGCGAACCCTGCCAGCGACCGATGTGAAGATAAACTCCTTCGGCCGCTTCGGTAGTTTCGACGATAAACACGGCTGCACCACAGCTGATCTGGCCCTTGTCACCAATCTGACCACCAGACTCTGCATAAAATGGAGTCTTGTCGGTGATCACCAGCACCTGATCCTTTGCGCTAACCACATCGAGAACCGTTGCGCTATCGCTCATTGTCTGGTAACCGGTAAAGGTTGTCGGCTGATAATCGCCGGGGTTGATGGCCTGAAAGTTGACAAAGGCAGAAACCACATTGGCCCGGCCACGTTCGCGCTGTTTTTCGAGCTCGACATTAAAAGCGGCTTCATCGACCTTTATCTTTTGTTCCATGCAGATTTCACGGGTCAGGTCGAGCGGAAATCCATAGGTATCATGCAGCATAAAAGCCCTGTCGCCAGCCAGAGTATCCTTTTTATCAGACTTAAGCTGATCGATATACTCGGCCAGCATATCACTGCCGGTCTTGAGGGTCTGTAGAAAACGCTCTTCCTCGTTGCGGACTACACGTATGACATGGTCGGCGTTCTCTTTAACTTCAGGGTAATCGCACATGATATCAGCTACAATTGGAACTATCTGATGCAGAAAAGGTTTTTCCTGGCCGAGATAGCTGTAACCGAAGCGGGAAGCGCGGCGCAGAATCTTACGCAACACGTATCCACGCCCTTCGTTGCCGGGCAAGCCGCCGTCAGAAAGAGCGAATGAAAGCGCCCTTACGTGATCTGAAACAACTTTCAAGGCAGTCCTGATTTTGTCAGATTCATTAAAACGATGGCCAGTAATCGTCTCGACCTTGTTGACTATACCTACAAAAACGTCGTTTTCAAAGTTATCGAACTTTCCCTGCATGATCGATGCCAGGCGCTCAAGACCCATACCGGTATCGATATTTTTGCGTTCAAGCGGTGTCAGGGTGCCGTCTTCGGCGCGGTCATACTGCGTAAACACCAGATTCCAGAACTCAAGATAGCGGGCGCAGTCGCAGCCGGGAGCGCAATTTGGGCTTTTGCAGCCGATTTCGGGGCCCTGGTCGATATAAATTTCTGAGCACGGGCCAGACGGGCCGATGCCGATAGTCCAGAAGTTATCTTTGTCGCCAAGCTTAACAATGCGGTCGCGCGCCACGCCAATATCTTTGTGCCAGATTTCGAGAGCTTCGTCATCGCTGTGATGAACGCTGACATAAAGTTTGTCTTTGGGCAGGCCCATTTCCTTGATGATGAATTCCCAGGCCATGGCGATGGCTTCCTTTTTGAAATAGTCGCCAAAACTAAAATTGCCAAGCATCTCAAAAAAGGTGTGGTGCCTGGCTGTATAGCCGACGTTTTCGATATCAGTAGTTCTGAAGCACTTCTGACAGGAAGCTGCCCGCACCAGGTCTTTCTTAAGGCCAAGAAAATATGGCTTAAAAGGCGCCATACCGGCACTGACAAAAAGAATTGTCGGATCATCCTGTGGAATCAGTGGTGCTGACTTCTCAATCTTGTGATCGTGTCTGCCAAAATAGTCGAGAAATTTCTGTCTGATTGTTGCGGTTTTCACTGTTGTCTCCTGTTTATATGACTGACAGAGCGATATTTATTCAAATTTTGCGTTGAGAACTCTTGAATAGATGCGGGTTACAAAATTACGCTGCTTAATCGGTTTTCTTTCGGTGTCATACATTTCGTGCATTGAAAGCTGAATTTCAACGCCCTTGATATTCTTGAGATCACGTAAACCTTTGGCAGCGGGATTTGACGGGTGATAATAATGTGGTCTGAGATAATTTCTGTAGTCTTCCATGCTTTCTTCGGGGTAGCGATTGCGGAATATGGTGCCGTCAGTGCCCCAGACCTTGAGATAGTTCATCTGCTTGGTGATAAGTTCGCGTTTCGCACCACCTTCAACCTGTCTGGTGATGATCTTCTCCTGAGAGCCATCGCGATGCTTTTCGGGGCCGTCATAAGTATAGGTGACCTTTTCGAACCCACTGCCATCACGTTTTGGAACAATCATGCTGATCTTATAGAGCAAGGCATTTTCTTCGTCAAACAGGCTGCTCTTGAAAATCGTATCGAGTTGTACAATCTCAGTCATTTCGCGCAGATCGCGTTCAGCATACATGAGAAAACTTCGGGCTTCGTGCAGCGTGTCGAGCGATTGCCTCTGTCTTTCCAGACTTACAAAGGTTCGGTTCAGCATTGTATAACCGATTACCAGCACAATCCCGAAAATAACGAACGAGATCATGATTTCAACCAGAGTAACTGCCCGTCTTGAATTGGTATTTGATATCTTCATTTTCTGCCTCTCAGGGTTTGTTCAGCATCGCCGGAAACGACGCGTTCAACCCGGCACCGAGGGTCTCGTCACCGAGAATGGTTGCAAGTTCAAACAATTTTTCGTTGTCTTTTTTTCCCATGGCTTTCTCGATAAATCTGACGATTACCCTGATGCGCACGCGCCTTTTCTGAAGCTCATAATCGGGCAAAGTCGGGTCAGGATCAATGTTTGGATAAAAAGACAATCTTGTTTCGCGGGCGTATTCAACGCCAGGGGTGTTCCAGACACCGTTAAGTTCGAGGGGCAGCACTACTTCCCGGAAGGGGCCCTCCTTGGGGTCTTCGGCCGCCACTTCGATTATCTGGCGCAGTTCTAAAAATGGTCGACTTTTCAGTTCTTCTACCTTCTGCAATGCCAGATTGCATGCGACCACCTCATTGATACTCTTATAGGTGACCTTCTCGGTGATGCCGAATAGCAGGATCATGGGCAACATCACCAGAGAAGCGACCGAAAGAGCGACGAGAATCTCGACAAGCGTGATTCCCTTATTCCCTGACGGTAATTGAATTTCGCAATTATTATTCAAAACAGGTAAACTCCTTCCAGAAAACGACCGATAGTTATATCAAACAAGATTTACTGAGGTCAAACAAATGAAAGTCAACAAAAAGCACTTAGGTCTGATAATCGCATCGCTGATGGCGCTTTCTTTTAACAGCCAGTTCGCTCAGGCGGCACGCAAAACCACTGAAGCTTTCAAGCCCGGCAAAGCCTATGCCTTTAAAAAAGTTGGCAAAGAATACGTTCGACTGCCGCAGGTAGTGCCCGGTCCTGTCGTGGTCAAGAAAACCGGAGTCAGAATCGACCGCAGCAATATTTACATTGGCGGCTACGTTGTTAACACTACCGATCGCGAAATCAAACATCTTCAGATTTATCCATCCTTTGCCGACCAGACTCTTAACAGCACTGAACTTGCCGAGAAACTCAATCACAGCGAAATCAGCCTCGCACCCCGCGAAACCAGGCGTTTTGTGATCATGCGCCCAGTCTCTGAAGTCGCGCCTCTGCTTACCCACAGCATACCACTCAATGACAACTGCATACTCAATTGCCGCGAGGTCGAGGGTTAAGCTGCTCGATATTACTTATCGCCGAATCCCAATCAGGCCCCTGTGAATCGGGGGCCTGTTTCTTCATGAGATGAAACATGTTTAAATAGGCATCTTTGGCCTTTTCAGGCATGTTTTTCTCTTCATAAACCTTTGCCAGAGAATCGTATGCAAACACCAGAACATCGAGATCCTTGCGGTCAGCACCACTGCTGTGCAACTTTTCCTCGAGCAGGCGTTCCAACTTCATAATGCCGAGGTTGTCTGAATCTTCAAGGGCAAGTACGGCATCTTTGAGCTGTAGAGAAGTAGGCGAATTCAAGCGATGGCGAAGTTCTTCGCGTTCCTGCTGAAAGCGATCAGAGACCTCGCGGGCAGCTTCGTATTTTTGAATAGCCATGATCCGCCTCTGCTCTCGCAGGTCTTTGGCTTCAACCGGGCGACTGAGAGCTTCGCTTTCGGTGGCCAGACCCATTTTCGCCATATTCTGCCGATGCTTCTCCTGCAGGTCACGAGAGCCGGCAGAAAATCTGGATGGGGTAAGGAAAGAGAAGAGACCCTTTTCAGATTTGCCCGATGCAGGAGATGAAGAAGGATCTATAACACCAGAACCACTGAAGTGATAAATCACCAGTGCCAGCAAAACTGCGACAAGCGCAGCAGCACCTATCAGATGCGGATTTTTGTATAGCGGAACCGCCGGTGCCGCCGACTTTTTCCCTGGCGGATTCTTTAATGGGTAAAGAGGTCTGACCATTTTGGCATCCTTCTGCTAAAAGCGACAACTTGTTACCGGAACAATCCGGAATTACTCAAGAGTATATCAGAGAGGGCATAAGGTGTCCATAACTACTGATCTCCGAAAACATAACAATATAAACATGGTGGCGCCTGCTTGACCATACTGTCGAACTGTGGTATAAACATTATTGTGGATCGCAAGACTACAATGCAGCGGTTCTGATTTTACCGGAGAGAGCATTGATTACCTCCCAAAACATCAAGCAAACATACGATCGATTCAGCTCACTTTACGACCTTATTTTCAAACCCTACCTTGAGTTCGGAAGGCAGCGTGCAATAGAATTAATGAGGCCCATGCGGGGGGCACGCATTCTGGAAATTGGTGTTGGTACAGGCTTGAGCTTCGAATACTACCCATCCGATGTAGAAGTGCTTGGATTCGATTATAGTTTTGGCATGCTTCGGGAAGCAAAGAACAAGGCTGCCGACTCCTGCCACTGCCCGGTGAAACTTGCTCAAATGGATGCGCAGAACATGGCTTTTCCTGACAATTCATTTGACTATCTCATGGCTGCATATGTATTGACCGTGGTACCCGATCCCGACAAAGCGGTCAGGGAAATCTTCAGAGTTGCCAGACCAGGCGCGAAAGTTGTCATAGTAAATTATCTCTGCAGCAGAAATAAGCTGATGAACATAATAGAAGACATTTTTCACCCTGTTTTCGCCAGCATTGGCCTGTTTACACTGAAGCATGACCTGGCGGGCCTGCTTATGCAGCATGGTGCTCAGAACGTCAGAATCGAGCCCACCTCATTTCTGAATCTGCACCACATCGTATCATTTACTGTTCCTGCCTGAATGATTTTTCTTGTTCAAAGGGAACACACCGCCCATGGCTACAACCATGAGCGACAGGGCGATCTTGTATTGAGTTCGCACTGATAAATTCAGAAAGCCAAAGATTTTAACTGTAGCTTTCGACAAATAATGGAGCTTATCAAGTGACTAAAGACAGTATCAAGCCAGAACCTCTGGCAAAGAAAAACAACAACGAAGCAGAATTTGACAGAATAAAGGAAGGGCTAAAATCTTTTCCTGGCAAAGCTCTCGAAGGCATCAGACAGAAAGTCGGTGCCGGCGACTGGAAACTCAGCGAAATCAACGCACCGGTTGATGGCGGCAAAGATCATATCGACGCCGTATTCAGTGCAAGCGACGGCAAGAAAGAGAAATACGTCATCATCGACATATCCGTGCCACACCTTGCTGTAGGGCAAAAATACGCTCTTCCGGGCAAAGCCAAATTCTTTCAGCAGGAACGCCAGGTAACAGCGGCCAGAATCAAAAAGGCCATAATTCTGATTCGCAAAGGCACCGAAAGCATCAGCACCAGCCCACTCAAACTGCGCTGTCCGATAATCGAGCTTTCTTATGAGAGTCTGGTAAAAGAGCCGCCAAAACCGGTTAAGGAAGACCAGCCCGAAAGAAACCGCTCTGATAACCGTCAACAGAACCGGCGTGAGCATCCGCAGCAAAATAAACCAGAGCAGAGCGCGGTTGTTTCGACAGCCAGCGGCGGCGTCTCTCAGGAACTGCTTTTTGCCCTGAAAGAAGCCATAGTTCATGAATGTCTTTCAACAATGCACAAACGTTGCAACAAGTATATACGCAAAGGTCTTTGGCGCTGGATCGAGCGTGAGATCATGGATCCCAATATTCACTTTTATTTGATAATATTATCAAGTATTTATCAAGGAAAGACGGGCGAGATTCTTAGTCGCCGTTTCAAAACCCCGGAATCATATTCTGGCAAGCCTGAAGAAATTATCGATGCGATTTTCTCACGTGAAAATAGCCTGGCAGATGAAATTAAAAAAGCTGAAGATCGCCACAAGAGAGCTTTACATAAATTTCTCGCCTGCTTCAGCCAGACACCACCATTCGAATATCTCAAGTCTATATTCCTGAAAGAATTCCGCACGCATGCAGATGGCCTGAAAGCAAGGATGACCGTCTATTCAACCCTCCTTCAGCTCCTCGAGAGGTGTGGTTTTGAGGGTGAAAAAGAAACGCGCTACCCGCTTGAAATCCTTGATGAACTTAAAATTTTCCAGGGGATTATGACTGGCAACTACGCGACTCTGAGAACTGACAACGCCTCAAAAAAGCTCAAGCACCTGGTTCCACAGATCGAATGGACAGACGAAGACATCTACCAGCTGCGCAATCAGCTTGCCAAGGCTCTCAATCTACCTGGACAGGAATTCAACCTCAACGCCTTTCTGCCACAGGCATTCTTTCATGACGCCAGACACATGGCCGAAACCAGAAAAGAAGCGATCAGAGCACCCATAACACAGACTCAAAAAGCCGCCCTCAAAGAACCTGCCGGGCGACCACAGCCACAACATCAGCCGCAGAACCGTCAGAGCAGCACTATTACGCCTGTCATCGATGAAGACTCCGCACCATACGAGCCCAGACCTGTTCATAGCAAGACGGTAAGACAGGAGTCTCCGGTAGAAATTCCAGCCCCGAGAAAACCGCACCATCAGCCACCTGCCGCAGAACGCAACGAAAACACCGAACCGGCGATAAGCGCACGCAACCTTGTCGAGGGCAGGAACGTGCCACGAAACGACCAGATCACAGATTACCAGGACAAAAGAAGACCTTTTGACTGCGACGAATCAAGACATCGCTACTTTGAAAACTTTGGCGGGCACCTTGAAGAAGACATCGATGCCATCAAACTAGCCCTGGCAATGGATCGTCACCGCCAGGAAGCACCGGCCAAAGCAGCCGCGAATATTGTAGTCGCCGATGAAGACGATATAGATATGAACGGCCGAACCCCAATGAAGCCTCGCCCGGAACGGCGACCTGTCAATATGAACCAGAATCCGCCACGCAAGGTTCCGGGCGGCAGCAACAACAACAATGGCGCGCCTGCCCCCAACAGAACCGACCGCAAACGGCGCTTTTCTAAAAATCCAGGTCAGCGCAACAGAATTCGCAGACAGCCAGGCCCCGGAGTTAACCGATGAGCCGGTTGCCGCCACACATGATCAAGCGCATGATCTTCATGTTCTGCGTCATGTTTCCGGTGCTTCTCTATGCCGAATATACCGGGCGTAATTCGATTCTTCTGGCCGGACTGGCTGGCGGCATTTCTAGCGGCGCCTCTGTGATACTCTTCCCCGATCCGGAGCATCTTAAAAAGCTGAAATCTGATGACGAAAACAGCAAGTGACATCGTCATCGGACTGGACCTCGCGCAAAAGCTGGGAGTCAGCGTTTTCGATGGCAGCGGTGAGAAGCTTCTGTTCAGCGAAAGCGTTGCTCTCTTCCGTGGCGACACACAAAAGAGACTTCTCCGCCTGCGCGAGGTGTTGTGCGAACTTTTCACCAGCTATAAGCCTTCAGAAGTCGCCATAGAAGACGTTTTCCTGCCGGCAAAGACATCACCACGCACGCCGATCGCGCTCGGCGAACTTCGCGGCATAGCACGCCTGTGCGCCGCCGAGCGCGATCTTCCTGTATTCTTTTACGCGCCGCGCCAGGTTAAAATGGCTATTACCGGCTACGGCAACGCCAGCAAACAGGATGTCATTCACTGGATCGAGAATGAGTTCAAGATAAAAGTAAAAGACGACAACGAAGCTGACGCAGTCAGTATCGCTTACACGCACATACTTATGCGCAGGTTTTCCCTGCAGAATCAGCCAAAGCAGACCTGAGCATGAATTTGCAAAAGACAACAGGTTATGCTAGACTGCCGTTCGCGGGTCTTTGCAGCAGTATCGCAAAGTTAAAACATTAATCACATTTTCGGAGTTAATCTATGCAAAGTCGTGTAAAGTGGTTTGACAACGTCAAAGGATACGGATTTATTGAAAATACCGAAGGACAGGACATCTTCGTCCACTACAAACAGATCAGCGGTGATGGCTATAAAACACTTCGCGAAGGCCAGCAGGTCGAATTCGAGCTTTCCGATGGTGACAAGGGCCCACTGGCAGTGAATGTCAAGATTCTCTGATTTATTTGAGACACATTCAGGGGGCGGCTGCAGACAACTGTATCGCCCCCTGTTTTATTATTCAGCATTAGCGAAGGGATACGCACCATGGAAGAACTGAAGCTTAACCAGACACAGGAACAGCGACTGCAGGTCATCGAAGATCTGCGCAAGGAAGGAACAGACCCCTACGGATCGCGCTTTGACCGCACGCACAGCGCTGAAGAGGTGAAAGCCTATTTTGGCGAAGCAGAAGCCGGCGTCGCCGAAAAAGAGCATTTCAGCACCAGCCCGGTTAAAATCGCCGGCCGCATAATTTCAAAACGTGACCAGGGTAAAACCGCCTTTGTCCACATTTCCGACCAGTCAGGCAAGATTCAGATTTATATTCGCAAGGACGTAATCGGCGAAGAGACTTTTACTGTGCTCAAAAGACTCTATGCCGGCGATATCATCGGCGTTGAAGGTCCGGCTTTCCGCACCCGCACAGGAGAAATATCTATACGGGCAGAAAAGTTGACTATTCTCAGCAAATCGATTAATCCGCCACCCGAAAAATTTCATGGCCTTACCGATGTAGAACTACGCTATCGACATCGCTACGTCGATCTCATGTCTAACCCGGAAGTTCGCGAAACCTTTATCAAGCGCAGCCAGATTGTGCAGAGCATTCGTGAATTCATGACCGGCAAGGACTTTCTCGAAGTAGAAACTCCGATGATGCACCCGGTCGCCGGTGGCGCAGCGGCGAGGCCGTTCATTACCCATCACAACGCTCTCGACATGCAGCTGTTTCTGCGAATTGCGCCGGAACTGTATCTCAAGAGACTTCTGGTCGGTGGTTTCGAGCGCGTATTCGAAATCAACCGCAATTTCCGAAACGAGGGCATCTCGATCAAGCACAACCCTGAATTCACCATGATGGAAGTTTACCAGGCCTATGGCGACATGGAAACCATGATGGAACTAACCGAAGAAGTCATCTGCCATGCGGCAGCAAAATTTTACCCGGATCTACAGGTCCCTTATCAGGGACAGACGCTTGATTTCAAACGCCCATGGCGCCGGGTTCAGCTGCTCGATCTGGTTAAGGAAGTTTCGGGCTGCAATGAACTTTCTTACAGCTGCCCACGCGATCTCGCGGCAGCACAGGCACACAAGCTGCATGTCCCGATCGAACCCTCAGACAGTTCGGCCAAGATCATCGTTAAAATTTACGATGAGAAGATTGAATCAACGCTGATAAACCCGACCTTTGTTTACAGCTACCCGAAAGAGACCTCGCCACTGGCCAAAGGCAGTAAGGACGACCCCAGCAAGGTCGATCGCTTTGAGCTCTTTATCTACGGCCGCGAAATAGCCAATGCCTTTTCTGAACTGAACGACCCGGAAGAACAGCTCAAGCGCTTCGAAGACCAGCTGCACCAGCGCGAATCTGGCGACGACGAAGCTCATCAGATGGATAGCGACTACATCAATGCCCTCAGATATGGCATGCCTCCAGCCGGTGGGCTGGGAATCGGGATCGACCGTGTGGTCATGCTGTTGACCGACTCAGCCTCGATCCGCGATGTCATACTCTTTCCGACCCTGCGCAAAAGAACAGCAGCTGAACAGCAGGAAGACAGCAACCTGCTTGAAGACGGCAAAAAAGTTGCCACAGCCGGGCAAGATTGACAGATTCCGGAATAATCTCGATAAAAAAAACCGCTCTTACGAGCGGTTTTTTTATAGCTGTTTAAATCAGCGCATCTGGCGGCGCAATTGTTTGACCCGTTCCTTGGCCTGCTGCATTCGCTGCCGGGAACGCAGAACCTGCTGACGGTCACTGCCTGAGTCGGCCATCAGGCGGTTATACTCGGCAAAAGCCTGATAGTAGAGTTCCTGGGCTCTCGCCAGATCGTTAATGCTGTCAAATTCGTTCGTCTGGCTACCTGGCAGTTCGGGAGCCGTGGCGCCACCAGTCGGAACTTCGCCGCCCGCAGGGAGGGAGACCGAAGGTTCAGCCGAAACTGATGGCTGCGGAGCTGCCGAAACAGCGCTCTGAGCACGCCCGAACAAACCTGAGAACCAGCTGGCTATTCTTCCCCAGAATGAGGTCGAACTGGTTGTTGTAGTTGTAGTGGTCGGCTTAGTGTTGGTTGGCGTGCCGGTCGTGCTGCCAGTGGATGCTACCAGTCCAACCTGGGCGAGATAATCGTAAAGCGACCGACTAACCGTGCGTGAACCGCCATTAACGTAGGCGAGAATTTCATTGAGAGTGATGTTACCATTACTGTTATTTACGAGAATTCTGGCGAGGGCGGCCTTGTCGTCAGGGTAGAGAAGCGTAAACTTGTTACAGAAGTCGCGCAGCGAACTGTGTGGGCCGCTGCGTGAAATAGTGTTAAAAACCTTGTCGCGGCCGGAAGGAATTGCCCCAAAGCTGTCATACAGGACTTTTGAGACAAACAGTTCGTTATGCGTCATTTCGGCAAAGGTGTTGTTCTGTAGAAAGGCTATCGAAGAGGGGCTGTTAAGGTTGAATGAAAAAACCATGCCGTTGTTTTTCTGGGCGGCAAAAGCATTGGCCCAGCCCTCAACCCAGGCGGTATTCTCGTTGGGAAGAATTTCGTCAAGGTAATGTTTGTTGTCATCACCATAGTCAAGGCCGCTGAAGCGATAGCTTGAAGGATACCCATTGAGCATTGCCACATGACCAAATTCGTGCAGAAAAAGAAAAGTCTTGCTTGAATCAGACGAAAAACTGTTGATATAGCCGTAAAGGTTAAGATTGTAGCCACTATAGGCCTTCTCGGTGTAGGCAGTCTGGTTGCGGTCACTCAGCGTAAGGTTAAGCGGCTGCGCGAGATAAGCGGAAGTATCACGGGCATATTCAAAAATCGTCTTGCCATCGGGCAGCTTCAGGTTAAGATAGTTGCGCCATGCCGAGCCAACCGGCAAATCGTTTGGACTGTTGAGCCGCGTAGAGCGATAACCAATCTCATTGCCCCATGAGTCTTTTATGACCTGTTCATAAACCAGGTTCAGGCTGCCTGCCAATGCCGGCATGGTCGCCAGCAGTATAAATGCGAAAGCGACCAGCCACTGTCGTGCGCCAGACCGAGCCGAGAGTGTTTTTATCATATTTTCCTGCCATTCGGGTTAATTATAAGCTAATTATATGAATGATCAGCCCGTACGTCCAGCTATCGAGAGCTGTTTTTTTTAATGGTCATGAATACTGCAAAGACAACCATTTTATAACTCCCGATACTTCTCGTATAGTTGTTGTCTCATAAAATCGGTATCGGGTTCGATTACAAGCACGAATAAAGCAGGCTGGTATAGGGGGAAAGAAAGCTTTATAATGGCGGCGATGAATACAACGGTTAAGGGTTCGTTAAGGGTTGCGCTGGCAGCTTTGATCTGGGGCGCGGCCTATCCCCTCACCAAGCTGGTGCTGGCTGATGTGCCGCCGGTTCAGCTTGGTTTTCTGCGTTTTCTGATTGCCGGTCTAATATTTATGCTCTCAGAACGTAGTCTACCTCTACATGGTGTTGCTGCAGTAGACCGCAGATGCTTCGGAAAGCTGGCGTTCTGGGGCGTCTTTCTGCTTATACTGGGAATGAACTTCGGCCTGGTCTGGGCACCTGGAATCGCTGCTTCGGTGCTTTCAGGCACGCCACCTTTGTTCACCGTAATATTGGCGGCGCTGCTGCTTGGAGAAAAGCTACGAGCGGTCCAATTCAATTCGATTGCAATGGCACTTATCGGACTGGCACTACTTGGGGGGGATGCCGGCAGTGGCAGAAGTGATCTGCTTCCCTGGCAGATCTGGGTCGGATGCCTGCTTACGCTTGTGCCACAGTTCGCATGGGCGATGTATGGCATTACCGGAAAGCGCCTGAGCGCGAAATATCACTGGCGCACTATCTGCCGCGACACCTTTACCCTCGGCGCTCTCATGCTGCTGCCATTCGCCATTATCGAGGCGGCAACAACCGGTTTTGGCAGTTGGAACTGGCAGACTGTCGCGGTTTTGTTCTATCTGGCAATATTCAATTCGGTGATCACCTACTCTCTCTGGAACAGCGCCCTGAAAATGATTCCGGTGTCACTGGCAAGTTTTCTGATATATCTACAGCCGGTATCGGGTGCGGTTCTATCATACCTTCTATTTGGAGAAAGCCTTGGTTGGGCTGGTGCCGCTGGCACTGCCCTCATCTTTATTGCTCTGACCATGGTTTTACTGCCTGAGTCTGGCAACAGACTGCGAACAAAAACAGCTGTTGCCCAAAACAGTAGCCGAGAGTAAAATCAAAAGCGAAATTAATTATCAGGAGCTTTTTCATGCCAGTCATACGCACTGCCTTACTTTTGGTCATCTGCTGCATGTTCATGAATTCACATCAAGCGCAGGCGGTGACGCCGCAGGTCAGGCTGCCTGATTGGCACAGCACGAGCTTTTCACTGGCCGAATGGAAACCTGAAGAAGGCATTCTGGTCATCAGCGTCATGGTCAAAGCAGACCAGGTCGATCTCAGTGATATATCTTCACGACTGTATGCTCCGGCTGAACTCAACATACCTGTTGACCGACACGAACGCAAGACACTGAAAAAGGGCGAAAAAACGTTATTTATGCACAAGATCAATGTAAAGCCGGGTTTTGCCGGGTGGATCGAGCTCGATATCAGAGCCATGCCCGATCGCGACGGCCTGCTTGAACTGGCTGCCAAAAATCACGCAAAAGAACCTTTGACTCTCAAAATTGTCGAAGAAGAGATCAAAACTATTTCGCAGCCGCTGTTTATCGGAACTTCACTGCCAGTATTGCTGAGCGACGACATCGCCATCAGCACCATGCCAGAGGCCACTTTCAGAAACGACTTTGAAGCCGATGACTGCAAATACTATCTGTGGTACCCACCGGAAGGCCTCGGCAAAGGCATTACCGCTGAAGGGCTCAAAGTCTATTCAACCGCGATAAGAAGCGGCAGCCTGACAAAATCTGAATCAGCTGCCAGAATGCTTCTGCGCCGCTTCGAAACTAACAGCGAGCCGATAACGATCGAGAAGAAAAACGGCGAAACTTTTATGCTGCCGACAGCAGTTGCCGCCGACCTGATCGAAGCCAACCAACTGACCCTGCAGGCAGTAACCAGCAAACGGTCTGAAGAGCTGGCCCGGCGACTGGCAACCATGGAACCCGTCTACACCAGGCCATTTCTTTATTACAACCTTGCCATACTCGAAAACAGCCTTAAAAAGAAAACACCCGCAATTAAGCACCTTGAACAGGCACTTTCTGACCTGCCAGCCTGGCCGCTGGCCGAAAAACTTCTCAAACAGCTGAAAAAATAAGGAGAGAACAGATGATCTGGTTTTTCGCCTTTACTGCGATCGGAATAGCAATTTTTGCATTTTTTCTGGCACTGCGCCGGTTTTTTGCTCTGCCTTTGCTACAGCTTTTGAGCGGTGGCGCGGTTCTCGGGCTGTGTGGCCTGCTGGCCACCCGAGCCCGATAAAGTATTCAAGAACGCGTCGGTTTTCAGCCCAGATTGTTGGCCTGCAACCAACGTTCAGCATCTAGTGACGCAGCACAGCCGGTTCCGGCGGCGCTGATTGCCTGCCGGTAATGCGGGTCGGCAACGTCTCCGGCCGCAAAAACACCTTCGACCGAAGTCGCAGTTGAAGGCGATTTTACCTTGATATAGCCCTTGGCATCGACTTCGAGGGCATTTTTTACAAAACCGGTATTCGGAGTATGGCCGATTGCCATGAACAGGCCCTTGCAAGCATAGTCGCTGATCTGCGAAGTCTTAACGTTTTTGAGCTTGATGCCTTCCATAAACTGGCTGCCATAAACTTCTTCGAGCACAGAATCAAAAACAACCTCGATTTTAGGGTTATCAAACGCGCGTTTCTGCATGGCCTTGCTGGCTCTGAATTCATCGCGACGATGAATAAGCAGCACCTTAGAAGCGAATCTGGACAGGAACGAGGCTTCTTCGATAGCGGAGTCGCCGCCACCAATGACCCCGATAACCTGATTGCGAAAGATCGGCAGAGCACCGTCGCAGGTTGCACAAGCCGAAATGCCCTTTCCCCAGAACGTTTTAACGCTTGGCAGATCAAGCACCTGAGCACTGGCACCGGTGGCAATGATAACCGAATGCGCCGTCATCGTGCGGGTAGAATTGCTAAGAGTGAATGGCCGACTGGCGAAATCGACTGAATCAAGGTCTTCCATGATGAATTCGGCACCAAAGCGCTCGGCCTGTTTGCGCATGCGGCTCATAAGATCAGGACCATCTACGCCTTCAGGAAAACCCGGAAAATTCTCGACCTCAGTGGTTGTCATCAGCTGACCACCAGGCTGGCCACCTTTCATAAAACCTTCAACTACTACCGGCTGCAGATCGGCCCGCGCCGCATAAATTGCCGCTGTCAGGCCGGCCGGACCGGATCCTACTATTACCAGTTTTTTTGCCATGATTATTCTCCTGTAGTTATTCGGTATGATTTTGTGTGATTATACACTGAAACCACCCATAATTTAACCCCGTTTTGTGCGGCCGTTCAATTGCGTCAGAAGTTATCAGATATGATACAATAGCGCAATATTAGCGCAGGAGAAAAAGATGATAAGACTTGGGTTATGCTGCCTGTTCGTCGAACAGCCGATAAAATTTTCGACTACGACCGCCACGCATCTGCTCAAGCTGCCTGAAAACGAGCGACTGCAAAAACTGTCGCGACTCTGCCTCGCCAATGCCGAAGCTCTCAAACAGGCATATGAGTTCTGTGCCCAGGCCGGCATCGGCTGTTTTCGCATCAACAGTCAGATACTTCCGCTCAAAACGCACCCACAACTGGTTTATCAGGTAGAAGAACTGCCTGATGGAAAAAATATCGTCACTGTCTTCAAACAATGCGGCGATCTGCTGCGACAGCATGCTCTGCGTGCGTCTTTTCACCCAGATCAGTTCGTTGTGCTCAATTCGCCAAACCCGCAGACTGTTGCCAGTTCTCTTGCTGAGATAGAATATCAGAACGAAGTCGCCGAGTGGGTCGGTGCCGATGTGATAAATATTCATGCCGGCGGTGGCTATGGCGACAAACCGGCGGCACTCAGGCGCTTTACCGAAGCTTTTAAGCGACTTTCACCACCAGCCCGACAACGTGTGACGATCGAAAACGACGATAAAACCTATGCGCCGTCAGAGCTGTTGCCATTGTGCCATGAGCTTGCGATTCCGCTTGTTTACGATGTCCATCATCATCGCTGCCGACCCGATGGTCTCAGCATCGAAGAAGCCACTGCTGCTGCGCTGAAAACCTGGAGGCGTGAACCAATGTTCCATCTTTCCAGCCCGCTGGATGGCTGGCAGGGCAAGCAGCCATATCGTCACCACGATTATATAGATACAGCAGACTTTCCCGGCCAATGGCTGCAACTCGACTGCGACATCACAATCGAGGTCGAAGCCAAAGCCAAAGAGCTTGCAGTTCTGCAGCTCAAAAAGTTTCTGGCCAGCAAAACGAAATCAGCAGCCGCGACGAAGGTCTTGCAAAAGCGCGCCAACAAAAGGAACCCAGCAGAATTATGACTTTTGGATAACCCGTGGTAGAATCAGCGGCAGAATGACCAGTCAGGAGACTCGCACAATTGTCTGAAGAAACCAGCCTCAGCTTCTGGAAGTTTGTTAAGCCCGGGAAGTTTGAACTACCGGCCGAACCCGCCAGCAAAACGGCACATTCGTTTTTTGAGAAACTGTTTTCAGGCATCGGCGAGGAAGCTGGCGATGGCGGCATGGAGGCTGTTCAGAGCGAACTCAAAAGTGCCCCGAGATCGCTGATCGACTGGCTCGCGCCATATCCTGAATGGGAAAAAGCCGCGGCTTCAATAAAGGAACTTCTTCTACCCTGGCTCGAAGACGACACCCCCGAGGGAAATTCTCGCGTAATAGTTGCACCTTACGGCAGCGGTCTGGGTGAAATGTTTCAGCTACTGGCAAAAAACAACAACTGGCCTGTTCTGCCTGCACCAGACTACAATATTTTGCGCGGCCGCGATTTCAGCTGGATCGAAAATCTGCCGGCAAAAAGCGAAGAACCCCTGGTTATTCCAAGGCTCGAAGCATTTTTTCTGCGTCATTACAACGGGCTGGAACACCTGAGAAAACTCATAGCACGACTTTTCCATAGCCGGCAGCGCTGTATAATTGGCTGCAACAGCTGGCTCTGGCATTATCTGGATTCTGCCATGCAGATTCGCGACAGCTTCAGCCGGTTTTACTACCTGCAAAGTCTTTCTGCCCAAGATCTTCAAACTCTTTTCTGTTCGCTTGAATCGCGAAAGAGTTATCGTCCCACCGTGTTCAGGCAGGCAGACACAGGCAGCTTCATACTACCACCTGAAATGACAGGAAAAGGCAGGCTCGACTCAGCAGCGATAAAAGCAGACAGCTCGGTGGCTACATTTCCCTCTGCTTTTATCAAAAAACTGGCGGTTGAATCACGCGGAATCCCGCTGGTCGCCTGGTCGATCTGGCGTAACAGCCTAAAGCTGGCGCCAGGCGAAGATGTAGCCGAGATTGCACGCGAAGTTGCCGACAAGGATGCCGCTGCCACCGCGACGGCAAAAACTATCTGGGTGAAAGCTTTCGGCGACGTCGAACTTCCGGCCCTACCCGCTGACATTGGTCAGGCCGGGGCTTTTCTGTTGCTGTTTCTTCTTCAGCACGACGGGCTCAAAACTGATGTTGTTTTCGACCTGCTCAGTCTTGAAAAAGACCGGCTAATCGGCCTGTTGAACCGAATGCAGAAGGCTGGTATTATTGTTAACGAAAACGAAGTCTGGCGCGCCAGCTGGCAGGGTTACCCGGCCATCAGACGCTTTCTCGCCGAACAGGATCACCTGCAGGATGCAATGTAATCATGACACCTGAAATCACCTCTCCCGAGCAGATTTTCAGAGATTTTGAGCAGATACCATTTTTATATATCTTTTTGCTGATCATCACAGCTCTAGTTTTGAGCGGCCTGGCCAGAAGATTTATTCCAGCCCTGGCACGGCTGCTGCCCCCAAGATTCAGTTATTACCTGCTACCGATGATACCGATTTTCAGACTTCTGATAACTGGTATCACACTGTTGTTGCTTGTTCCAACTATAGTCAAGCCTAGCATGCAGAACTTTATCGCCTTCTTTGGCGCGATCGGCCTTGCTCTGGGTTTTGCCTTCAAGGACTTTGCCTCAAGCTTGATTGCAGGAATCATAGCGGTTTACGAGCAACCATACCGCGTTGGCGACCGCGTTACCGTCAACGGCGTATATGGCGAAGTTCAGTCAATCAATCTACGCTCACTCAAGCTTGTCACACCTGACGATGACGCAGTGACTATTCCCCACAACTGTATCTGGAACAACAGCGTAGGCAATGCCAACGATGGTTGCCGCGAGCAACAGTGCTCAGCCCTTTTTTATCTGCACCCCGAACATGATGCTGAGCTGGTTCGCCAGATACTACGCGACGTCGCGCTTACCAGCCCATACACGCAGTTCTCGCGGCCTGTTCGCGTTGTTCTCAGAGAGTTTCCTCTGGCAACACAGTACCGGATCAGAGCTTATCCTGTTGACGGTCACGATGAATTCATCTATATCTCTGATCTAACTGCCCGCGGCAAAGCTGCGCTGTTGGAGGCGGGATTCAAGTTTGCATCTGTAAGATCTCTGCGCATGCAAGATCCGGACGATATCGAAAGCTGACATGATTACCATCGTTCAAGACACCAGTTCAGCATTTACCTGAATGGGTTATGCTGAACATCTAAATAGATCAGGGAGCACATCATGAAAAAAGCGATACTGGCGATTTTGACTGGTTTAATCTTTGTTCTGCCATGCTGGGCCGACAACGCCGATCTCTCACCGCAGGAAGCATACGGTCGGATTTTTTCGAGCGATGAGAAGCAGGTCGAACAATACTTTGCTCGCGAATTTCTCAACGTTATTCCAGCTGCAAAAATCATAGAAATAAAACAAATTTATGTTGATGCGTTAGGCAAATACAAGGAAGCACGCAGCGCTGACAACGGTTATCGCCTGATTTTTGAAAAGGGAGAGGCTGACTCAAAGATCAAGATCGATGCCGACAACAAAATTTCAACCCTCTGGTTCGGAGCCCCTGAATTCACCAGCGATACTTTTGAAGCAGTCACAAGTGAGCTCAAAAAGCTTGCAGGCGAGATAAGCGTTTGCCTGGAGCGGCGCGACCCGTTAAAAGCAGACAAAGAAGAAATTCTTATAATCAACCCCGACAAGCCTCTCGGTTGTGGATCCGCTTTCAAACTCTATCTGCTGAAGGCGCTCGATGATTCGATCAAAAAAGGGGAACGTGCCTGGGCTGATGTAGTCGAGTTACGCGAAGACTGGCGATCATTTCCCAGCGGCTTGCTGCAGGAATGGCCAGCCGGCAGTCGGCACACGCTCGAAACTCTCGCCGGCCTGATGATCTCACTGAGCGACAACACCGCAACCGATCACATCTACAATCTGATCGGCGTCGATAAACTGCGCGGCTATTTTCCTGCCAGCTGCGTCGATCTCTACAATACAAGCCAGGTGCTCAAGCTCAAGTTCTTTTTCCCGGCCGATGCACAAAAATACCTCAAGGCCGACGCCGCCGGCAAAAAGGCAGTTCTCGCCGCCATGGACGCGATTAAACCATCCGAGATTGCATCTTTATCGGCAATCTATCAACTTAACGAGCCAATTCTAGTTGAAGAAATCGAATGGTTTATCAGCACCCGCAACCTCTGCGATGTTATCTATTCGCTGCGCGACAATCACCTGATCCGCATCAACCCGGCAACCGGACTGGTCAATAAAAAGGACTGGCACATTGCCGGCTTCAAGGGCGGTAGCGAACCCGGCGTACTCAATTACACCTGGCTCCTGCAGAAAACCCCAAAATCGCCCTTCTACACGCTTTCATGCACGATCATCAACACCCAGAAAGCCGTTGATTCAGACAAATTTGACATACTCGTTTCACGCCTGCTCAAACTCGTTTCAGCATTGTAAAAGAGTATTCTCAAGGAAAAAATCAACCAGACAGTTTAACCGGATTTCATAATTCTGACCCAGATCCAAATCACAAAATCACGATTTTTCGCGCCGGTACATTGACGCTTGCTGCTTCTATTCTTATAATTGAAGGTAAACTTGAAGATTACGGCCATTGAATGGAGGTCGCTATGAATAGAATATTCAAACAGACAGGGTTAGTGCTTGCATGTGTCGTTCTGCTGTGCATGCTCACTTCGGTGCTTGGCGCTGAAAAACTGCAGCGTGATCTCGAAGAAGCACGCATGAAATACGAGCGGCTGTACAAACAGTATGTGGATTCGCTCAACAACACGGTTACCGGCGCCAGGAAAGATCTTGCCAATGAGGTTGAAGCTGCCAAGCGACATTACGAAGAAGTAAGAAAGCAGTTCGAAATCTCGCAGTCTACCAAGGACAAGGTCAAAGAGGCTGCCGACAGAGTCAAAGAAACAGTCAAAAAAGTTTTTGCAACCGGCGGCGGCGAAGCTTCCGCCCCCACGGCTGAAGCCAGCAAGGAACTTCCCGGCTTCGATAATCAGCAGATAAGTATCGACGGCGACAACTACTGCGGCCAGTTTGCCATGACCTCGGTGTTCCATGGCATGGGAATTCCGCATGATCCGCAGACCGCCTATAAAAACTCCAATCCGGCTGGTATCTTCACAGCTCCGCCGACGATCGTCGAATACCTCAACATGAACGGCGTCGATGCCGTACAGCGCCACAACGCTTCAATTACAGACATTACCAACAAAATTGATTCCGGCAAACCGGTCATCGCACTGGTCGATTCAGGCAGTGGCACTCCGCACTGGGTCACTATTTATGGCTATACTACCGACAGCAGCGGCAACGTAACCGGCGTCAAAATGCGTGACTCCTACTGGGGCAGCAGCAAGGGCTACAGTATGGACATAGACAGATTCAAAGCAGCCTGGGAAGACCCGGTAGGAAACAAGCTCCCCAACAGTCTGCTTGGCTACAAAAACCTGCTGATAGATATCAACGGCCCGCGCGAAGCAATGCAGTCACCGGCGGCCTTCAACTTCAACTTCAATACTGCTGTTGAAGACACCATGGCCAGCGGCATCAACGATGTAGTTACCGGCTTCAAACGCATTGCTCCAATGCAGCTTGCCGGCGGCATCGTTAAATGCACTCTCGGAATTCCCGGAACCGTTCTCGGCGTAACCGGCAAAGGTATTCAGGCAGGCGGCAACAAGATCGTCGACTGGGGCAAATCTAAGCTCAATGGCAGCGGCTTTGGCAACACTCTGCTCGGCGGCACTGCTGTTGTTGCAGGCAGCCTGGTAAAGGCTACCGGCTGGGTTGCACAGGCAGCCGGCAACGCTCTCTCAAGCGTTGCGTCTATTGCCGGCAATTTTACCAAAAAGCTCGGTTACGTTTTCGCCCGCTGAAATCTCACTCAAAAGCTTTACAGAGGCCGGGGCCTATCGCCCCGGCCTTTTTATTTGCCGGCTCGATTTCCCATCTTTGTAATGCTGCACGAGCCGCTCGTCGCCATGCGAAGCCTGCAGCAAAGCAGGGTCAGGCGAAGTCGCAGAATCCACCTGCGATGCCTGCTATTTTGCACAAAAATTGTTGATTTGCCGGCGATGCGGTTGTTATTAGAGTCAGTTTCAATTAGTATTAAAAAAAAATTGAAAGGGTGCATTTATGGGAAAAAACAAACTGACCAGGCTGCTGATATGTCTGTTGGTGTTTTCTCTCTCAGCAGTGAATCACACTATGGCCAAACAAGGTTACCGCGTTCCTGACAAACAGGTTGTAAGAATAGTCGATAAACCCAACCCGCCACAACTGACCGTTAACCCGCAGGGTAAAACTGCGCTGCTGGTCGAATCAACCACTCAGCTCAGCCTCGAAGATCTCGCCGAGCCGCAGGCCAGGCTGGCCGGCATGCGTATTCTCACGCGCTACAACATTCCGAAGCGTAGCTATTACGTGCAGTCGATGCAGCTGCTCGACCTCAAAACCGGCAAAACCACACCTATAAAGCTTCCCGACGGCAAAAAATTCGGGCACCCTACCTGGTCGCCAGATGGCAAGCTTTTTGTCGCAGCGCTCTATCAAAAAGGCGGTTCAGAAGTCTGGATTTTCGATCCATTTAAGGGAACCAGCCGGCGCCTGTCACCGCCCCGGCTCAACTCGGTGCTGCTGACCCCGTTCTGGTGGAGCCGCGACAGCCGGACGCTCTATGTTCCGCTCTGGCCCGAGAAACGCGGCCTGCCACCGGAAGCCCCTCTGTTACCGGAAACTCCCGACATACAGGAAACCAGCGGGCGCGTCTCACAGGTACGCACTTTTCAGGATCTGATTCAAACAGACCACGACGAAAAACTTTTTGAATATTACGCTACCGCGCAGATTTACAGCTACAACGTCGCCACCGGCAAAGGGGCGAAATTTGGCCCACCAGCACTTATCAGCAATGTCTCTTCCTCTCCTGACGGCAGGTTCTCTCTGGTAAAAATTATCGAGCGGCCTTTCTCGCGAACCGTCACCGTCGGGCGTTTTGCCCATCGTTACGAGCTGTGGGATATCAACGGCCGCCACCTCAAGACCCTGGCTCAACAACCGGCCGGCGAAGAAATTCCGATTGAGGGTGTCATCACCGGCATGCGTTCGCCTTTCTGGCAGAGAATGCAACCGGCAACCCTGTGCTGGATCGAAGCTCTCGACGGCGGCGATCCTAACCGCAGCGCTGAATTCAGAGATGTCCTGAAAGCTTTTGAAGCACCATTCACAGGCGAACCTCGCGAAATTATTCGACTGCCTATGCGCTATTCCGGGCTCGACCAGTTCAACAAAAAAGACATGGCGATGATCTGGGATTACGACCGTGACACCAAGTGGATCAAATCGCGAATTATCGACATGAGCCGCAATAATATTGCTTCTGAAAGCCATGTCGTTTTTTCACGCAACTATTCTGACCAGTATAACGATGAAGGAACCATGGTCTACCGTGTCAACAGCGCAGGTGAATCTCTCGCGATTCTTGAAGACGACAGCTGGGTCTATCTCGATGGCAAAGGCGCGACACCACAAGGGTTTTGCCCGTTTCTGCGCCGCTATAACCTTTTCAACGGCGAAAAACAGGACATAATAGTGTCGGGGAATGAAGTTTTCGAAAGCTTCGTCGATTTCGCCGATAACAGCCTTAAAACGATTATCACCAGTCGAGAAGACGTTGAAACTCCGCCGAATTACTTTACCCGGAGCATCGCCGCCCACACCGCCGGCGAACCGCGCGCACTGACTTCGTTTGAACCGCCGGCGCCGGAACTTGCAAACGTAAAGAAAGAGCTGATCAAATACGAACGCAACGATGGCATACCACTCTCAGGCACTCTCTACTACCCTCTCAATTATCGACCCGGACGCCGATACCCGGCCATAGTATGGGCATATCCACGTGAGTATACAGACATCAGCACCGCCGGACAGGTGCGGGCGGCAACCAACCGATACGCACGCATCAGCGGCACTTCGATATTGTTCTTTCTGCTGCGCGGCTATGTCGTGCTCGACAGTGCCACAATTCCAGTTGTCGGCGACCCGCTTACTGCCAACGACAACTTTGTCGAGCAGATCAGTGCAGGCGCCAAAGCCGCTGTCGATAAGCTCGTCGAACTTGGCGTGGCCGACCGCGATCGCATCGGGATCGCCGGCCATTCATACGGCGCCTTCATGGTCGCCAACCTGCTTGCGCACACCGACCTGTTCGCTGCCGGAATTGCACGCAGTGGTGCCTACAACCGCACGCTCACGCCATTCGGCTTTCAGGGCGAACGCCGCACCTTCTGGGAGGCGCGCGACATTTATACCCAGATGTCTGCCTTTACCCATGCCGACAAGATCAAAAAGCCGATCCTGTTGCTGCACGGTGCCGACGACCCGAATCCGGGAACATTCCCGATTCAGAGCCAACGCATGTTTGGAGCGATAAAAGGCCACGGCGGCACCGTCCGCCTCGTTGTGCTGCCGTTCGAAGGGCACAGCTACGAAGCACGCGAATCAATTCTGCACACTCTAGTAGAAATGTTCGAATGGTTCGACGCCCACGTCAAGCACCGCGGACGCACCCTCAAGCACAAACAGCCAGAACCAGTTCCAGCCCCGGCTGCCCCCACCACAATCGCCGATTAGTGGCCTGTCACGATCAGAACCAACCTACGGGTTGGGCAGGCGCATGAGCATTATTTCAACCGGTTCACTCTGCGTAGACTCGACTCTGAACTGAAATTCTTCGCCGCCAGCAAAATCAGCCGGCTGTTTGAGCAGATAGTAGGCAGTGCCCATCCCCGGAACAGACAGGCTGATCGGCGTATAGCCAAGCGTTACCACCTGTTCCGCCAAGTTGAGACCCACCGGTTTTGAAAACTTGTAGCTGGGGGCAATAGACCCGACACTTGTCAAGCCTTCATTTCTCAGACTTTCGTTGATAACAGCCATAGAGAAGCCTTTTGCCAGTTCCTTCATGGACTTGCCGTATACAGCCTCGATATTATTCACGCCAGTTGTCTGGCTCTGAACCATGGATTTGATCTTGTCACCGCCATACTGCTCGAAAAGATAATAGTTGAATAGACCCTTCTGACCATAATGCCCCAAAGATGAAGCCCAACTGGTCAGTCCGTAACTATGCGGACCAGAGGTAGAACTTGTGTTCGAGGCCCATGAATCAAAACGGGCTTCGTGTACCGAAGCCTGACCACGAGCCAGTCTATAGCGGGCCTCAGAACCGACTGAGAGGCTTTCATCGAGCCACATATCCTCAAGATACGAGTTTTCATTCTCGGTGAAATTACTATCATCAGGGTATTTGAATTTACCGCCCGGGAAAACCTTGTAGGAGAAGTTTATCGCATGCTGCATTTCGTGCGCTATAGTCTCGCGCGAATCCATGCGCCACTTGTCGCCAGTTGAAGTGCTGGTGGAAAGGGCATGCGGCGTCCAGATACCGATCATATCGCGCTGATTGCTGTCATCAGGATTGGTAGGATTCATGTGAATGGTATTGAAAAGCCCGGCAAAACCAACTTTGGGATATACCGGAGAAAACACGATCGAAAGCCTTTTATCGCCGTCAATGTCGTAGACCTGACCGTAATTATCGCTCATCAGACGATATATGTAGGTTTCGAATTCGGTGGCAATATGGTTAATATCGTCATCAGACATGGCATAAGCTCCACTGACAGCACTTAATCCATCATAAGGATCCTGATCGACAAAAATCTTGCAGTTATCAGTCATACGCACCAATTTGCAACGGCGCGAACTGTAAGTTTGCCCAACCCAACCGTAGGAAACTATAATGTTCAGATTAACAATATCGCCTTCCTTTTCCCCGGAATGATCGCTGGCACGCAGAGTGCGATTCTGGCGGATCGCCGACGAACCACCCGCATTTCGGAGGCTGTTGACGAAATCTTTGCGCATCATTTCTTCGAACGGAGCCTGTCTGGCGCGGGCTTCGACCAGAGAATCGGCTGGAGAAAACGAAATGCGCGAAGCCTTGAGCGATTCCGCTTCGGCCTGAGCCAGCAGAGAGCCAGAGAGAACGTAAGACTCCGGCCGCAACTTGATAGACTGCGCCTTATTGGATGAATTAACTACCACCAGGGCATAGTCAACGGCAACGCCCGACTCAACCGGCATCTTGACCGATACGTTGCCCGCAGTTGAACTATGTTCATAAACTTCAGCCGGCGCAGCCAGAGAAGAAAGCGTATTAGGCGCCAGCTCAGAGGTTGTCGAGTAATCAGTGCCTGGAGCCGCTGGATTACTGCCACCGCCCCCGCCGCATCCTGAAAAAATGAAAACTGAAACAAGCAGCCCCATAACTGTGAGTCGCTTTATGATTTGTGCTGTCATATATTTATCCATCCTGTGGTAGAAATCTTATAAAAATATACGTGATATTTTATACTACGCCAGTAGTTTATCATATCCTGCCACCAAAAAAAACATGCGCATAAGAGCTGCAGAAATTTGCGGGGAGGCATCTACCGGACCGTTATATTTTGTGCTAAAACTATGCAAACAATTGCAGGAGACAGCAAATGGAAAAAGTCTGGCTGAAAAGTTATGATCAGGTAGTACCGCCCGAAATCACACGCGAATTGCCGCCGTTAACCAGCTTTATCGAGGCAGCCGCCCACAACTACCCCGAGCATACAGCCATACATGACGGCAAGATCAGCATGAGATACCGGGAATTTGCAGCAATTACCAGCAAAATTGCCGGCAATCTCAGAATTCACGGAATCGAAAAGCAGGAACGTATAGCTATATTTCTGCCCAACTGCAGCGAAACCATTCTGGCCTTCTGGAGCACGATAAAAGCTGGCGCAGTCGGTGTTATGACCAATCCTCTTTACATGGAATCGGAACTGGTTCATCAATTCAACGACTCTGGCGCACGCTTCGTCATTGCCAACGAGCAGCTCTGGGCAAAGTTAGCCCCGGTCTTTGCCAACACCCGACTCGAAAAAGCTTTTATCGTAATGGAAACCGCGGAATCGGCTGCAACGATAATCGACAACGAGCGCGTTTTCAGCTGGTCGGCGCTTCTGCATGAAAATTCAGGCTACTGCTGCAACAATATAAAGCCGACTGAAGACCTCGCCGTTCTGCAGTATACGGGCGGCACCACCGGAATCTCAAAGGGCTGCATGCTCACCCATGCCAACCTCGCCGCCAACGTTTTACAGAGCGAGAGAATGTTTCACGTTCTGAAACCCGGGCAGGAAAAATTTGTCGGAGTCCTCCCCTACTTTCACATCTACGGACTCACTGTAACGGTAATCCTGCCGGTAGCGCTTGGCAGCACGATGATTCCACTGCCACGCTTTACGCCGAAATCCCTGCTGAACCTGGTTGAAACTGAGAAAATCACCTGCATGGCCTCGGCCCCGTCTATATTCAATGCCTGCCTCAGCCAGAAAGACATCGACAGTTACAACCTTTCGTCGCTCAAACTTATCATTTCAGGCTCAGCACCGCTGGTCGTCAATCAGATGGAACTGTTCGAGCAAAAAACCGGTGCAAAAATCGTCGAAGGCTACGGCCTCAGCGAAACCTCGCCCGTCACCCATTTCAATCCGATCTTCGGAAACCGCAAGCCAGGATCAATTGGCCTGCCGTTGCCGTCTACCGAAGCAAAAATCGTCGATGTCGAATACGGCACCCGTGAAATGCCCGATGGCGAACATGGCGAAATAGTTATAAGAGGCCCGCAGGTCATGAAAGGTTATTATCTGCAGCCTGGCCAGACCGACCTGGTTCTGCGCGACGGTTGGCTCTATACTGGCGACATAGGCTACCGTGATGCTGAAGGTTATTTTTATGTAACCGACCGCAAAAAAGACCTTATCATCAGCGGCGGCTACAATATTTACCCACGCGAAATTGAAGAGATCCTTTTCCGTTACCCTAAGATCAAAGAAGCCGTGGTCGTCGGCATCAAACACCCGACACGCGGCGAAGCCCCTCGCGCGTTCGTCGTTCCAGCCGATGGCGCAACCATTGACCGCAGAGACCTCATCGACTTCTGTCGCAAAAACATGGCAAACTACAAGGTTCCGCGCGATATCGAGTTTCGCGACAGTCTTCCCAAGTCAGCTGTCGGAAAAGTGCTGCGACGAATGCTGCGCGAATCGAACAGGCCGGCATGACACCCTTTGTGCAGTGGCTGACGCAGTTAGTGATTGACAATCACAACGGCGGGGTTTAGCCTTGCGGGTATGAATCAACAGGCGCAGAACCACATCACAGCACAGAAATATACCCTGGAACTGCTCCGGCCTTATCGCCGGCATCTTCTGTACGGTGTATCATCTCTGATTATAGTAGATATCGCCGACATCATGCCGCCAATCATTATAAAACTGGCCATTGATGCCATAGAACGCGGTGGTGAAATACGCACTATTGTTTACTGCGGTATTGGACTGCTGGTGACCGCAATAATACAGGCAGTATTCAGGTTTTTCTGGCGCCAGTTCTTCCTCGGCACCTCACACAAATCGGTCTATGACCTGAGAAAAGCACTCTTCTCACACCTGCTCAAACTGCCGTTTCACTACTTCAGTCGCACCCGCACCGGCGACATCATGTCGCGCCTGACCAACGACATTCAGGAAATCCGCTTCATGCTCGGAATCGGTGTTCTGATTACGCTTGACGCATCTTTCTATTTCTTGACCATTCCGTTCATTATGATCTGGCTCTCGCCGAAGCTTACTTTGATAACACTTTTGCCATTCCTGATGATGCCGATCCTTGTCGTGCTGGTCAAAAACACGATTCACAATCGTTCGCGCGACGTGCAGGCAAGGCTTTCCGATCTCTCGTCAAAAGCTGAAGAAAACCTCTCTGGCATACGCGTTATCAAGGGCTTTCACACTGAGGACAGCGAAATAAGCAGATTCAGCAGTTGCGGACGTGAATTTGTCAAAGATAAGATCAGATTGGCCAATGTCGAAGCCTTTTTTCACCCGGCTCTCGACCTGGTGATTGCAGCCGGCATGGTAATTCTACTGTATTTTGGCGGCAACATGGTTGTCGCCGGAACCATCACTCTCGGCTCGTTCATGGCTTTTGAAGCCTATATGCTCAAGTTGAGCTGGCCAATGATGGCTGTCGGCTGGATTATCAACCTCTATCAGCGCAGCATGGCATCTATGGAACGCTGCCTGCAGATTCTGCGTGAACCAGTTGCACAAAGTCTTGTCGATAGTAACGAAACCGACCAGAAGCCGGTAATGGCAAACAAAGTCGAGATCCCGGCCGGTTATGCAATCGAACTGGCAGACCTCTGCTTCACCTATCCCGGCGCATCACAACCGGCGCTCAAAAACATCTCTTTCAAACTGCCGGAAGGCAGAACGCTCGGGATTACCGGTCCGGTCGGCTGTGGAAAAAGCACGCTGCTGCGCCTTCTCATGAAAATGTTCTCGCCGGAAAGCGGACAGATAAGAATTGGCGGCAAAGACTCGCATGAAATCGACCTGCCCGACCTGCGCCGACTTTTTTCATATGTACCCCAGGAAACATTTCTGTTCTCAGAAACGATACGTGAGAATATCCTGTTTGCCTGCTCCGACAAGACGCGCAGCGAGGCGGCCGAGGCTTTTGCACAGCGTGCCGGCCTCGCTGACGATTTAAAAGATTTTTCCGGCCGACTCGAAACCATGCTCGGCGAGCGTGGTGTCAACCTTTCAGGTGGTCAGAAACAGAGAGTTTCGCTGGCGCGGGCGCTGGCGGCAGAGCGGCCAATACTGGTGCTCGATGACTGCACCAGCGCCGTCGATACCGAAACCGAACAGCGCATACTGAGTTCTTTGCAAAAACAGGAGCGCAAACAGACATGCATCATTGTTTCACACCGTATGGTGAGCCTACAGAACGCAGATCTGATAATATACCTCGACGGCGGCGAAGTGGTTGAGTCTGGCAGTCATGCAGAACTGCTGCAGCACGGAGGCCGCTATGCCAGGGCCTGGGAACGCCAGCGCATCAAGGCACAACTCGAAGAAGGCAGCTGATGGAAGACTATTTCAACGAAGACGACATAAAGGCCCCAATGTGGGATACTGGCCTGGTGAGGCGCATGCTGCCATACCTGCAAAACTGGCGCCCGCATTTTCTGGTGTCGGTATTGCTGGTGCTCGCCGGTACGGCGGTTCAGATTTCGTTGCCTCTGCTGCTTGGCCGCGCTGTCGATCTTGGTATCAAAGTGCAAAATCAGAAACAGCTCTTGTATTATGTTCTGCTTTATGCCGTCGGTCATGCGACATTCTTCGTCATTCTAGCGGCACGCAACTGGCTGCTGCAATATACTGGCCAGCAGGTGCTGCATGAACTGCGAACCCATCTTTTCTCGCACATTCAGAAGCTGCCAATCAGCTTTTTCGACCGCACCCCGGTAGGACGCCTGGTTACGCGCATTACCAACGACGTCGCAACCATGGCCGAACTTTTTTCAGCGGCGTTGATCAATGTCAGCGGAGACATCTGCGTCCTCATCGGTATCGGTCTGATGATGCTGACCCTGCACTGGAAGCTCGGTCTCGCTGCATTACTGGCGTCGCCCATGCTCTATTACGTCGTCTGGGTGCTCAAAGGCAAAATGCGCGACACTTTCCGGCTGGCGCGCGCTAAGCTGGCAATGCTCAACGCTTCTCTGGCCGAGAATGTTTCTGGAATGAGCGTAATTCACGTTTTCAATCAGGAAACAGCTCGCGAAGCCAAGTTTGACGAGATGAACACCAGCCTGCGCGAAGCCGAACTGACCTCAGTCTTTTACAACTCGTTCTTTTCGCCGGTCGTGACCATTTTCAGTGCCATTACCCTCGCGATTGTAACCACCTACGGTGGGTGGCTGGTAAGCACCGGCGAAATCAGCATCGGCCTGCTCATCACCTTTATCGCCTACACTCAGGCATTTTTCGACCCGGTACGTCAGATCAGCGAGCAGATTTCGGTTTTCCAGAGTGCCATGGCTTCGGCCGAGCGTGTTTTCGGCCTGCTCGATGAAGCGCCCGAACCCGATCTCGAAAGTGGCCGCGAATTCAAAGGTCTTAACAGTGAGATTGAGTTTCGCAACCTGAATTTTGCTTACAACAGCGACAAACAGATCCTCAAAGACCTTAGTTTCACCATCAAAAAAGGCGAAAGAATCGCAGTTGTCGGTCATACCGGCGCCGGCAAGACGACGCTGGCATCGCTGCTCAAGCGCTTCTACGACTACCAGGGAGGCCAGATACTGCTTGACGGCGTCGATCTGCGCGAATTCTCGCGTTCGTCACTGCGGCGCCGGATCGGGCTGATCCAGCAGGACGTCAACATATTCTCAGGTACTATACTAGACAACATTTTTCTGGAAGAAGGCAGCTTCGACCAGAACAAACTCGATCGCATCATTTCTGAACTAAAGATGGAAAGCCTCATTGATAAGCTGCCACAGGGAATCACCACTCCGATTTTCGAGCGCGGAAGCAATATTTCAGCCGGCCAGCGGCAACTTATTGCATTTTCGCGAGCCCTCGCCAGTGACCCCGAGATTCTGATTCTAGACGAAGCGACCTCTTCGGTTGATTCAGAAACCGAAAGCATCATTCAGCGTTCCGTACAGCAGCTCACAAGTAGCCGCACCAGCCTGATCATCGCGCATCGACTTTCTACAATACGCAACTGCAGTCGCATACTGGTGTTACATAATGGCCGCCTTGTAGAACAGGGCACGCATGAAGAACTGCTCAAACATAAGGGGCATTACCAGAAACTTTACGAACTGCAGTTTGCCGAGGGAGACAGAGCATGAAAGACATCGACCATTTTATCGAATCACTGCACAACGCGCCTGAAAGCAACATTTTCAACCCCTGGTGGCAGCGCGACGAGTTGCATGACGACTATTCGAACTCACCTGAGATCCGGCGCAATCACCTCAAATTCTACCTGCAGGAGCGCCTTGGCAAATGCCGCTATCTGCTGGTTGGCGAAGCTCTAGGTTATCAGGGCGGTCATTTTTCCGGTATCGCCATGACTTCAGAGCGAATGCTGCTGGGGCACCTCAGCGACAAGGGCATAAGACCAGAGCACATTTTCACCACTATCGGGCCAATGCGCACCAGCAGGGAAGATGTGCGCAAGGACGGCTTCTCAGAGCCAACGGCTACGATTGTCTGGGGTCATCTGCTACGCGCCGGCATCGACCCATTCAGCTTCACCATCTGGAACGCCCTGCCCTGGCACCCTTATCAAGCCAGCAAAGGTATGCTCAGCAACCGCACGCCGGTCGAGCGTGAGTTTGAAGCCGGCCTGCAATGCCTGCAGCGCCTGCTCAAACTTATGGAGCCGGAAAAAATAGTTGCAGTAGGCGAAAAATCAGCCCTGCAGCTCGAAAAGCTACACATTGAATTTTTCAAAGTCCGACACCCCGCCAACGGCGGCGCTGTCAAATTCCGCGACCAGTTCACCGCACTGATGTAGCACCTGTCTTATTCGTGCTCGTGCTCGCGATCGATTTTTAAGCCTGCAAAGGCAACCATTGCGACCCAAATAGAGACCGTTTATTCGGGCTCTCGGCGTAATTAGTCGTTCTGCTATGCGTTATTTGAATCAGCTTTCATGATCAGGAAGCTGATAAGAAACAGTTTCTATTCTTCGGTTTTTGTGAAAAAATGTCTGATGGCATCGATGGCATGCGCTTTGGCAATGAAATTCTGATCGATGATTTCAAGCAGCCGCTGACGCAGATTTTCGTCGGGGTAGCTTGAATTGTCACTGTTGATTCGCTCTTTTATGGCGGCGTAATCTGGCAGATACTCGACGCGAAACCTGACCCAGGTTTTCGGATCAGCAGCCTGCTTTTCGGACAACCTGACTCCGAATTCAAATGTTTTTGTTTCACCTTCGGCGAGAATTTCTGTTGGAGCCGGCGCTAAATCACAATCCAGACCATCGCTGGCTTCATAATATACTTTTACATTTCGCAAAGAGCCGAGCAGAGATTTTACCTCGGCAGAAAACCAGTGATTCACGCCCTTGTTGCCGTTGAGAACCATTTTCAGCTCCAGCGAACGAGGTGGAACATAGAGTTCCTGGCTGGCGAAAGCCGGTGTGGCCATAAGAACTGCGATCAAAGCCAAAAACCTAATCAGCATTTTATCCTCCTGCGTCTGCAATAAACTGATTATACTGCACCCACAATCTCTATGCAAACAGCACAAACTGCCTTTGGCAAACAGGCAGAAATCTGTTATAATCCTTTGTGCGGCGCTGCCGACATATCACACACCTGATCGAGGAGTTACAGATGCACAACGAATATCACCGCTGGTACAGCCCGAGTGTCGGACACGACATGCAGTTGAAGATTTTTGGCCATCACGGCAAACCATTGCTCGTTTTTCCTTGTGCTGGCGGCAGTTTTCATGAATTTGAAGATTTTGGCATGCTCGACACTATCCGCAACCACATAGACGCCGGCCGCGTCAAGATTTTCTGCGTCGACAGTCTCGATAACCAGTCGATTCTGCGCCGCGAAGGGCATATCGGCGACAACGTCTGGCGCCACGAAGCCTACGACAAATACATTGTCAATGAAGTCGCGCCGTTTATCCGCAACCACTGCCAGAGTAACATAAAAATCGCGCTTACCGGCAACAGCCTTGGCGCTTATCATTCAGTCAACTTTCTGCTGCGGCACCCCGATGTATTCGACGCCTGTATTGCACTCGCCGGCATCTATTCGCTCAAAGAAGTCGTTGGCGACTATTACGACCAGAACGTTTACTTCAACTCACCCATCGACTATCTGCCAAATCTCAACGACGGCTGGCTTATCGATCAGATCCGCCAGGCCAGAATTATCATCTGCTCAGGTCAGGGCGCCTGGGAATACCCCGAAGACGCAAAGCGCATGAAGCAGATTTTCGAGCAGAAGCAGATTCCTGCCTGGGTCGATCTCTGGGGCCATGATGTCAACCACGACTGGCCGTGGTGGAAAGTTATGCTGCCGCATTTCCTGCCGCACGTTCTCTAATGTCGAAGATAAGCGGACGCCTCCGGCAACCAGACTACGCCTCCTATGCCAGATTTTACGACTATTTCGAGCTTGCCGGGCAAGACGAGTCAGAGGAACTGAACCTCTTTCTCGACGAGCTTTTCGACATTAACGGCATTGAGAGCATTGTCGATTTTGCCTGTGGCACCGGCGCCCAGGCTACCGGCCTGGCGCGCCTCGGCTACCAGGTTACAGCTGCCGACCTTAACGCTGAAATGCTGAAAATTGCAAAAAAGAAGGCAAAAGGTCTTAAAGTCAGATTTGTGAAGACAGACATGCGCAATGCCAGGCTGGGTGAGCATGACGCCGCCATTTGCATTTTTAATGCCATCGGGCACCTGACCCGGCATGAATGCTGTGCCTTTTTCGAAAATGCCCGCAAGCACCTTAATCCCAACGGAATTTTCGTCACCGACATACTTAATTTCCGGGCAATGCAGGGCAAAGCCATGGCACAATACCGGCGAATGCGCCGCGAGGCGGTAATTGACGATCTTCTGGTTCAGCATTCGCGCACATGCTCTTTGCTCAAAGAAGACCGACAGCTGTGCATAGAATCGATAACCCGCTGGCAGGATGGAATTCACGCCCCGCAGGAAATAATCGATGACTGGCAGATGCAGCTTTACGACAGCGACGAACTGCAGGATATGCTCACAACGGCTGGTTTCAGTGAAATCAGTTTCTTCGCTGCTGCCGGCTGCGAATTTGACGACGAAACGAGCGAAAACATCATGGCAATCTGCCAGAAATAATTTACTTGAAAGGCAAAATCATGACTACTGCACGCGCAAGACACATTCTCGTATCGACTAAAAAAGAATGCCTCGACCTGCTTGAGCGCATCAACAAAGGCGAAGATTTCGGCATGGTCGCTGAAATGCATTCAAAATGCCCGTCCGGCAAGAAAGGCGGCGATCTGGGCGAATTCCAGCCCGGCATGATGGTCAAAGAATTCGACAAGGTAGTGTTCTCAGGCAATGTCGGCGAAGTCTACGGCCCGGTTCAGACCCAGTTCGGCTACCACCTCATAGAGATACTCAGCCGATCTTGATAGTACTGCACCAAAGTATTGGCAAAATTATCGGGCTGGCTTATACTGTCGCTGAACAGTCAGATGTAATGACTGTCCGATAACAGTCGCATGGGGAAAGATTATGAAAATAACCGTCTGGGGTTGCCGTGGCACATTGCCGACGCCGGGTCAGCACACCCTCAAATATGGCGGCAATACGACCTGTCTTGAAATTCGCAACAAAGAGGGTTTTCTGACAATAGTCGATGCAGGGTCAGGTCTTCGCTATCTCGGTAAAAGGATCATGCAGGATGGTGACTCGAATGAAATGTGCCTGATGTTGACTCACTCACATTGGGACCATCTAATGGGTTTTCCATTCTTCATTCCGGCTTATTTCAGTAAATTCAAGATCAACGTCTGCGGCGTACAATCCGCGCGAAATTATATGGCGCAGTCACTTGCCCGGCAACTTGAAGCACCCTACTTTCCCGTGAATTTCGATCAGCTCAAGGCTGACTTTAATTTCAGCTGCAAGGGGCCTGGCTGTGAAAAATGTGTACATCTGAAAGTCGAATCAATTGAATTGAGCCACCCAAATGGCGGCTATGGCTTTAAATTCAAGGAGGGCAAAAGCTGTTTTGTCTTCTTAACCGACAACGAGCTTGGCTATCAGCATCCCGGCGGCAGAACCGTGCAGGATTATGTTGAATTTGCGCGCGATGCCGACCTGCTTTTCCATGATGCGCAATACACCGACGAAGATATCCAAAAGACGAGAACCTGGGGCCATTCGACCTACAACGAGGTTCTTGATCTTGCCATTAACGCAAATATAAAAAAACTCGGGCTCGTTCATCACGATCCTGACCGCACCGATGACGAAATCGACGAAATTGTCAGCGAACTACAGACAAAAGCAGCAGCACGATCGACAAAGCTTGAAATTTTTGCAGTATATGAAGGCATGCAGATAGAACTGGAGTGACCGATGCACGTTAAACCCGGAACCCCTTATCCACTGGGCGCAACCTGGGATGGAAATGGCGTTAACTTCGCTCTTTATTCAGAGCATGCTGAAGGGGTTGAACTTTGCCTGTTCGACCAGGATTACACTGAAACCCGCATCTCAATGCGCCATCGCACCGCTTTTGTCTGGCACATTTACATCAAAGGCGTCCAACCAGGCCAACAGTATGGCTACCGGGTGCATGGCCAGTATCGACCCAAACTCGGGCTTCGCTTCAATCCCCGCGTATTACTGCTTGACCCCTACGCGAAAGCCATCAATGGCGTTGAGCAACACGAAAAAGGCCTTTTTGCCTACAATCTGCAGAGCCCCGACCAGGATCTCGAAATAAACCTCGAGTATGCCACCGGAACACCTCTTGGCATAGTAATTGACCCTGATTTCGACTGGGCAGGCGACCGGGCGCCACGCCATCCTTTCCATCGCGCAATAATTTACGAAGCGCATGTTAAGGGAATGAGCATGCTGCACCCTGATGTCCCGCCTGAGTTGCGCGGCACCTATGCCGGCATGGCATCCGATCCGGTCATAAAACATCTGCAGCGACTCGGCATAACTACTGTTGAACTGCTGCCGGTACACCAGCACATCGATGACCCCTTCCTCTACGAAAAGAATCTCAATAACTACTGGGGCTACAGTACGCTGTCGTTTTTTGCACCAGAAATACGCTACAGCTCTGACAAAAGCCCCGGCGGACCGGTGCGTGAATTCAAGCAGATGGTAAAAAAGCTACACCAGGCCGGGCTGGAGGTAATTATCGATGTGGTCTACAACCACACCTGCGAAGGCAACCACAATGGGCCAACGATGAGTTTCAAGGGCATCGACAACCCGACCTACTATCGTCTGGTCAAAGATAACCCGCGCTTTTACAAAGATTACACCGGCACCGGCAATACCATCAATGTCGTGCATCCACAGACCTTGCAATTGATAATGGATTCGCTGCGATATTGGGTTAGCGAAATGCATGTTGACGGCTTCAGATTCGACCTGTGCTCGACGCTTGCCCGTGAAATGCATTACTGGAACCAGCTTTCAAGTTTTTTCACCATTATCCACCAGGATCCCATCATCAGCCAGGTTAAACTGATCGCTGAGCCATGGGATGTTGGCGAAGGCGGCTATCAGGTTGGCAATTTCCCGGTGCTGTGGGCTGAATGGAACGCAAAATACCGCGATGTCATACGATCGTTCTGGAAAGGCGACGGCGGCTACGCCGGCGAAGTCGGTTATCGACTCACCGGCAGCAGCGACCTCTATGAAAACGATGGCCGCAGACCCTACATGAGCATAAACTTCATCACCGCGCATGACGGTTTTACTCTCAAGGACATGGTTTCCTTCAACGACAAGCATAACCGGAACAATCTCGAAGACAACCGGGACGGGCATAACGACAACCGCTCATACAATTATGGACACGAAGGCGAAACCGCGAATCCCTATATCAAAAAGCTTCGCCAGCAGCAGATGCGCAACTTAATCGCCACGCTGCTTTTCTCGCAGGGAACTCCGATGATCTGCGGCGGCGACGAAATCTGTCGCACCCAGCACGGCAACAACAACGCCTACTGTCAGGACAACGAAGTCAGCTGGCTGAACTGGAATCTCAACGAAGAAAGCCGTCAGATGCTGGAGTTCACCAGCAGAGTAATCGCCATTCGCCGCGAACATCCGGCTCTACATCGAACCAAGTTTTTCCAGGGCCGGCAGATCAGGGGCAGTAATGTCAGAGATATTATCTGGTTCCGGCCGGACGGCGGCGAAATGGACGACGAAGACTGGACAAGTCCGAATACCCGCGGTTTAACAATGTTTCTGTCGGGCACCGGCATCGACGATGTCGATGAAGATGGCGTGCCGCTGCAGGACAATAATTTTCTGTTACTTCTGAATGCTTCGGCGCGTGATGCCGATTTTTATCTGCCGCGCTTCGAAGCACAATGGGAACTGCTCATCGATACTGCTAATCCCGGCAAAAAAGAAATCAACCATTCTGGTAGCCGCTCGCAGATGCGGGCACGCTCACTCAAGCTTTTCAGATGCTGCCAGAAGGTAGTGCCTCCGGCTGCACCTCTGTATTGATCGGGGCAAGGCAACCGCATATCGGTAACTGGAGTGAACCAAGTTCGCGTTTACCCCTTTATCTGAGGGAGTATTTGCCTATATTCATTTTTTCGACTACAATAGCGCTGAAAACAATCATTGGAGCAGGTAGATGAAAAAACTTTTCGCTTCGCTACTGGTTTGCGTTCTCATTCTTACCGCTACGGGCAGCGCAAGCGCTGAATCCGTCGAGATATTTTATGGCCCGGAGGGAGGCTTCAGCCGCGTAAACAACGCGCGCACCCTTCGATTCAGTGATGGCAGTAAAAAACCCGCCACACTTGCCAATTCGCTTATGCACCGTATCGACAGCCTTGAGCCAGGCAGCACAGTCAAGATCGCCATGTATTCGATGAGTGATTTCCAGACGCTTGATTTCTGGCTACAGTCGGCTGTCAATAAACAGCTGAGCTGCAAACTTCTTCTTTGTGGCGTTTCTGAGTGGTCAGCCAGCAGCCGCGAGCGCATCGCCAAAGCAATAGAAAAGGTTGCCAACGCAGCTGAAAAAGAGGGCAAGTCGCTCGACTTTCAACTGGCTGCGGTTACCGCCGCCGCGATGAAACGAAACGGCCGCGAGCATACACTCGAAGACGGAAAAATCATTTACGGTACCATGCACGAAAAATTCGGTATCTTTTATCGACCCGGCAACCCGGTTCCACACAGCAGTTTTAACGGCAGCGCCAACATTTCGGTCACTTCTGACAAGATATACGCCGAAAACCGCGTGTTCTTCGACGAGCAGCCTGCGGTGGCGAGACAATTCGCCGAAGAATTTGCCCGTCTCTGGAACGAGTATTCTGAAATCGTCTACGGCAGCTGGCTGCCTGAAAAATATATTGAAACCAGCCATGTGCCAGGCTACGTTAAGATTGTGTTCAACTCAGAACCTTCTGATGAGCTACAGCTGACCAGAATTGACAGCGAACTGATCAATCTGATTCACCGCGTCGAAGCCTCAGGCAGCCTTGACCTTGCCATGTTCAGCCTGACCCGCCTCGAACTTGCAGAAGCAATACTACGTTCGGCAGAACGAAACCCCGATGCGCGTTTTCGCCTGCTGCTCGATCATGCACAACTCGACGATGCCGATCCTCTGCAGAGCAAACTGGGCCCCTGGCTTGAACAGAAAGCAGCCGAGATGGGGATAAAGAACATACAGGTTCGCTATCGTTTCCGCCGCAACGCGTATGGCTTCAGTCTGGAAGAGAAAAAACCGATACTGTTAAGTTTTCTCAGCCTGTTTCTGCATCACAAAAACGTCACAGTAAACGGCAAAGAAATGGCAATCGGCAGCTATAACTGGTCTAACTCAGCCGAATTTCTGAATTTCGAAAACGTCATGTTTTTCAACACTTTCTACAAAGACCATCAAAAAATCATCGACAGCTTCAAAGCCGAGTTCGAAACCCTCTGGAACTCGCGCATGCCGGCCACAATCAGTCGGCCACGCAAAGGTGTACCACAGACGGTAACGCTGACAGAAGGCAAAACTCTGCACAAAGAGCTGCTCAAGACTCTTGAGAAAGACGAAAACCACAAGGTTCTCGCAGCACTTGACCGCGAAGCATTCAAAACTTTTGCACAGATCGTCACCGACACGGGGTTGAGCGAAAAAGCTGCCCGACGCGGTATCCGCGCTCTCGAAGCCGACAAATTCATTGTAAAATGGAGCAAAGACGGCGTTGAGGGCTATTCTCAGGCCGACTAGCCGGCCACCCAAAGAAGACATGCAACCATTTATCATCGAACAGTCTCTTATCAAGCAGCTTTCAACCGAATCTGATCTCGACCTGCAAAAACGGGCACATGCCTACCGTATAAACTGCCTGGCAGGCCTGATGAGTGCCCGACACGGCTGGCTGGGCGCCAGTTTCTCAAGCATGGAACTGCTGACCTGTATTTATCATCGTTTTATTGTTGACCCGACAAAAACAATTACCCAAAGAGCTTCACTGCATATTTCCAAGGGTCACGCCGCCATGGCGCAGTATGCCGTTCTTTCAGCGCTGGGTTGCTTTGAATCCGCAAAACTGCTGACCTACAAGCAATTTGGCGGGCTGCCGGCACATTGTGACCGCAAAGTCCCCGGCGTAGACTCCGACAGCGGTTCACTTGGGCAGGGGCTGTCAAAAGCGATCGGCACAGCGATAAGCAACCAGGCCGCCGGCAGACGCTTTCCGGTATTCGCTCTGATCGGCGACGGCGAACTGCAGGAAGGCCAGGTATTTGAAGCGCTGCTCTCCCTTAAAAAACTAAGGCCATGGGGATGTATACCGATAATCGACCGCAATTTCCTGCAATCAGATAGTCAAACAGCCGAGATTAAGGATGCCGACGATTGGGCTGTAGTATTCAAAGGCATTGGCCTGAGCGTAATCGAGATAAACGGCCACAACATCGGCGAAATTCACCAGGCAATCGATAGACTACTAGATGGAAATGAACCCGGCATAATCATTGCACACACGATCAAGGGCAGTGGCAGTTCAAAAACAGCCATGCCGAATGACACACAGCGCCGAAAAGGCGTCTGGCACGGCAAGATCCCCGATGCGGTTGAGTATCGGGAAATCGTCGAAGAACTGCTCAAACAGATCGACAAGCCGGCACTGAACAACGCCTGGGTAGAACATAAACGCTTGCCCGAAGCGGCGCAGACAACAGACTCGGCCGTCTGCCCTGAGAACAACATCAGGGTTTCAACCGGGGCGGCTTTTACTCAGGCATTACTCGAACTCGCAGGTAACGACAGCGACGTATACGTGCTCGATGCCGACCTCGAAAAGTCATGCCAGTTGACAGAAATAGCGACTGCCTTTGGCAACCGCTACCTCGAAATAGGCATCAGCGAGCAGGATATGTGCTCAATTGCTGCCGGACTTGCCCTTACCGGACGTATCGCCGTGGTCAATACCTACGCAGCGTTTTTTAAACGCAGTCTTGACCAGGTATTTTCCTGCATAACAGAAAAAGTGCCGGTAATTTTTGCTGGTCACTATGCTGGAATAGACTACTTTACCGACGGCAAAAGTCACCAGGCGTTGAATGACATCGGCCTGATGCGGTCGTTAGGCAATATCGAGATATATGAGCCTATCGATGCAGACAACACCAGAGAAGTTCTCTGTCACGTAATTGAACTCATGAAGCACGAGATCAGGGAAAATGGCTGCTGTCGTCCGGCCTACATCAGGCTGCATCGCACACCAGGCGACAATTTCTATGCTGATCCTTTCGTTGCCGATGAACCGGTGATTTTTACCAGCGGTTCAGAGATTATAGCTGAGAATCTGCTTTTTACCAGCGGACCACACATGCTGGAAGTTGCCTGCTCTGCCTCAGAAATACTGGCGGAAGAAGGCATTCCGCTTGATCTGGCCGCAGTTGTGCATTTTTCCGACGAAAAAAAACAGCTCAAAGACCTGCTGGGTGCTGCCAAGCGGGTCTTTGTACTCGAAGATCACCGGCGCGAAACCGGACTGGGAAGCTTTATCAGTGGAATCGGCAAAATATCTCCAGTTTCCATAGGCGTCCGCGATTACACACAATCTTCCCTGAGTCTGCAAGAAATGCTTGCCCACCATCAACTCGATGCCGAAACCGTCTGTGCGGTTGTCAGGAAAGTCGCCAGCTGTAGCCATCATCAATAAGGAGCCTTTTATGCCAGCTTTCAGATTCAACCATAACAACATAAACATTCTCGACCTCGACAAAAGCCTGGAATTTTACAACAAGGCGCTCGGGCTGGTGGAAGTTCGACGAAAAGCAGCTGAGGATGGGAGTTTCATATTAGTATATCTGGGAGACGGAACTGGCGGGCATAGCCTTGAGCTGACCTGGCTGCGCGACCGCAAGGAGCCATATAATCTGGGTGAGAATGAGTTTCACATTGCCTTCACTACGGATGACTACGCAGCTGCACATGCGCTGCACCATGAAATGGGCTGCATCTGCTACGAAAACCCGTCAATGGGCATATATTTCATAGCAGACCCCGACAATTACTGGCTTGAAGTCGTTCCTGAAAAACTGATGCGTTGAAGAAACATACAAGCATGCCAACACTGTTCAACCGAAAACGCGGGGCACTACAGCCGGCGCATCTGATCGCGATAATACTGCTACTGACCTTTATCGGTATCGCGGTCTACTACTGGCACCAGAGCAAAACCACCAAACCGCCGGTAGTGATTGCTCCAACCTTTATACCGGTTGAAGCGGCTCTGGTTGAAGAAACCCGCCGACAGGCAAATATTGTCTACGGCGGCCAGCCTGCCACCGCCAGTCAGACGAAACTGACACTGCTTAAAAACATCGGCTTTTATGCCGGTTATTGCGATGAGAGGCGAAATCCGTTGTGGGTTGCCTATCGACTTGACGCCAAAGATTTTGAACACCGATTGAGTCGGCCAAAGTCCTTCAGTGTCGATCACCGGACCCTGTCGCGGGTGGACCCCAAAGAATACGCCAAGAGTGGCTATGACCGCGGGCATCTTGCCCCCAATTCAGCTATTGCAACGAGATTCGGCAGAGATGCCCAGCTTGAAACCTTCAAGATGAGCAATATAGTGCCGCAGACACCGGAACTGAACCGTCGCGTCTGGCAGCGCCTCGAAAAGTTCGAAGAAGACAGCGCCAACAACCGCGGCAGCATCTGGGTAATTGCCGGGCCAGTCTTTGATGAGCATATCAAAACAATTGGCAACAATATTGAAGTGCCTGATGCTTTTTTCAAGATTGTCATCGATGAAGAACAAGAAGGCATCAAAGCGATAGCCTTTCTTATTCCACAGACTGTTACCGGCAAAGAACCGATAGAGCATTTTCTTACCAGTATCGATGAGATAGAAAAATTAACCGGGCTGGACTTTTTCTGGCCTCTATCAGACGAAGCAGAATCCAGGCTGGAATCTTCAACCGCAGCAAGTCTCTGGTAGCTGAGGAGTTTTAATGATCGCGAACAAAAAGAACAATCTGGCCTTTGTTGCTGGCGGCCTCATATTGATGTTTGCAATGCTTCTTTATGTATTTGGCAACACCAGTAGCGGCATGTATGCCACTGCCGTAGTCAGGAACATAATACAGCAGCCTGATATAGACCCGGACACCCAGGAAAAAGTATACGCGGTAGACATTGAATTTACGGCCGGACCGCATGCCGGAAAGATAATGAGCACCGAGCATTTTGAGTCACCAGGATCAATATATAACCTCGACCTCGAAGTCGGGCAAACGGTTCTGGCAGTAGCAGAAGAACAGGAAGGGCAACTGATAACCGGCATAGACGAACATTACAAAGCCGGCCGACTTATGTTCCTCTCGTCACTGCTGCTTCTGCTGATAGCTGGTGTCGCCGGCAAAAACGGGGTAAAAGCCATGCTTGCCCTGTTTTTTACGCTCATCGTCATTTTTGGCGTCTTGGCCAAGCTACTTCTCAGCGGCTGGGCGCCGGTTCCCCTGACTATTCTCTCGGCACTGGTCATAGCAATTGTCAATCTTTTAATTATTGCCGGCAGAACAAAAAAAGGCCTGGTCGCCATAATCGGCACCTTCAGTGGCGTCGTGCTGGCCGGCCTGTTTGGCTGGCTGGCGGCAATCATGCTCAGACTGACCGGATATACCGGCCATGAAAGTACTTATCTGCAACTGCTCAACGCCGAAATTGACCTGCGCGGTCTCCTGGTCAGCGGCATCATAATCGGGGCTCTCGGCGCAGTTATGGATGTTTCGATTTCGATAGCCTCTTCCCTGCTCGAAATCACACAGGCAAATCCCGGCTATGACCGGCGCAAGCTTTTTGCAAGCGGCATGAACATCGGCAGAGATATTATTGGCAGCATGGTCAACACCTTGATTCTTGCTTATACCGGGGCATCTCTCACCCTGATTCTTCTCTTTGCCATGCAGAAAGAAGATTTTCCGCTGATCAAGATCATGAATATGGAATTCATCTGCGCTGAAATAGTGCGTTCGTTAGCCGGCCTTTTCGGCATGGTGCTGGCGATACCAGTAACCGCAGCAGTAGCCGCTTACGTCTATTCGGCCGGAGAAAGTCAGCCGACAGTTAATATTGCGGCTGATACAGCCAATATTGAATAATTGCTTTTCACTATGTTAGTCTGAACGAAACAGAGCAGGAGATATAAGATGCTGGAATCACGAGTCATGCTATTAAGCGACTATGCGCAGAAATATGTTGAAAAGGGCCGAAAAGCCTCTGAAAAAAAAGGGTTCTGGGGTAACATGATCGGAGGGGTAGGCGGCTCGAAGGCGTCTGAGCGCAAATTGACAGCCGGCCTTGGCGACGAACTGCAGCCCGGGGAACTTGCTGCCGAGGATTTTGCACCATTCTGCCGCATTGATGATCGAACCATTTATATCAAGAAGAATGCCAGTGAATGCTGGGTAGCAATTGTCGAAGATGACGCCCTCTGGGATCTTTCCGAGTGGGGAGAAGACTATTGCTTCATCACGCGCTTTCTCGCTGAAGTTTATTTTATGATCACGCGCGATGATTTTCATATCGACGACGACGAAAGAACTGTTTTTCAGGCATTGGCCGGCTGTATCGAAGCAACCGGCGAAGAAATCATCGATGCACGCAACCTCGTCTACTGGACTCTGCTTGACAACGTAGTCGAAGACGAGGTTATCACCGACGAAGAGCACGAAACTCTTGCCAGGATTCGCAAAGAATTGGAACTCGACGAGAAAAATGTAAAAGATCTTCACCAGAAGATTATTGAGGATTATTACTCGATAACCTGCAAATTCAGCGAAGATGGCGAGCCCGACCCGGATCAAATTGAAAACATTAAAGAAATGGCCGCCCGACTCGGAGTAACAGTTAAGTTTTAAGAAGCACACGCCAGAATGGATGACTACAGCGTAAACCTGATCTGCCTCGACTCAGCCGATACCGACCGCCAACTTGCCGGTCTGGCGTATTTTGCTGCCTGTGACGACCATCTGCTGACCGACGAGGCCATGGATCGGCTGATTTATCTGGCGGAACACGGGCAGAAGCACGTGTCAGACGTTGCCTCGTCAATTATTTCGCAGGCTGTCGGCCGACGCGAGCAGAAAGCGCTGAAACAGCTCCTTCTCAAAAAGCTGCAGAAGGGCAATGAAAGCCAGGTCTCCCTGCGCGACCTCGAATGGTGCGTAAAACTACAGACGAAAGAGTTAAAGCTGTCGTTGGAAGACTATCTCGAAAGATGCTTCGAGCCCAATCACATTTCCTGGCTGGTCAAGAATCTGCCGAAGTTTTATCCCGACCCCGAACAGCTGTCACTGCTAAAATCCTTTCTGGCCTATGGCGATGACCGCATTGTCAGCAATACTATTGAAGGCATTGAAGCACTCAATGATCCCGACAGCGTGTCGTTGTTTTCACGGATGCTCAGCCATGCTTCGCCAAGGGTGCGCTCGGTGGCCGCCGAAGCGATTGCCCGGGTAAATCCGGAAACGGCGCGCAAAGCACTGGCCGACATGCTTAACCGCCCCGATCAGATCGAATCGGTTAAAGCCGCCTGCTATGCGATCAGGCATCTGCCTGACCGCGAATTTCTCGACCTGGCACTGCCGCTTTTGCGCAACCGCAAAGTGCGCGACGAAGCGGCAAAAACCGTAGCAAGCCTGGCGCTCAAGCGAATCATGGGGTTGTTCGACCATGAAGTATTCAACGCACATGCCGAATTGCGGGCCAAAGTTGCCGGTTCTATAATTGAACTGCTGCGCGAACAATGCAATACCAGATTTTTCCCGGTTAACGGCCGAGAAGATGCAGAACAGGGCACCTGCCGCCTGACTACCGGCGAGACCGGAATTTACGCCTATCTACCCCTGATAAACGCCGAACAGGCCAAACAGATTGCTGAAGATAACAAAAAAAGTGGTATCAGCTTCTTCTCACGGCTGATTTATCGACCGAAACCTGAAGAAATACGACTTATATTCTGCGAACAGCAATTGCAGCCTTTCTGGCTGATAGAATGCGAAGCAAGCCTTGACTATATAAGGTCGCGGCCGCTGTCTCTCGATCTCGAAGAACAGGTCTGCGAGATTAAAATCGGCGACCAGCTGATCAAGCCTGTAAAAAAGCGCGTCGATCTGACGGTCGAAGAGCGCTGCCAGACCAGACAGCCAATAAAAAGATTTATCGATGCGACAACTGGCAAGCACTCTGATTACAGCGAAATTATCAAGAAAGGCACAGTATCGCCGCTAAAAATGGAAACCCCTGAAAAGGACGGCTTCAAACTTGTACCACCGGCAATACGTGCTTCAATACTGATCAGAGATATTATTTTTGAATTCATGAAGCCAATCAAAGCCAGCGAAATTATCGCTCAGGGCCTTGATATTTCACGATTAAACCTGCATTTCAGACCGGTTTATGCATTCGAATTCGAATGGGTCGGGCATGATCAGAAAGTCAGCTTTGAAATAGACGGAGTCAGCGGTCGCCTTTCCGAAGGACACCGCACCACTACCGGCAGTTTTGAAAGCCTTAACGAAGCCAATCTGTTCGACATTGGCGCCGACGCTCTCGGTCTGGTGATTCCAGGCGGCGAAATAGCAGCCAAACTCGCTGCAGCATTTCTTGGCAAAAAGAAATAAGCGCTGTATAATTAGCGTCCAATTTGTAACCCCCGGAGGAACGGATGACCATTCTCGGCAAAGAAGCCATTGTTGCAGAAATGAAAAAGGGCAACATCAAGGTTGAACCTTTTGACGAAAAAATGCTCGGCCCCGCCAGCATAGATCTGCATCTTTCAAACGCATTCCGCGTGTTTGTGCACCTGCCCAACGACCTGTGCATGACCGACGACATGGATTTCAAGGCTGCCACCAAAGGCCTTCTGGTGCATAACGGCGACACCCTGACGGTAAAACCTGGTCAGACAGTGCTTGGCATCACCAGCGAAAAAGTGACCCTCGGCAACGGTCTTTCAGGATGGCTGGAAGGGCGCAGCCGATTCGCCCGCGTTGGCCTTCTGGTACATATTTCGGCTTCATTCATGCAACCTGGCATCTGCAATCACCAGGTTCTTGAAATATCGAACTTTGGCCCGATACCGCTCAAGCTGATTCCCGGCACGCCAATCTGCCAGTTCATCTTCCAGCGCTGTGAAAGCCCCGGGCAGTATCATGGCGTATTCGCCGGCCAGACACCTGAGAACTTCTGGCTCGGCTAAAACCCGCCAACAGCAAGACGACGCGCACCTTCCAGCCATAACTGCTGAATCTCTTCAGCAGTTACATTTCTGCTGGTGAAATCAGCAATGTTCTTTTCGCGATAATCGTAACCAGGCCAGTGACCGATCAGAAAATTACGGATCTTGCCGACGACATATTCATTCTGCTCGATAAAACCGCTGTGAGCAGCATTTTCAATAGTCAGCAGACGGCAGTGACTGCCGATGCCTGTCTTGATAGTCTGCGCATAAGAAGGCGGGCAGATAAAATCTGTCTTGCCGACCAGAACCAGGGTTGGCGCCGTTATTTTTGCCAGCTGTGAAATAACATTAAAACCTTTAAACTCAGACAGGCGCATATAATCCCTGAAGTCACGTCGAGTCTGATGCACGTTGCTTTTGAGCCATTCGTAATTCCAGGGCTGATAATCATTGCCGGCAGCGACTCCGGCCACGACCTTTTCGTCGAGCATTTCATGAGCCTGCACCAGCAAAATAGCAGGCGGTAGCGCCATGAAGGCTGGACTGTCTTCCCGCCCGACAATGGATCCGAGCAAAGCGTCGAGAATATCGGAGCGGCCGGTGGAAGCGATATCCTGCGCCATATAAGCGATTATTATCTGACCCCTTAGAGAATAGGTATAATTAATAACCAGTGACAAAAAATCGCGGCTGGTAATCTTGATGTTGTAGGCATTGCTGACTTCGTCTTTATCGAACTTCTGCACGCTGGTGATCATATTCTGACTGACACCCGGCAACACCTCATCGAGCACTAGCAGCATCTCAGAGAAGTTTTTGTGCATGTGGGTAAAATATGCGTTACTGGGTGAAGAGTCATGAATAACCAGTTTCGCGACCCGGTCAGGGTACATGATAGCATAGGTCAGCGCGACCATGCCACCGTAAGATTCGCCCAGAACCGCTATTTTGTCTTTTTTTATCACATTCTTACGCAATTCTTCGATATCGCGGCAGATGTTTTCGGTGCCATAGAGTCTGATATTGCGGCGTTCAAGTATATCGTAACTGAGTGGCGATGATTCACCAGTACCGCGCTGATCGAAATAATAAATGTCATAATCGGTTCGCAATGCGTAGAACCAGTCTTTGCCATAGTTACCGGCGCCAGTTTCGCGGTGAAATCCGTCATGCGACATGCCAGGACCGCCATTTATCATAACGATAGCCTCAGGTGACGATGAGGTTGACTTGAGTTTTTCCCAGTAGATCTGGAGCTTCTGGCTCGAAGCGTAGCTGTAATTTTCGGGTACCGTAAACTTTCCCCATTCATAAATGTGCGGGTTCGGAATAACGGCAAAGCAGGTTGAAGCAAGCAGCATCAGGCAGCATGTCAGCAATTTTTTCATAAACACCTTCTTTTATCGTACACTGGCTATAGCATGTATCCTGATGCCTATTTTTTTCAAGTAGTTTTTGCATTGAGTTTGCGACATGCCTGTTGTAGACTTGGAGCGATGAAACAGAATTCGCCCGGCAAAAACTATCTGATGACACAAACCTGCCGCCAATGTCATGCGGCCTTGTCATCGACAACACAGGTTTGCCCTTTGTGCGGCATTTCACGCCCAAACTACACCGAGCTCACCAGCCTGGAAAAACAGTATCTTGAAAGCGCGCCAACCGTACCCGGCAAGTTTCATTACATGTGCGAAACGGTCAAGCCTGATAAAAGCCTGGGGAAGAACTTTGTCAGCGAACTGAACAGTTATCTCTCAGCCCCAGAACTGAGCGGGCTTTTTCTGCTGTCTCTTTTAAGCATCTTTGCCGGTGGCACAATGCTGCTAATGCAGATCGCATTTCCGCTAAGCTTCATGCTGTTCTGGGCCGGCATGGTCTACGCTGGTTTCGACGCAATCAATTTTACGCGGGCCATCGTCGTTTCCTTTCTCGTACGCAGACTACAGCTAAAAGTCGGCATGTCACCCTATTCAGTGCATTTCAAGATCGAAGACCAGATCATGCAGATGCTGCAAAGCCTGCAGATGGTGGTAAATTCATTCTATGAAACCGACTGGACGCGCACCGAGACCGATCGCCAGAAGGCGATAGATAACTTCACCAACGCGACGGCCACACTGACAGGCCGCATCAAGGTATATGCCGACCTTTCGCTTGAAACAGCCGCGATCATCTGGCGCAATAACGTCTACGCCATCGTAGCCATGAATAACAGTTTTCAGGAAAAGGCCATCGCTGTCGGCAACAAGATACGTGAGGCAGAGGCACTGATTTTGCGTTATCGCTGGCTGATCGGACTAGAGCAACTCAACCAGCGCCTCAAAGAGCACATTGAAGCAGACATTGCCGGGACGGCACCTGCCAACAACAACCAGCGCCGGCAGGATATACTGGCAGAATTCCTGCTGTCGTCCTACGGCCCAATGGCAGAGCCTTATACTGGTGGCTTTCATAGTGTCCCCTTCGAGCTTCCATTCATCATGCGATTTTTCTGGCATCAGCAGTTGCCGCCCTTCCCGCTCTCGGGCGAAGAACTGCTACAGGAAATTCCTGCCCTAGCAGATTTTTTTGAGAGTATTCAACAGGTGCGCAAGCTGAAAGCCAAACTTGAAGAACAGATGATTCTTGATTGTGCTTCAACCGCGATTGACGACATCTCCCGCCTAGACAGCGACCAGACAACAATGCTCGAGGCGCATCAGCTGCAACAGTTTCAGCTTTATGCCCAGTATCTCGACGTTCCCAAGTTCAATCCAGATTCTGACGAACTACAAAACCGTATAGACAAACTCAAAGGGCAGCTGCGAGTGGCCATGGGCAGCAAGATAAAACCCTGATCAATCCATGTGATTCAGGGCGATGAAATATCTGGAACTGGCTGTTGCTAATTATCTTTACAGTAGTATAATGGTCTGGTAAATATTGAGTGTGAGGTGTAGTATGCAACGATCTTCGCGTATTGTTTTGCTGCTGATAGCAGTTCTGGCTTTTGCGGGAATTGGCTCCGCGACCCATGCAGATGTTGAAAAGGTTTTTGACAACATCAAAACGAATGCCTTCGATCCTCAGGCCCGGGTCTGCTTTCTTCCCAACAATGTCAATTCGTGGTTTGCCCGCTGGCATGTGCTGGACAATGCAAAAAAATCAATCGACATAACCTATTTCATCGTTGAGCAGGATGTTTTTGGCATGAGCATGCTTGGTATGCTGCATAAAAAGGCAAAAGCAGGCGTAAATATCCGACTGATGGTAGATGCCCGCGGAACCAAGGGCTTGTCCAGAAAGTTTATCGGACAGGATATCCTACAGGAACTGCTTAAATTCAAAAACGTTCAGATTAGAGTTTTCAACCCTGTTCACAAGCGTCTGCTCGCTCTCTTCGATGACATACGCAAGATCACCGCCTCAAATCATGACAAAATCATTCTCGTCGATAACGAGTATCTGATTACCGGGGGCAGAAACGTTTCTAAAAACTATTTCGTCGATCCCAAAGATCTTGAAACGGTTTACCGCGATACTGACGTGCTCATTCAGAGCAGCAAAGTCGCAAAACAGGCTCGTCTGGCATTTGAAGAAGAATTCAATCACGGTGGCAATTTCAAGATTTACCAGGATCTGTTCGGAAATGCCGACGAGATGGCTAAGCACCTCGATCTCGCCTATACCGCAATGCGCCGCTTCATAACCGGCGGCGGCCTTTTTAAAACACCTGTTCCGAACGTTTCAGAAAAAACCAACAAGCTGCTTGAAGCCTACACTAAGGAGCTCAGCGGCTACAAGAATATGCAGCACTATGCTTCATACAAGTTATTCCAGGGTGAGCGCCGCTACCCGACCAGAATACTCGACAAACACTCGATAACCGGGCCGCGCAACGATATCACCAAGAATCTGGTAGCCATGATGGATGCCTGCCAGCGCGAAATTATCATACAAAACCCCTATGTCGTTCTCACCGAAGAAGCAAGAGCTGCTCTAAAAAGAGCCAACGACCGCGGTGTCAGCATCATTATTCATACCAACAGTCCGATGAGTTCAGACAGTCTGCTCACCCAGGCAATGTTCATCGGCGACTGGCGAGGCATTCTCAAAGAAATGCCAAACGTCAAAATCTTCGGATATAAGCTCAAAACCAAACTGCATTCAAAAGTTTTCGTATTTGACCGCAAAGTAGCAGTAATCGGTACCTACAATATGGATTATATGAGCGAGCAGATCAATTCGGAAGTCGTCGCCGTCGTTAAGTCCAACCCTTTCGCAACCCAGGTTGCTCTGCGAATAATGGCAGACATCAAGTTCTCGCATGAATACAAGATCAAGGTTGAAAGAGACGGTTCGATCACTACAGTTTTCGGCCCGGAATCACATTCGGACAAAAAAGTTATCGACAGACTGAACATGCTGCAGAAACTACAGTGGCTTAAGCCGATTATCTAATACAACACTGCAATAAAAACCCGGCTGAAAAGATAAACAGCCGGGTTTTTTATTGAAGATGCCAAGGACAAACTTGACTTAAGCAGACCGGCAAAAGATAATCAGATTAGACGCACTCATCGTGCTATAACATTATTGAGGCGAGACTTTTGAACGATACACGAATCAGACAGATGCTGTTGTTTGCCTGCCTGGTAACAGCAGGCATTGCTGTCAACCACATGCCATTCACTCTGCATTTCAGAGTCGATTTTCTGTTTGGCGGCATTTTTGCACTTGTTGCAATCTATGTTTTGCCCCCGACCGCCGGCATTTGTGCCGCCGTCTTGATAGCGCTGCCAACGTTACAATTATGGAACCACTCGCTCGGTCTGATCATGTACACAGCGGAAGCCGTTCTTATCACATTGCTGTTGCGAAAAACACGAATGCACCTGCTTATGTGCGCAACAATAACCTGGTTTTTCCTGTTACCACCTTTGATTTATCTCAACATGCATCTGAGCGGACTGTTTTTTCAGACTGCAATGCGCCTGTTTCTGCTTAAATACATGATCAATGGCGTTTTTAATGCAGCGGCAGCAACCGCTATCATATTCATTCTCAAACTGAGAGCCTCTGGAGAACAGCAGAACGATACTGCCATCGGCGCTTCAGAGGCAGCCATAAACGTCTTTATTATAGTTACGGTCATTCCTCTCCTGGTTTTTACACTTTTTGACAGCAGAATAATTTCCAACTCTGTCTATTCACAGATACACTCCCGGCACGAAGAACTCAAAAAATCTCTGGCGCTTCAGATCAAGACCTGGCACGACAATCATGTCAACATTATCAGGATGATTGCCACTTATGCTGGGAAAACAGATCGCCCTGCCGACATCAGTAAGGCAATTGAAGCATTATGTCACAACCAGGGCGGATTGAAATTTTTTCATGTGATTGACATGCAGGGTAAAAGAATTGCCTGCTGCCCTCACCATTGCAAAGAAGAAGAAACATGCAAAGTGCATGACCAGATTTTGCAGACCTATAACAAAATAGTCTCTGATACCGGCAAGCCTCTGATCTCAGGAATCAACCGGCCAGAACTCTGTGCAACCACGCCGATTGTCATAATCGCCGAACCCGTTGTAAGCAACGGGGTTCTTACCGGCATTGCGGCAGGCGCGCTTGATCCCATCTCTATCGAAGCAATGCTGGATCCACTAGTTGGCGAAAAAATCCAAATTAAGCTTGTTGACCGCCAAAACAGGGTGGTCTACGACAGAAACCATGCGAACATAGGAAAAACCTACGAAAGCCCTCTCGATCGTGCGATGACCGTCATGGAAGGCAAGCTGACCATCATCCCGCCGACCGAAAACCTGGTAGCATCATATCGCTTTCGAAATTCTACGATCTTACTCAACACCGATCTGACCGTTCCCGCCAACTGGAACATGATTATCGAAGAGCCGATGGCAGAATACGTTGACACGCTGTTTGAACTTTCTTTTTCGCAATTTCTCAATATCTCGGCACTGACCCTGTTTCTGGTCATCATGTCGGGATTTATCAGAAAATACTTTTCTATCCCCCTCAGACAGATATCTGACTATACCAGTGAAATCGCGAGAACCGGCTTCTGCAATAGATCCTATCCTGCTCCCGAAAGCTCTGTTTTTGAAATCAGGCGATTGCTTGAAAACTTTTCGGCTGCCATGGACAGAATTGTCGAATCACAGGAACTTGAAAAAGAAAAAAACTTGCAGTTACAGCTGGCGAATGAAGAGCTTAAAGCAAGCATGCTTCAGTTGCAGAAAACCAGACTTGTCGCGGATCAGGCCGAAAAAAGCTTCGCCGCTTTGATTAACAACTCGCTTTTCTCTATTCTGCTTGCCGATAAAAAGGGCAGAATAGAATTTGCCAACTCAGAATTCACCAGAAACACCGGGTTAAATGTCAGTATTGGCATGGATTTAAAAACGCTCATGCATGAATTTCTTCCATTTGGCCCGCTTGGATTCCCCTTGACCTCTTTTCTCCACAAAACCACGAAAGGTCATCCCGTCAGACAGATAGATTCTGGCGAATTGCACCTGAAGAGAGATGGTGGCAAGAAGGTATTCCATTGTGTTGCCACCGAGGTTGAGGCAAGATACATCCTCATATTCTCAGACACCACTGAAGCCGCTATTGTTGCCGAAGAGAAGAGCAGGCTTGCAGAACAGATGCAGGCTGCGCAAAAATTTGAAAGCCTTGGGACTCTTGCTGGCGGCGTAGCTCACGATTTCAACAATATTCTGATGTCGATAATGGGCTACGCTGAACTGACTCTGGCTGAACTCCCAACGCCAGGCAAACTGCATGATAACATCAGTATGATTCAGACTGCGGCAAAGAGAGCAGCAGAACTCACCAGACAGATGCTGGATTTTACCGGCAAAAACGTATTCAACCTTGCTCCGGTGAACCTCTCTGAACTGGTAAAGGAAATGATCTCACTGCTCGCAGTAGCTGTCTCAAAAAAAATCAGCGTCAGCTATGAACTTTGCGACAATGCAATTGTTCTGGCTGATCAGGCGCAAATGCGACAGATAGCGCTTAATCTTATACTGAATGCATCTGAATCGATAGGTGAGAATGAAGGAAAAATAACCATACACATTGATATAACGAATAGACAGAACGAATTCATCAGGTCGGCAATGATGGCAAACCTGGATTCAGAAACCGAACATTTTGCGCTCTTCACAGTTACAGACACCGGTTGTGGAATAGCTCCAGAAATGTTAAGCAAGATATTCGATCCTTTCTTTACCACCAAGTTTACCGGACGGGGCCTCGGACTTTCAGCCACCATGGGGATTATAAAGTCTCACCGCGGCGCCATCCATGTTTCCAGCAAGACCGGCGAAGGCTCATGCTTTCGCATTTTCCTGCCGATCTCTGATTCAAAAACGGTTTGGGAAGAAAACGTAATAGAAGAAACCCCACAAATAGCCCTGCAGGGCAAACTTTTACTCGCCGATGATGAAGAAACAATTCTTAACATTACCGAAATGATGCTGGAGCCATACAACATAGAATTGCTATGCGCCCAGGATGGTCAGTCAGCCGTCGATCTTTTCCAGCAGAACCACGAGAATATAGGACTGGTAATTCTCGACATGATAATGCCCAGACTGAACGGCGAAGAGGCATGCAAAAGAATAAAAGCCATAAACCCGGCGGTGCCGATAATCATTGCCAGCGGCTACTCACAAAATGAGACAATACAGAAGTTCGGCAATGTAACCTTCGACGGTTTTCTGCAAAAGCCATTTAAAATTAAGGATCTGATTGAACAGATCAATGCGGCCTCGCGAGGTTCAGCATCCAGGCGGGGTTCCGCCAGCAACTAACCTCGTTTGCAACCTGATTGACTTCTGCCACAAAAAGAGTATCCTTTTAGAGACGCACAAAGCAGCATATTTTAAACAATGAGGCGACTTATGCTCGACCATATACTGCAAAAGGCCGATTTAACCGGCGAACTCACTATAACAGAAATCATCAGCCTGCTTGAACTGGAAGAAAAGAAAGATCTAGACAGGCTGTTCGACTGCGCCTATCGGATAAAAACCAGACATGTCGGCCGAACGGTATGGTTTCGCGGTCTGGTTGAATTCAGCAATATCTGCAGCAAAGACTGTTATTACTGCGGCATCAGGCGCAGCAACAAAGAGGTGCAGCGCTTTGCTCTGCCCGAGAAAGCCATCATAGAATCGGCAGTGTGGTCATGGAAAGCAGGTTATGGGAGCGCAGTTCTGCAATCAGGTGAACGCAGCGACCCCGAATTCATCGCCATGATTGAGCGCGTTCTCAGAGAGATAAAGCGCCTGACCAATAATGAACTGGGTATTACTCTTTGCCTCGGCGAACAAATAGAAGAAACTTACCGTCGCTGGTTTGATGCCGGCGCGCATCGTTATCTTCTGCGTATAGAAACAAGCAACCGCGATCTTTACGCGAAACTGCATCCGGCAGACCACTCTTACGATCGTAGAATAGAATGCCTCGATCTTCTGAGAAAAACTGGTTATCAGGTGGGAACAGGCGTCATGATTGGGCTGCCGATGCAGACAATAGCCGATCTGGCGGACGACCTGATGTTCTTCAAGCGCCAGGATATCGACATGATCGGTATGGGGCCGTACATTTATCATTCAACAACACCTCTCATGCAGTATCGCCGTGAATGGGAGATTCCGCCAGGACAGCTTCTCAAACTCGGACTCAAGATGATCGCCCTCGCCCGAATACTGATGCGTGACATCAATATCGCTGCAACCACCGCCCTGCAGGCACTTGAAGATGATGGCCGCGAACAGGGTTTGCTGGCCGGCGCCAATGTAATCATGCCCAATACCACTGATACTCAATACCGATCAAGCTACCAGCTTTATGAAAACAAACCATGCATTGACGAAAATGCATCTATGTGCCAGGACTGTCTGAGCCGACGCATCAAAAGCATTGGTGAAACCCCAGGAATTTCTGCCTGGGGCGATTCCCCGCATTTTGCCGCGCGGCGAAAACAGACAGTCTGACACCTCCGGTTAAGCTGATACCGGCCGGCGAATCATAACTTCTCTGATAAACAAGATCAGAATTTTTGAAGTAAAATGGAGATTACAGCTAATGAGCAGAATACTGTTACTGATGCTTTCGATAGTAGCCATAATTTATCTGAACACTATGGGGGTTGCCATGGAATACAACCGTCTCACACCAGAAGAAGAAAGAGTGATAGTGCATCGCGGCACCGAACGGCCATTCACGGGTAGGTTTCTCAGCCACAAGGAATCGGGCACCTACACCTGCCGGCGCTGTGGTGCTGAACTTTATCGATCTGACGATAAGTTTGATTCAGGCTGCGGCTGGCCATCTTTTGACGACGAAATCAAAGGAGCGGTCACCAGAAAGCCAGATCCCGACGGGCAGCGCGTCGAGATTGTCTGCACTGCCTGCAATGGCCATCTTGGACACGTATTCAAAGGAGAAGGTCTTACTGACAAGAACACCAGACACTGCGTCAACTCAGTCTCGCTCGATTTCGTTCCTGCTGCCAGCAAAAGTACGTCTGCCGCAGTATTTGCCGCCGGTTGTTTCTGGGGAGTAGAACACCTGATGAAAAAAGCGCCAGGCGTGATAAGCGTTAAATCAGGATACATCGGCGGACACACCGACAACCCTGATTACAATAGCGTCTGCTCTGGAAAGACCGGTCATCTCGAAGCCGTAGAAGTTGTGTTCGACCCGTCTCAGATTTCATTTGCCGATCTAACAAGGCTTTTCTTTGAGATACATGACTTCAGTCAGACTGACGGTCAGGGACCAGACATTGGCGAGCAGTATAAGTCGGCGATTTTCGTTGCCGATGCCGAACAACGCAGGGTAACGCAGGAGATTATCAAGCAATTGCGTGAAATGGACTATAAAGTAGCCACCGAGATTAGAGAAGCGACAAAGTTCTGGCCGGCCGAGGCTTATCACCAGAATTACTACGAAAAAACCGGTAAAAACCCTTACTGCCACATCAGAAAAAAAATATTCAAATAAAGTATAGCCCCGAAAGCCAGATAGTTTTCGGGGCTATACTTTATTTCAGACTTTCGAGCAGCCTTCTTTGAAGCCGAGGCGTTTGAGAAAGAACACTGCCGGGCACAGGCCGGTGAATGCTGACTGAATGAGATTCAGGGCAACAAAGACTGTCAACCACACCCAGGCTGAATTAACAAACCAGGTCAGATAAAGGCTCAGCAGTATCATCGCGCCAGCCATTATTCTAATAGCATTTTCTACTGTCATAATAATCTCCATTGAGTTAATTTAACCTTTAATTAGCATGCAGCATGCCAATCCGCAAAAAATTGTCATAACGCTGCTCTGCAAATTCCCCGGCTCTAAGTTGCGAATGGTTGCGTTTTATTACACGAGAGAGTAACGTTACTTAAACTGAAACGATTGGAGTTGCTATGGCAGAGCGGGACTTTTTGCAGGATATCAGCGCCACGCTGCTACTTGACACGATGGCAGAGGGAGTGATTCTGGTCGATACGGATGGTAAAATACGGGTCTGGAACAAAGCCATGACTGAAATTACTGGATACCAGGCAGAAGAAGCACTTAACCGCACGACCGAATGGCTGAGGTCGGCAGAATGCATGGGCGCTGAAAGAATATTCGCGCTGTTCAAAAACCGTAACCGGGGAGAGACCTGCATAAATGGCTGTGAATGCAGAATAATCGCGAAGAGCGGAGAAAAAATTCCGGTCATGGTGAATGCCCGCGTCATGCGCAACGATCAGGGAAAAACCTTTGGCATACTTCAGACCATAACCGATTTTCGGCCAGTTTTCAGTCTGCGCCAGGAAATTGCTGAAATGACATCGAGGCTGCAATCAGAAGATAATTTCGCCGGCATCACCGGCAAAAGCCCGCTCATGCAGAGAATTTTCCGACTCATCGCGCTGGCGGCCGAAAGTGAAGCCTCCGTCATGGTGTTAGGTGAAAGCGGCACCGGCAAGGAACTGGTTGCCAATGCCATTCAACAGCTGAGTAATCGCAAGGACGGGCCATTCATAAAAGTTAATTGTGGAGCTCTGCCGGAGTCGCTTCTCGAATCAGAGCTTTTCGGGCATGAGAAGGGAGCTTTCACCGGCGCAATAAAAAAGCGTATTGGCCGTTTCGAAGCCGCTGACAACGGAACCATATTCCTTGATGAGATCGCGGACATCAGCGCTGCCATGCAGGTGAAACTGCTTCGGGTTCTACAGAATGGCGAAATGCAGCGCGTAGGCAGTGACAGCATCAGCAAGGTCGATGTCAGGGTAATTGCGGCCACCAACAAAGATCTTGCCAAAGAAGTAAGAGAAGGACGATTCAGAGAAGACCTCTATTATCGTCTTAAAGTTTTTCCAATATCTCTTCCTGCGCTGCGAAATCGGCCAGAAGATATACCACTGCTTGCCCAGTATTTTATCAATCGCTTCAGCGCTCGCACCGGCCGACTTATTAACGGTATTGAACGCAGTGCGCTCAATGCAATGATGGCCTACCAGTGGCCGGGAAACGTCAGAGAGCTTGAAAACGCCATAGAATATGCGTTTGTAGTATGCCAGGGTCGTATTATCGAGCAGGAGCATCTGCCGGCTGAATTGATTCTGGAAGCACAACCGGCTCTCGCACCACTAAAAAACCTGGCGCCTCATATCCAGGCCAGAACCAGTATCGAAAGCAAACGCATACTACGCGATGCCGTTCGACTCAGCGCGCTTCTTGAAGAAAATCTGTGGAACAAGGCTGAAGTTGCAAGAATTCTGGGAGTCAGTCGTACCGCTGTATGGAAGTGGATGAAGCAACATAAAATTCCCGCCAGTCAAGATTTATCGCAGGGCAATATTGACTTGAGCGACAAAAAATAATAGCCTGAAAAGCGTACAGAGGTTCTGTACAATATTCCAGCCAACCAGGCTAAAAGGAGCCCACTTAATGGCAGCAGTAAAAAAAGGCGACCTGGTTTTCGTCCACTATACCGGCAAATTCGACTCCGGCGAAGTATTTGACTCCAGCGTCGACGCTAGCCCACTTTATTTTATCGTTGGCGACGGCGATATCATAGAAGGATTTGAAACAGCGGTAGTCGGCATGAATGTCGGCGACAAAAAAACCATCGTTCTCGCACCGGCTCAGGGTTACGGCGATTACTCAGACGAGCGTGTAATAACCACCCAGCGCGAAAACTTTGGCGACGAATTCGAACCAGTTCTCGATCAGCAGCTGGCGCTGCAGATGGAAAACGGCGAAAGAGTCATCGCCACTATCGTTAAATTTGACGACAATTCGGTAACTCTCGACATGAATCATCCACTTGCCGGCAAAACCCTGCACTTTGACCTTGAACTCATGGACATCAAGGATGCATCTGAAATGCCATCATCATGTGGCTCGAGCTGCTCAAGCTGCTCTGGCTGCGGTCATTAACAACACTCCCGGGCAGAAATGCCCGGGTATTTTTTTTGCGAGGCTTATCTTATGCAAAGAATATTGATGTGCAAAGTATTGACCATTATTCTGATTCTGAGCGCGGCAGTACTGAGCGCGGCGCCTGAATATGTATACGTCGCCGCAACGAACGTTCGCATACGCGATACAGCGGCGACTACGGGCAAAATTACAGCGACTCTTCCCATAGGCACCTGGTGCAAGGTAGTTGCCGAGTCAGACAAAGACGAAACATTGCTGGGAAAAACTTCGCGCTGGTATAAGGTGATTACCGACGAAAAGCAGGAGGGCTGGATATTTGGCGGCCTCACAAAGCCAGCAGCCAGTGCTGACCGCTTTTCGGCAGCGATCAATATAATAAATGAGCAGTTCTCTGACAAAAGCAACAGATCAGTGGAAGACCTAATGCAAACCCTTGCTTTTGCTGAAAAAATCAAGGAGCTGGCTTCGCACTCTCTCGAAAAAGCCCTTTTGGAAACAGCTTTTCTGAATGCGCTCAATCGGATATTTACGGAGCTATCGACAGCAGGAAAAGGCGGTGACAACAAGCATCCAGCCGTAAAGAACTACCCGACCCTCTGCTATTACCACGAACCTGCCGGCCAGCATTTTGTTAAAGCCGAGGCATACTGGGATCTGGCCGAAAAATATTCAGACATCGATAGAGTAGCCGAAGACATTGCCTGGCTGGCAGCAAGGCAGCCGATGCCGGGCGAGAGCGAGGGCGATCCCGACATGATGATCTATTTTTTCGAAAACTCTTTCGGACGTTATGTCGAGAGCTATCCTGAAGGTAAACATATCTTAGAGGCCCTTGAGCAAGCAACCGGCATACTTGATTATACCGCCGAGAACCTGTCTTATTACGAAGCAGCTGAAGACAAAGCCCAGCTCAAAAGCAAACTTGTCTGGTTCGAAGATCTGGCCAAACTGACGCCCGAATCAGAAGCCCGCAAAAAACTCATCGCCAGCTGCAAAAAAGTTCTTGACCGGCTCGGCAACTGAAAAAGCTTTGCCTCCGGCCTGAAACACCCCGGCACCAGCCTCGATCAGACGTTTATTTCCAGCCCAGGCACTGGCATTGTTTTGCGCGGGCGGCAGCACCAGAATGCGTCTGCCAAGCCTCGATGCCCATGCCGCGGTTATCAGCGCTCCGCTGCTCTCACCTGCCTGAACCACGGCAACAACATCGGCCAGAGCGGCAATTATACGGTTGCGGGCCGGGAAAAAGCTGCGCTGCGGCCTGGCTCCCGGCATCATCTCCGACAACAGAACGCCAGAACGGCGTATTTTATCGAAAAGTCCGGCATTTACCGCCGGATATATTACATCGAGACCAGTGGCAAAAACAGCTGTCGTATAAGCTCCCAGTTTGAGAGATTCCTGCAATGCTACGGTATCGGCGCCTTCGGCACCACCACTCACGATGGAGTAGCCCTCTAAAACCAGTTGCCGCACCATTTCCTGCGCTGCGGAAATCGCCTCTGGCGATAATTTTCGCGTTCCTACTACGGCGGCGAACTTGGCCGGCCTTATGTCGCCGCTGCTGAACAAGACCGGTGGAGGCTCACCAAGGTCGCTAAGCTGCGAGGGATAACCTGACTGTGAATAATACCAGCCCATCATTTCGCCGCTGGCAACTTTTTCGACAGCGACCTCCATCATGGCAGATGTCGCTGACTTAAGCCGGCTCTGACGACTCTTATTTTCAACCTGACTCGCTGTATTATGCCAATGCGCCAGCGCCAGCGACGGCATGCCAAAAAGGTCAAGCAGGCGGCGAAAAGCGGCGGCACCGATTCCTTTCTCGCGGCTCAATTGCAATGCGGCGGAAAATTCCCTCAAAACAATGTCTTTCATATTTGTATATATGATACTCGCAGCCAATAAAAAAGCAAAGCACGAGCAAGACTCCAGCTGACTGCGGAACTCAGCTAAATTTGACCTGAAGAGCATTTGATGATATAATCGACCTATCAATTCACACTAAGGAGGTTTCTATGGCAGAGTTGATTCTCAACGCTGAAGTAAGAAACAAAGTTGGCAAAGAAGACGCTAAGAAGCTCAGAGCAAAGGAACTTATACCTACTGTCGTTTATGGTAAGGACGTAAGCCCCCTGCATTGTGCTATCAGCAAGCTCCAGATTGACAAGTTGCTGCGCAAAGTAAACCGCAATGCACTTATCACCCTGAAGCTTTCGAATAACGAGTCGAAGACCGTTATTGTCAGAGATCATCAGAAGCACCCGATCAGCCATGAATACGTTCACCTCGACCTGCAGGCTGTCAACATGAGCCACCCGATCAAAATCGACGTCGATCTCGAATTTGTCGGCACCCCGATCGGCAAAAAGTCCGGTGGTGTTTTCAACAGCATGTGCAAACAGGTCAGAATTGAATGTCTGCCCAACAAGATACCTGATGTGATTCAGCTCAACATCGACAACCTCGATGCCGGCCAATCGCTTCACGTATCTGACATCCAGGCTGGTGATTTTAAAATCGTTACAAGTCCTAAAATCGCAATCTGTCAGATTTCACAGATCAAAGATGAAGCTGCAGACACTGCTGCTGCCACTGCTACCACTGATGCCGCCGCACCTGCTGCTGCTGCTGCTGCTCCAGCTGCTGCTCCGGCCGCTAAAAAGGCTAAGTAATTTTGGTAAAATCAGACAAGTTATAGCTTCTAAGGCCAATTTAATCCGCACACCAATGGATTATTTTGGCCTTTTTAACATTACGCCGATAATTGACCATATATAAGATTAAATATCAGGAGTCGTTTGATGAATAGTTTTGAAGTCGGTTCTCCCATCGTACATCCGATCCACGGTGCCGGTATCCTTAAACAGATCGATAAAAGACAGGTGAGAGGCAGGCTTTTGAGCTATTATGTAATAGACTTTCCTTACAGCGACCTCGGTTCGGTTATGGTACCGATAGAGATGGCTGACAAAGTAGGCCTAAGAGTAATCAACAATAATAACAGCATTGACGAAATCTTCACTTCACTCAGCGAAAGCTTTTCCGAAGAAGAAGAAGAAGAAAGCAAAAGCTTTCATCAGCGCTATCGCGACTACCTCGAAAAGATTCAGAGCGGCGACCTCGTGCAGGTTGCCAGAGTCTATCGCCTGCTCTGCCGCCGCAGCATGGTCAAGCCACTTGGCACCAAAGACAAGGCACTGTTCGAAACTGCCCGCCAGTTGCTGATTTCAGAGATCGTCTTCTCCAAGGACGTTGTCGACTCCGAAGCCGGAGCCATGCTTGACGAAGCCATGGAAGACATGATCTTCTAATCTCGATTTACCTGATCTCAATGAAGCTGCCGGATAAACCGGCAGCTTTTTTATTTGCCGTTAAAACCTAAAAACGACGGCTCATGTTCTGTATAAATCAACTCTCCCGAGGCGGAAGTTCCAGTTTTTACAGGAGTGGCTGCGATTCGGCAAAGCTGCTCTATACCTGCACATTTCTGTATGCGCACATCCTTGAGCAAAAAGATTACGCTTTTGGGATGCCCGCCCAGGCCTTGGTAAATAAGGCTAATCCGGCCTATGAACCGGCTTTATTTAAGCAGTTCTCAATGAAGACTGATCATACGGCACAGTGTATGCCATACGGCAAAGTAAATAATATTTTCAATTCATGAAAGTTCAGGATTCTGCCGAATCTTATTAAAGAGAATCCTGATAATGAATAACAGATTTCTACTAATAACAATTCTTTTGTTTATCGCCTTTTTCGCTGGCTCGAAAGCACACATGGCCAGCAGTGGAGGCGATAAACTGATGCACAGTCCCATTGCACCGATGGTTGGGCGCAAAGCAGAAGCCAACTTTTACTCGATGCTCAATAATTCAGGCCGCGAATATCGCGGCTGGATAAGAGACGGCCGCAATTATCTCGCCAGACGGGAATTTGAGCAGGCCATCTGGGCTTTCAGAAAAGCGGTAAAACTGCAACCAGCCGCTGAAGAAGCGAGATTTATGCTGGCCTGGACCTATGAAAAACGTGGACTTGAGGGGCTTCCCGGTGACAGCACAGACTGGGATGCTCTGGCAATAAAGGAATACACGGCTGCCATCGAACTCGCCGATCATCTGCCAGCAAGATTCAATTTGGCGCTTCTTCACAGAAGAAACGAAAGATTCAGAGAAGCCAGGCTCCATCTCGAACATATCCTGATCATCGACAACCATTCTGCTCTGGCCATACGTGCGCGAACTGAACTTTCAGCGCTGTTTGCACAGGATATGCGCCCACGCAGTATTACAACAGTTCTCGGAGACAGCGGTCATGAATAGACATGCACTACTGAAAACCGGCGTTCTGACCGCAGCAGTCTGTCTGGCAGGACTGTCACTCAGTGACTTTCGTATTTCGGCGAGCAACGAGAGTATTGAAACAAGAATTTACCGCAAAGTCGAAATTGCTGCTGAAAAAGGGCGGATAAGCGAAGCAAAAGAAGATATTCAGCGCGTGTTGAAGCTTAATCCCAGTCATACCGGTGCTCTATTTCACGCCGGACTCTATTCTTACGAAGCTGGCAACTTTGTAAATGCAGAAAAATTTTTCAAGCGTATCGAGAACAACCCTGAATTCGGTTCCAGAGCAAGAAAATATCTTGCCGACATGCGTATGGCAAAATACAGAAAAAAGTTCAAGGAAACTCTCGACATATACGTAACCGGAGAATCTTATGAGCCGGCCCTGAAATTGTGCGAGGAAGCTTTAAGCGAAATGCCTGATAACAATGAAATTCTTTTCACGGCTGCATATTCGTCAGCCATGCTGAACCTGCAGGGAAAAGCCGAACATTACAGCAAAAAATTCAGCCAACAATCAGCTGACAAGCCATTATCAGCCGAACTCAGCGCATTTATCGACGCCTGGTTTTCTTATGGTAACGACCCGGAAACCGCGCTGGAAAAGTTCCTGTCGCTAAGCAGTCGCCGCATTGTTACAAGTTCGGTCCGACAAAAAATCAAAGAGCTTATTATCAAGCTGCACCTCACTGATAAATTTGAAGAATTTATCAGGCGTGAAATGAAAGTCCCTGGCGCTGACGTTAACAGCCTCGAACGCGAACTGATAAATTTTCTCATTGACCAGAAGCAGTATGAAAAAGCACTACAGATGATTAACAGGCGTCCCATCGAGTCGCTTGACGATAACCTGATCTACATCAGGATTCTCAGCGAAACCGCTCAGGAAAAGAAGGCTCTTACAGCGACGCGACAATTGCTTTCGGTTTATCCAAACGATCTTCGTCTTTACGACGCCTGGATAAATGTATGGCTTAAGGCCTTTGCCAGACTCAAAGCAATACCTGCCGGGCTCGACGACGGCGGCAAAGATATAACTGAAATGGCCGACGAGATAATTGCGCGTCTCAAGCCGGGGCACCTGGTAACGATGAATCCGGAGCTGTTACTGAATATGTTGAGAGTTGCGGTTATTCTTGATAACCAGCCACAGGTAAAGCTTATTGCACCCGAAGCAAGCCGGATAAACTTCGACGAAAAGCTTACTGCACTTCTTCTGGAAAGCGTAGATGAATTCATCATAAACGATGCGGTCGGAGTCGCAGCTGATCTACTGGAAAGCGCCAGGAACCAGCGTCCGGACGATCACAACCTGCACATTAAACTTGCTGAACTGCATCTTGCCAATCATCCTGAAATTTCAGCAAAAATACTCGAATCACTGCTCGCTGAAAAACCCGATATTCTCAGAGCTTTTTTGTTGTGGGTTGACAGCCTTAATCTCATCGGGCGCGCTAAAGAAGCAGAAAGCGCCATTTTAAAACGGCTTGAAGAACCCGGCCTGAATGAACTGGTAAGACGCCAGTTAAGTTCCAGGCTGGAGGTGCTCCGCATGCAGCAGGACGGGCAAAACTACTATCAGGAGGACCAGCAGGCAGACCAGGAATAATGAATCAAGAGCAAACAAACATAAGTATAAAAGACGAAAGGAGATCGCATGCTCATTGAAATTTTCACCAACGGCAGCGTCCTGATCGATGGACAGGACAGCGTTGACTATCGAGCCGAAGAAGTACTCTACGACTACCTGGTAAATCCTGCCGGATTCAAGGTACAAAACCGAAAACCCGGTAAAAAGGCAGCATAATAAAACCGCCGTATTCCAAGTGAATACGGCGGTTTTATTTATTACTCGATTAAGGGCATCTCGGTGCATGCCACGCAGATTGAAGTTTGTCAGGGGTTGGTGGTGGTGCCACCTTCAGCAGCTGCGTTGCGATCTAAGACGTATTTATGCAAAGGCTGCCAGGCATCTTTGTCTTTGGTCAGTTCAAGAACCCTTGCAAACAATCCTTTTGCTTCTTCCGCCCGGCCAATTTTTTCGAGAAGCTCGCCTTTGGTGCACAATGCCGGCGGGTAATCAGGTTCCGAAGACAAAACTTTTTCGATCTCGCTGAGACCTTCTTCGTATCTACCCAACTGAAGAAGCGCATCACAATAGTTGTTTCGCGCTTTTGCATCGTTTTCACGCAGACCGAGAGTTATTGCCCATTCTTCTGCTGCCACGGCAAAATCACCGCTGTCATAGCTGGCGTTGGCAAGATTGTAGTGATAATCAGGCTCTTTGGGCTTGAGTTCGATTGCCTTTTTAAATTCGGCAATGGCATCCTGCAGCTGGTTGGTCGCCTGGTATGACAGGCCGAGGTAATGATGGGTATCGGCAGCATCGGGGTTGATCCTGGCGGCCTCACTGAGAGCTCTGATTGCTTCGCGCATGAATTCCTTCATGTAGTAATGGTAACCAAGGTTGAAATAGGCGTGATCGAAATCAGGCTTGACCTTGATGGCTTCATGCCAGTAATGCACTGCCTTCTCAAACTGCTCCATTTTGTAATAAGTATTACCAAGGTTATAAAGCGCCTTGTAGAAGGTCGGATCAATCTTGAGAGCGATCAGATACTGTTCTATCGCCTGTTCGAACTCGTTACTGCGAAAGTATAAATTACCAAGCTCCTTGTAGTTCTCAGGATTCTGCGGGTCAGCCTTGATTAGTTCGGTCAGTTTCTCCAAAGTATTTTCCATTTGTTATCTCGCTGGATATATTAGATTTCCCGGCAGGGATAAAATTCTGCTTATTTTTTATGACACAGGCGGGGTCTTTATGGTACAAAATCTCAGGCTATTCTAAACCATAGCTTGTAACTGTGCAAGAGAGAAACTCCAAGTAATGAATTTTTTCTTAAATATCATGCAGACTCCGGAGCGTCAGACGGCACAGTGCACCGGGTTCACTGCACAGCTCATACAATGCAGCGGCAAGGTAATTTGTTCAGGAGGCAAGCGATGACAATAGGTAATTCAGGGCGGGTGGCGCTGACAGAAACCCGCAACCCACGCACAATGTATATAGATCGCGTATCAACCCGCGAGGCAGTCAGAATTTTCATCGATGAAGACCGTGCCGTATTCAAGGCGGTCGAAGCCTGTTCGGAAAGCATCGCACAGGCTGTAGAACTGGTATTGGCTGGTTTCAGGAAAGGCGGTCGACTTATATATGCCGGGGCTGGAACATCGGGGCGACTTGGCGTTCTTGACGCCTCTGAATGTCCGCCAACTTTCGGAGTCAGTCCTGAGATGGTAATGGCTCTTATCGCCGGCGGCGAAAGAGCTGTTATCAATGCGGTTGAGGGCGCGGAAGACAACACCGATGCCGGGCGCCAGGACCTCGAAGCAATCAAGTTCAGCAAAAATGATGTTCTGCTTGGTATAACCGCTTCTGGCACGACGCCATATGTCAGCGGCGCCATAGAATACGCAAGATCGACAGGAGCTGTAACTGTTCTGCTGACCTGCAACCCTTATGGCGAGCTGCCAAAAACCGATGTATTGATAAATCCTGCCGTCGGGCCAGAGGTCATAACTGGCTCGACCCGCCTGAAAAGCGGCACGGCATGCAAACTGGTGCTCAACATGATTTCGAGCATCAGCATGATCAGAATGGGCAAGGTATTTGAAAATCTCATGGTAGATCTGCTGGCTACCAATAAAAAGTTGCAGAACCGCGCCATAAGGATCGTTATGGAAGGAGCGAGAGTGCCCAACTATATTGCCGAAGCGAAGCTTCAGGAAGCAGAGGGCGACGTTAAGCTCGCCATAGTAATGGCGCGCAGCGACGTGCCGGCTGATGTGGCCAGACAAAAGCTCAAAGAAGCCAACGGAATTCTCTACAAAGCGTTAGGAGAAACCGACCATGAATAAATATCTGTATTCGGCATTACTGGCGCTTGTGTCGCTCATTGTTTCGCAGACCGGTGCAGGTGCGGCAAATCCGCCAACGGTTAAAATAAGAGTTGCTCAGTATGCAAAAAGCCTTGAGTTCGTCATGCCCGAAGGCGGCCAATGGTCAAGTGGTCAAAACAAAGGCACTCTCGCCCGCGGCAAAACCTTTCGCCTGGAAGGGCACATGACTGCCCCGGCATTGCGCAAGTATCATCTCATGACAGGCTCAGCTGCGATCAACAAGCCTGAAATTCTCGCCGAAGTAGAAAACCGCTTCAAACAGTATAAAACACATAGATTTGTTGCTGGCCATAAGCCTGAACCAGGGTATCCAGACAACCGCATCGTCTTTGTTGGTGTCGGAATATTCGATGATGAAACAAAAGCGAAAGAAGCACAAGACAAACTGGCTGCCGAAGCCATATCCAGCTGGATTTTTCATGAAAACATAAAGCCGGCACAGGGAACCGTGGCTGTTTATCTGGGCAAAAAGAAACTCTTTGCAAGCAAAGAAGGGATTGAGCTTATTCCGGCGACTTCAACTACCCTTAAAAAAGCTGAATTTGCGAGAGGCTTCAGCTGGCATGGTTTTGAAAACCGCCATTTTTCAGGAAAGCTGTTCATCGGCTGGGGTTTTGAAAACTCGCTCGACTGCGTAGAACAAACCGATCTCGAAAAGCTGATTATTGGCATAGTGCCTTCCGAAATATCGGCAAAAGCACCCGATTCGGCTCTTCAAGCTCAGGCTGTCGCAGCACGCGGCGAAATGCTGTCAAAACGCGGCACGCGCCATTTCAACGAAGGCTTCGACTTCTGCTCCGAACAGCACTGCCAGGTTTACAAAGGCCTGCAGTCGGTTGACCAGAAAATTGCTGGCTGCATTAAGAATACACGCGGCCTGATTCTAGAGAACCACGAAGGCGGCATTCTTGACGCCGTCTACTCGGCGAACTGTGGCGGTCACAGCTCAGCCAATCATCAGATATGGGTCTCCAACCCCGACAAGCACCTGCAGGGAGTCTGCGACCTGAAAACCCCGGTTAAAATGGACTTAACCGATCACAAACAGGCAGAGGAATTCATCCGCAAACCTTCAGAAGCCTGGTGCTCGATGACAGGCGTCGAAGGCGCCGACAAGTTCAGATGGGAGAAAACGCTCAATGAAGCCGACTGGAAAAAGGTCGAAGAAGCTGCTGGAGTTGGCAGAATTAGCAGCATTAGCGAATTTGTCAGAGAAGTCAGCGGCCGCATCATCAGCATAAAAATAAGCGGCAGCGCCGGTGAAAAGACGGTTTTGCGCGAACTCGCGATAAGAAAGCTTTTTGGCATGCTGCGCAGCTCGAACTTTATCGTGGAATGGCAACACGACAAAGAAGGCTGGATTGTCGGCGCCAGTTTTATCGGAGCCGGCTGGGGTCACGGCGTCGGCATGTGCCAGACCGGCGCACAAAGTATGGGCAAAGCCGGTTACAGCTTTGATAAAATCCTGCTGCACTATTTTCCGGGAGCGCAACTGAAAAAGCTCTACTGATTGGCGTAGTGGTATATGCATAGTCGCAGGGTTGTGATAATATGGCTTTGTTATGACAAAATCACACCCAAAATTCATGCTCACCACCTTTGGCTGCCAGATGAATCAGGCCGATTCTCAGCGCCTCAGAGGCCTGCTGGCAAAAATCGGCTATGCTGAAACCGAAACAGAAGAAGATGCTGATCTGATTCTTTTCAATACCTGTTGCGTAAGACAGCATGCCGAGCAGAGACTGATCGGCAGAATCCAGTCGCTGATAAATCACAAAAAGCGAAATGCCAATCTGATAATCGGAGTTTCCGGCTGTATGGCTCAGAACATGCAGGCGGAAATGCTCGAAGCGCTCCCGCTTGTCGACCTGGTCTTCGGGCCAAACGACATTGAAGAACTGCCTTTACTTCTACAGAAGGCTGCCAACGGTAAAACTCTCGGCAGCTTTGTCAGCAAGGGTTCCTTTGATGGCGACACGGCCGATGGCATAATATTGAGCCGGCCTTTTTCGGCAATGGTGAATATCATCAGGGGCTGTACCAATTTCTGTTCATACTGCATTGTGCCTTATGTTCGCGGCCCTGAGGTAAGCAGGCCAATGCCTGAACTCAAAGCCTATATCAGCGATCTTGCTGCCAGCGGCGTCACCGAAATCACTCTGCTCGGCCAGAATGTCAATGCTTATGGGCGTGATATCGGCCTCGAAGAAGGTTTTACCCAGTTGCTTGAAATGATCGAGGAAATCGACGGCATCAGATGGGTGCGCTTTATGACCTCGCATCCGCGCGATTTTTCGCTGGCTGCGATCAAGCGTATTGCAAGATTGCGCAAGGTTTGCGAGCAGTATCATCTGCCGGTTCAGTCGGGTTCAAACCACGTTCTTGAACTGATGAAACGAGGTTACAGCCGCGAAAAATATCTGGCGCTCGTCGATGCCGTGCGCGAACATATCAGTAATGCCTGTCTGAGTACTGATATAATCTGCGGTTTTCCTGGTGAAAGCGCTGAAGACTTCAACGACACCCTTGAGCTGGTCGCAAAAGTTCGCTATGAATCGGCCTTTATGTATTATTATTCGCCACGCCCCGGCACCGAAGCGGCAAAAATGGCAGATCAACTGAGCGAAGAAGAAAAGAAAGACCGGTTGGCAAGGCTAATCGAACTGCAAAACAGCATCAGCCTCGAAGAGAGCCGCAAACTTGTCGGCCGCGATTATGAAGTGCTGGTTGAATCGGCTGCTGCCCGCGACAAGAACGATCTCGTGGGCAAAATACGAAGTGGCAGATCAGTTAATTTTTCCGGTGACAAATCGCTGATTGGCCGGTATGTACGCGTGCGCATCGAGCAGGCCCGCAACTGGACCCTGTCAGGCAAGCTATTGCCGCCAGAGGGAGCATAGCAATGGAAATACTTTTACATGCCTGCTGCGGACCATGTCTGCTGGGTTCGTATCCGCTGCTCGAGAAAGCAAGCGGGCCGGACAAAACCGCCGTATTCTGGGAAAATTCAAACATTCACCCTTTTGTTGAATTTAACCAGCGCCTTGCTGCATTCAACACCGCAGCTGAGCATCTTAAACTCGAGGCCATTTACGGTGAAACGGCGTATGGCCTTGAAAGATTTCTGCACGCTCTCAACAACGATTTTGGGCCAACCCGCTGCGCCACCTGTTATCGTCTGCGTCTCGAGGCAACAGCAAAGGCGGCGGCCAAAGCCGGCATTGCGGCATTTACCACAACTCTTCTGATCAGTCCTTATCAGGATCATGAACTGATAATAAAAATCGGCCGGGAGGCAGCATTAAAAAATGGTGTCTGCTTCCATTACACTGATTTCAGGCCAGGTTTTCGCGGCTCACACAATGCCGCGCGCGAACTTGATCTATACCGGCAGAAATACTGTGGATGCATATTCAGCGAGCACGATCGTTATAAAATTGACAAAAAATATCTAAATCCGACCGGCAACACAGGCGTTTGAATGATTGAGACTGGCTAAAGGAAGGGATCGCATGCAACTGAGGCAAACAGAAAAATACAGAAAAGCATGGTTCGGCAGTCTTATGCTGATCGCCATTTCTGTTATGCTTATTGCGCTGCTGCCAGAAACTTGCGCGGCGGCCCGCAGGAATGTCAAAAACGTCAATAGCGAACCCATTTTGCGAGTAAAAATGGGTGGCAACCACACGGGTTTCAAGGTGACTTTTCCCGACGGCGGCTGGCTGCAGAACAAACGTGGCAGAAAAACCAGAACTTTCCGCAAAGGCGAAACCTTCAACTGGGGTCTCCCCGGCAAGAGAGGCCGGCGCGTCGAGTATCGTGGCGAAAGCATCTATCTGTTCGGTAACAAAGATATGGTTCAGCTTAACAAAAACCTCTACCGTGGTCACCTACAGGCTGACATAACAGACAAGGGCGCACGCATCATCAATCATGTCGGCATAGAAGATTATCTGCGCGGAGTAGTTGGCAGCGAAATCGGGTCGCTCTCGCCGCCAGAATCACTGCGCGCGCAGACGGTCATCGCCAGAACCTACGCGTATGCCAGCCGCAACAAACATGGCTCTGAAGGAGCTGACGTCTGTGACTCGACACATTGCCAGGTGTACAAGGGCGTAAGTGCCGAGCGTGCCACGATTGACCCGGCGGTGCAGGCAACCCGCGCGATAATTATGATTTCTGATGGTGAGCCGATAACGACGCTGTATCATGCCAGCTGCGGCGGCATGACTTCTGACAACGACAAAGTTTTTGGCGGCGCACCACGCAGCTATCTGCGCCGGGTTGTTTGCCCTTTCTGTCGTGACGGCACCAACTTTCGCTGGACGAGATCAATAACTGCCGCAGCTCTCAGCAAAGCTTTGCGAAAAGAAAAGGTCATTTTTTCCAGACTGTATGATGCTGAAATTGAAGCGCCGCAACCCATGGATCGTGTCAGCAACCTGGTTCTTCATACGGATAGCGGCATCCACAAAGTGCGTGGCACCACTATCAGACGCCTTTTCAATCTACCAAGCACGACTTTTGTTCTCGGCAACCGCGGTCTGACCAGAGAAATCATTGCTGCGGCAATACCGGTAAAAAAGCATGAACCACAAAACAATAGCCAGAAGAATGCAATCATGATTGCTGCTCTGGTAGATGATGCCTCAGAGGGCCCCGCGCAACTGATGATTCTTACGGCATCAGGGCTCAAGCGAACGCTGCGGCCAGAGGAGGGCTGGCAGACAATCGGGCTGTATCCCGCCGGCGATACAGTACCAGGCAGCGCCGAACCATTTTCCCCGGCACAAATTGGCACAAGAGCCAGGTCTGGAACAGCGCCACTCGTTCAACTGGAAATATTCGGTCGTGGTTACGGTCATCAGGTCGGATTGTGCCAGGCAGGCACCATCGAAATGGGCAAACGCAACTGGTCTTATCGGCAAATTCTCGCGTTTTACTATTCGAATGTTGCATTAAGAAGTCTTGATTATTGAAAGTTTTTTGGATTTTGTTTAAATTTGATTAAGAAACAGCCGATATAAAACTGACATTCTGTAATTTTAAAGCCGTCACGGTGTCGTATCGTGACTAACTTGGAGGAAAGAGCGTATGGGATTGTTCACATTTGGGAACACCAATACAGCAGTAGGTGTCGATATAGGCACCTCGGCTGTTAAGATCGTTCAGCTCAAAAAATCTCCTTCTGGCCCGGAACTGATCAACTATGGCATGATGCCACTGCCGCCCGACTGTATGACAGAAGGCGCGGTTGGCGATCCACAGACGGTTG
>PGYA01000067.1 GCA_002839435.1 Candidatus Riflebacteria bacterium HGW-Riflebacteria-2 | reverse complement strand
CCTCGAAGAAGCCGATGGAGACGCCGCATTTATTGCAAAAGCATTAGGTGATATTGCCCGCGCCAAAGGCATGACTCAAGTTGCACGAGACGCTGGACTTTCCCGCGAGAGCCTATATAAAACACTGTCCGGAGATAGAATCCCGGGATTTGATACTGTTCTTAAAATAATTAAAGCTCTAGGACTTAAACTTCATGCTGAAGCAGGTTTAATTCCAACTCCATCGAAGAAATAAATTGAAGAGCGATAACAAGTGCGTGAACCGGAAATTGGCCGCCGTTCACGGGTCTTGCGGAGCAAGCCCCGCGCCCGTCTCGTTTTTCCGGTCACGACAGGCGTTATGCTAATATTCAATTAGAAAAGTAGCTTTTGGTTGCAGATTCGATTGATTGTGATATAATTAAAGTAAGTTTAATTTGAGGAGGCGAAAAATGGCTATCGCCATAAAAATTTCTGATGCATTAATATCCGATGCCAGGGTTTATAGCAAAGTGAACAATCGTTCCTTGACTGGCCAGATTGAATTCTGGGCTAAAATCGGTAAGTGTTCCGAAGAAAACCCAGATTTAACATACAACCAAATCAAAGAAATTTTACTAGGACTTGTAGAACTCCATTCAGGCCAAAAAATTGAATACAAGTTTGGCTGAAGATGAAAATTTTTCAATCGCCGACATTTTTCAGATACGTCAAAAAGGTCGATAAAAAATTCAAGGCTGAAATTGATTCACAAGTCCGATTGATTGCCGAAAACCCGGATGTCGGTGAGCAAAAAAAAGGTGACCTTCAAGAGGTTCGGGTTCATAAATTCAAATTTTCCAACAGTCTTTATCTTATTGCCTATAGGCATGATGATGATGAAATTCAGTTGGTAATGCTTTCTACGCACGAAAATTTTTATAGAGATCTTAAGAATTATATCAAAAAATAGTCTAACAAGTGCGTAGAGAGGGAAACGAAATAAAAACCATTGACAACTGTATATGAAAAAAATATACTTTGTTTGAGGTTAAACTAATGGGTAGGTTAATGAATGTTTTCGATTTGATTCGAAATTGTCTTGGCTTTGACTGGGACGATGGTAATGAAATCAAAAATTGGTCTAGTCATCGTGTTTCGCAAGTTGAATGTGAAGCTGTCTTTTTAAATGAGCCTTTCATTAAATTTGACCGAGAACATTCTCTGTCTGAAAAACGATTTATGGCCTTCGGCAAGACAGACCAAGATAGATATTTGTTTGTTGCATTCACCCTCAGAAAAAGAATGATCCGGGTCATTTCCGCAAGGGATATGACCAAAAGTGAATTCAGGGAGTATGAAAGACATGAAGAAAAAACTTCCAAACTTTAAGAACGAACAAGAAGAACGAGAATTCTGGCTGACTCACGATTCCTGTGATTATTTTGATTGGTCAGATGCAGAGAAGGTGGTTTTTCCTAACTTGAAGCCTACCTCGAAAACCATTTCTATTCGTTTGCCAGAAAGCATGCTGAACGATATAAAAGTAATGGCAAATAAAAAAGACGTCCCTTACCAGTCATTGATTAAGATTTTGCTGTCCGAAAAACTAGAAGAAAGCAAAAAGAAAGCCGCGCAACCATCGCGTCGACGCGGAAAATGAGGCCTGTCACGGGTCTTGCTTGCGCAACACCCGCGCCCTTCTCTCGTTTCCCCTCGCGACTGGCGTTACAGCAAAAAAAGAATTAAGAATTAAATACAATAGGACAAAAATACAGAACCAAACTCGTAACGGTAGAACCAGGTGACGAGGGTGAAAGATTGTTCTTGGACACACGATTGTTTTCGTTGTAAAGTTTGCCTGGTTTGTTTGATGTGCCTAGCCTCAAAGATTTTTTGCAGCAAGAGTTTCGCTGAGTCTCAGAATTGATGAATAGAGCCAGAACAATCGCGGAAAGAGGAAAATGAGAGATAAAAGATTTATAGCAAATCATGCCGGCGGACTGCTAACAATTGAAAATCATAAACTACTCATTGTTTGGGCTATACAATGTGTTGAACATGCAATAGAAATAAGCAATTTAATAAACATTGATCAAAGAGCATTAAATGCCATTCAAATAGCAAAAGAATGGGAAAAAGGAAAAGCAACAGTAGGTGATGCAAGAAATGCCGCATTTTTTGCCCATGATGCAGCAAGAGAAAATCCAGAACAATTTAATAAAGCAATTATTAGAGCATGCGGACATACTGTTGCGACTGCACATATGGCTGATCATTCATTAAAAGCAAGAGATTACATCTTAAAAGGATTAAAAAATATCCTAGATAAAAACGACTACGAAAAAGAAAAGATCTGGCAAATAGAAAACGCTAATAGTAAAATAAAAAATTTGATCTTATCAGCTCAGCAATGACTGGCAAATATCCTTCACTACAACCTCGACATGATACTCTCAGTCGGTTACCGGGTTAACTCGAAGCGCGGAACCCAATTCCGCATCTGGGCCAACCATCCACTATAAGGCTTTTTGTCAGCGTGCCTGCGGCTCCACCGAAAATTCAGCCATAGATAAATCCATATAATTTGGAGGAGAATTGCGAAGGATCAGGCATTCGAAGAACCTGAGATGTCAATGGAATCGATCCAGATATCGGGTGCCCATCGTCCGAAGAAAAAGGGATATGATATGTGGAGCTGTTTTCCCAGTCCTCGAACATGACTGAGCATCTCCAGCAAATTGGCGGAAATGGCGATTTGCTCTACAGGGTGATCTTTCTTACCTCCCGACACGAGAAAACCCTCGGCACCAAACGAAAAATTCCCGGAAATGGGGTTCCCTCCTGAAAACATTCCCTGGATATCTGTGATCATGATACCAGAACCCATCTTTTCCAACATCTGTTCCAGGCTCAGGTCTCCTGGTTGGACTACTGCGTTGGTGAGACGAATCGACGCCTTGTCACGATACTCCTCGTGGAAAAAGTTGCCTGTGGGTGGGACTCCATCTCTTCGGGCGGTTTTCATATTATGCAGAAAGGTTTTAAGCATTCCCTTTTCTACAATGAGTTTTTCGCGGGTAGGAACACCTTGAGAATCGAAGGGTGTGTTAAACATGCTTTCTGGATAGTTGGGCCGTTCAACCAGTGTTATCTTTTCAGACAACACTTTTTGGCCGAGCTTTCCGGCCAAAAGAGAATAGCCATTTTGAACCTGCTCCGCACTTAGCATGCTAAAAAATAGCCACAAAAGATCCGAAAGAACATTTCCTGCGAAAATCACCGGATACTTGCCATCGGGAATGCTCGTAGCCCCAAGGTATTCCAGGGCTTTTCTGGCTGCAGTAATGCCTATCTTTACAGGATCCATCTTTTCGGGTGAAGAACCGATTACATACTCATTGTGCTGCTTTCTGTTTGTCCCATCCGATGCTACAGCTACAAGGCCTATCATGCCTCCGCCCTGAGTGAATGATGCTTCCAAACCTGCAGAATTAGAGATGAAGGTTTCCGATCTCTTGTGATTCAGAAAACTGGCAGGAACAATGATTATTCGAGAGTCGCTTTCCATGGCACTGCGTTCCATCGACAAGACCCATTCGATTTTTTCTTCGACGGAAATCTTTTCGAAAGTTCGATCATACTGAGGAATCTTGAGGTATTCCGGACACTCCTCGAAGATCAGGTCAGGATCGGAAGTGTCGATCAGAGAAAGGTTTTCAACGGCATCATCTACCAGAGATTTTGCGCTTTCCTCATCGAATACTTCGGTATAGCTTGATCCACTCTTACCCTCTTTCAACGCCTTGAAGCTGCATCCAGAAGCAAAAGCATCGCTGAACTTTTCCATTTGTTTACGGGAGACACAAACCTCAAACTTATAATTCTCTTTTGCAAAGAGTTCGAACTTCTTAAGTCCTATCCTGGCAGCATAGTCAAAAACAGCTTTTTTAAAGGCTTTCAACTTCATTGGTTTCTCCCTCCCACCAGAATCTCCGAAACACGAATGGTGGGCTGTCCCAATCCAACCGGAATGTATCCCGACATCTGGCCACAATGCCCATTTCCCATCTGAAGATCGTTACCCACCCGGTCGATTTTCAACATGATTTCGTGACCCTTACCAATCAGCGTAGCACCTCGAACCGGTTTCGTGATCCGTCCTTTTTCGATCAGGTATCCTTCTTTGACGGCGAAATTGAACTCGCCGGTCGCCGGCATCACCTGGCCTCCGCCAAATTTCCTGGCATACAAACCATAATTCGTATCAGCAATGATATCCTCGGGAATGTCCTTCCCGGGTAGAATAAAGGTGTTGGACATACGGGAAGTGGGTGCCCACTGATAGTCCTGCCTGCGACTACAGCCGTTAGGCTCCATGTTCATCTTCCGACCACCAAGAATATCTACGAGGTATCCTTTCAAAATCCCACGATCGATCAACAGATTCTTTCGAGTGGGGAATCCCTCGTCGTCAAAGTGACTGGAGCCACATTCGTTGATCACAGTACCATCATCTACTGCTGATACGCAATCCGCAGCAATTTTCTGTCCTAGTTTTCCTGCGAAGACTGAATTGCCTTTTGCGACGCCGGTGGCTTCGAGAGAGTGTCCGCATGCTTCATGGAAGATCACCCCACCGAATCCGTTTGAAATTACTACCGGCATTTTTCCCGCAGGAGCGTGCTGTGCGAGAATCATTTTTGATGCTACTCTTGCGGCCTCCATTCCCACAGACCGAGGATCAATCTCATCAAAGAATTCGATTCCTTTGGCGCTTCCCTGCCCTTCAGATCCCGTTTCTTTTTCGGATCCTTGCGATGCAACCGCCTGCACCGACAAATTGGTATGTAATCTTCGATCTGTTACATAAACCCCTTTGGAATTGGCCACTATTATAATCTGGTCATAGTCTTTGTATAGAACCTTTATCTGGGTAACCAATTCGGAAAAGGTCGAAGCTCCTTCATGGGCCAGTCGCATTGCTTGTGCTTTTACAGATTTCGTAACATGGGACGGGTTCAGGTGGATGCGATGGATCTGTTCATATTCGGAGGCGAGCAATTTGAAATCTCCGACCTGATTGCGCGATCCCTTCAATGCTTTCCCTACACTGGTTGCTGTCGCCAGGATGGAATCTCTTGAAAGGTCGTTGGTGTATGCATAGACTTCATTCGTGCCCAAAAAAGCCCTGAGGCCCACGCCACGGATTCTGCCCGAACTGACCATTTCCATAGAACCATTGGTCATTTCCATAGAGTTGGATGTTCTATCTTCGAAGAACAATTCTCCGAAATCCGCCCCATTCTCGATCATCAGAGATATTGCATCCTTTGCTAAGCATAGGTCGAGCATATTTCGCCTCCAAAATTTGAAACAAGTATTCTGAAAAATCGGGCCGCCTGTTTTGACCTGATTCTGCCACTTCCCAGAGCAAAGCAAAGATTTTCGACAAATTTTATCATAACAGGAAGAATCTGATCCAATATTTGTTTACTGATTTCTATCTATTCATCTACGTCTCATATGACCACGGTGTTTAAAAATTGAGTTAAACGCTCTACATCTTAAGCAAATGACGTGAAAATAATGCCAATAAAAAATCATCTCGGAACAAGATACGTTGAGTGGGAGATGAGTGCCGGGCGTTATCGCAACAAAAATTTAAAAACAAAGACAATTGAACTCGAAGAGAAAATGAAGAGACAATAGACCAAGACAATTCAAACTTCAATAATGAATCGAAGAGCGTTAACAAGTGCGTAGAGAGGGAAAATGTGGCCGGTCACGACAGGCGTTAGACCGATGAAAACCGAACCATCAAATGCCTATTATCTCAATGTTTTACGGGATTATTGTCGCAATGTACTTTTTGGACAACAAAAAGCACAAAATGCCGCATATTCACGTGAAATACCAAGATAATGAGGCTGTTATCTCGATACCAGATGGTGAGTTTATTGGAGGGACGGCTTCCCAGCAATAAACTGAAACTTGTTATGGCCTGGATTGAGATTCATCGTGATGAATTAATGGCAGACTGGGAGCTCGCTTCCAAAGGTGAAAATCCTTATAAAATTGATCCATTGAAATAAAATGAACCCAAGAGTAAAAAAAGTAAAAACGAACTCAGACTTCTCTCTTCACCTAACTTTTGAAAACGGTGAGGAGAAAGTTTTTGACTGCTGCCCCTATCTTGATGTTGGGGTTTTTAGAGAACTTAGGGATTTGAATTATTTCTCTAAAGCATTTGTGCAGTCCGGCACCGTTGCATGGCCTCACGAGCAGGACTTTTGCCCAGACACACTGTATTTAGAATCAAAAAAAATTAAATCGGTCTAATCGGGTAAAGAGGGGGGCTTTCCCCCCTCCTTCCCACACCACCGGACATGCGGGTCCGCATCCGGCGGTTCATGAACTTTTCTGGCAATTCGACACATAAGACCATCATGATCTACTGTGTCGAAAAATTGCGCCAGATCGGTGCCAACGGCTGTTAGATAACCTTCCCGGATGTATTCCTTCGCCTGCTTTAGCTGAACTCCGTTCCGGCAAAGTTACGCCAGGACCCAAAACACTGGAAAAAAAGAAAAAAATAGTGCATAACCAGTTCGTCGATGCGGAAAATGAGGCCGGATGACGGGCGTTGAGCGACAAAAAAATAAAATTTAGCCCCGATTTAGATGGTCTATCTTGCTAAGATTGTTTTTACTATTTGAGAGTTCTGGCTAGAAAAAAATGTTGATATAAATTTACAAAGTAAATACAATATAAGTATATGTTTGTTTTTGAATGGGATGAGAATAAGGCCAGGAGCAACCTGAAAAAGCATGGTGTCTCTTTTGAAGAGGCACAGAGTGTTTTTCTGGACGAAAACGCAAGAATTATTCCTGATCCTGAACATTCAGATGACGAAGATCGTTTTGTTTTGCTGGGGCTTTCGGCAAGCGTGAGGCTTCTTACTGTCTGCCATTGTTACCGGCAAATTGAAGAACCGTAAGAATCATCTCGGCTCGCAAAGCCACAAATAAAGAAGCGAAGCAATATCAGGAGTTTTTATGAGAAAAGAATACAATTTTTCAGAATCAAAAAAAAATCCATATACAAAAGAATTGAAAAAACCAGTAACTATCCGCTTAAGCTCGGATATCATAAGCTATTTCAAGGATCTGGCCCAAGAAATCGGAGTTCCTTATCAGCAACTTATCAACTTTTATCTTCGAGACTGTGTTGAGAAGAAAAAGAAGATTAAAATTAACTGGGCAGTGTAATTTCAGAAATTAAAAAATGAATTCGCTCAACAATCGCGTAGAGAGGGAAAGATAAAAAATCAACTTGACACGCAAGACTAGTCTGACTAGACTATGATTGGCGTTAATGAAAAATTTGGGAGGCCAAAAATGAAATCGTTTTGGAAGCTTCAGGATGCCAAGGCAAAATTTAGTCAGATTGTTGACGAAGCAATCAAGAATGGTCCTCAATATGTAACCAGGCATGGAGCTCAAGCTGTTGTTATTGTTTCAGTCGAAGAGTTTGAGGAATTGAAATCTGCAAAACCTTCTTTCAAGGATTTTTTACTTTCTTGTCCAAAAGCAAGTCTTGAATTAGAGCTTACTCGACAAAAAGACGGCCCTAGGAGAATCGACCTTTGAAATACCTAGTAGATACCTGCGTTGTTTCAGAGATTGTAAAACCTTGTCCAAGTAAGCTACTGATTGAATGGCTTCAGGAGACACCATCTGACCGGCTTTATTTAAGTGTTTTAACTATTGGTGAAATCAGAAAAGGTGTTTCAAAGCTACCGAGTTCCAAGAAGAAAGCCAGGCTTACAGAGTGGCTAAACACATTGATTGAAGATTATAAAGACCGGATACTTTCAGTTGATTTGACTGTTTCTGAAAATTGGGGTGAAATGCAGGCTAATGCTGAAAAAGAGGGTCTAACACTTGCAGCAATAGATGGTTTGATCGCATCAATTGCCAGAACTAACAATTTGATTCTGGTAACAAGAAATGAAAGTGATTTCCAGGGATGTGATATTCCATTATTTAACCCGTGGAAAACAGGAAAAAACGATAAATGAAAACCATCGAATCGGGTAAAGGAGGGGCTTCCCCCCTCCTTCCCACACCACCGGACATGCGGGTCCGCATCCGGCGGTTCATGAACTTTATCGGGCCTTTGCTGGATAGTGAGACTTCACCCATAGGTCTTTAATACATATCAATCCCCTATTGGCAAACCATTGGTTTGAAATTCCGATTTGAGTCGTTTTGGTTCTGGCGCAACGCCAAGGGCCTTTACGACTGATTCCTGCAAAGATTGCAGATTTCAGACTGGTGCCCATTCGTCTCAGCTCTCTTACCGCCAATTTTAGGCGGCGTTCAAGAAAGCGACGAACGCTTGCGCTAACCCGTGTACCGGCACGACAACTCTTCACAAAGATGATGAAGTCGTCGGCATATCTCACAAACCTGAGACCACGCTTCTCTAATTGCTTGTCAAAATCGTCGAGCATGATGTTTGCTAAGAGTTTGACAGAGGGCCGCCTTGCGGAACTCCCCTGACCGTTTTCTGATAGCGACCTTTTACCCTCACGCCTGCACGAAGGAATTTTCCTATTAAGCTGAGAACTCTTTTGTCGCTTACTTTTCTGGCAATTCGACACATAAGAGCATCATGATCTACTGTATCGAAAAATTGTGCCAAATCAGTTCAACGGCTGTTCGATAGCCTTCTCGGATGTATTCTTTAGCCTGCTTGATGGCATCATGGGCTGATCTGCCCAGACGAAATCCGAAACTGAAATTAGAGAAACCCGGGTCAAAGATGGGTGTGAGAATCTGACATATAGCCTGTTGTATCAGCCGATCAAGAACACGCGGAATTCCCAAAAGACGGGTTCCAGCCGTTGCTTTGGGAATTTCTGCTCTTTTAACCTGTGATTGCTGGTATTCTCCTGCAAGAATTGATTTGCGAATCTCTTTCCACTGTGGCCGAAACCGTTCTGGAAACGGACCAGAGTGATCTCACCTCATAAGTTCACGCCGATGCCGGGCGTACACAAATGCGTAGACGCGGAAAATGAGGCCTGTCACAGGTCTTGCTTGCGCAACACCGCGCCCGTCTCTTATTTCCGGTCACGACAAGCGTTTCCGAGACGCTGCGCGTCTCGGAAACGGTCGCAGTTGAGCTCAACTGCGACCGTTATACGAAAAAAATAAAATAGACTCGATCTTACCGGTTCTTTTATGGTATCTTAAAAAGACCGGAGGGGAACAATGACAAATTTATCGGACATAAAGCCAATTACCTATCTGAAAGCCAATGCAGCCGAATTGTTGAAATACATCAATGAAACTCATAGGCCAATAATTATTACCCAAAATGGCGAAGCCAGGGCAGTTCTGCAAGATCCTGAAAGTTACGAATCCATGTGCAAAGCACTTTCCCTTTTGAAGCTTGTTTCAATGAGCGAAGAAGAAGTTCGTGATGGTAGGGTTTTTGAAAACGAAGCTGTTTTTAAGAGTATTGAAAAGAAGCTGAAGGGTCATGAAAAAAAGGTTTAAAATAAGTTGGTCTGAACAAGCAGTGCTGGATCTTGAAAGACTTATTTCCTATATAGCAAACGAGAATCCAAAGACAGCAAGGCTAATTCTTTCAAAAATCAAGATTGAGGTTTCTCAGCTTGATTATTTGCCTTTTCGAGGTCGAATTGTCCCTGAATTTGAAGAACAAGGGTTCTTATTATACCGAGAACTTGTTATAAAGCCATGGAGAATCGTTTACCGGGTATCACGGGAGCGGGTATTTATTCTTGCTGTTTTTGATTCACGCAAGAATGTTGATGATGTTTTGCTTGAACGATTCATAAAAAATGAAAAATTCATCGTATAACCAGTGCGTAGACGCGGGAAATGAGGCCGGATCACGAGATGTGCGTATTCTGATTTAATTCGGCACTTTTTCGCAAAGCAAAGTCGTGCAATGAAAGCCAGAATAGCGGCACTTCAGACTTTCTTGCGCAGAATAATCAGCAGGGTTTTATCGTCGCCAGACTGAATGTAGCCTTGCCGGGTGAGATACTGGTTCACATTATCAAAGTATTGCTTCGGTGAAGAATCATAACATTGCAGCAGAATGCTTTGAAACAGCTCAAAGCTCATGCCCGGCATTTCCACATAACCGTCGCTGTACATTACCAGCGCCTGGCCAGCAGTCAGCTCATGCGTCATTGGCGGCGGGTAATCTTTTCTGCTGGTGCCCAGAGGCGAAGAAATCATCTGCAAAAGCTCTGTCTCAGCCGCCACCGGATCGACCCGAACCGGAAAGCAATGACCCGCATTGATAAAAGAAAACTCCTGGCTGTCTTTTGCAAAAGCCGTATATTGCAACGACATGAATTTTTGCTGTTTTTTATCCTTGGTCTGGCGAAACAGGCGGTTGAGCTCGTTAAAAAAGGTCTGCGGCTCTGCATAAAACAGTTTCAGCCTTAAAACTGCTGCCTTTACAAAAGCAACCAGCAATGAAGCCGCCACCCCATGCCCGGCAACATCTCCAAGCAGAAACCCGATCTTTCCATCATCTGTTTCAACCTGATCAAAGTAATCGCCGCCCAGGTCGTCAAGCGACTCGGTTCGACCGAAGAAACAGATATCATGCCAGTGTTGATCATCTTCAAACTGAGGAATCAGCTTTTCCTGAACCAGACTGGCAACCTGAAGCTCATCCATGTCGCTGAGTGTCTGATTGAACATATCTGCCAGATGCCCGAACTCGTTTCTTCCCAGGTCTGGCAAACGATAGCGGAAATTGCGATCATGCAGAGCGTTGACGCCTTTTCTCAGGTGACCGATTGGCTCGGTAACCGTTCTCGAGATCAACAGACTGAGGCTGAGAACTACCATGGCACTGAGAATGCCTGCCAGCCAGAAATTAAAGGAAAGAGACTGCACCGATCGTTCAATTTCAGAAAGTGGGAAAAGAGCCATCAAGTTGAGTTGCCGATTATGAAAGCCGTGCAGTGCAATGGCAAGATGATCCTCACCGTTGAAATCTATGATCGATGAACTGCCGGACTTCGCTTCGGTGATTATGTCGAGCTGATATCTGGTTTTATAATCATTTTCGATCTCATGCGGAAAATAATGATGGCCGACCTTGAGTAAAATTTTTATGCCAAAGGGATTTCTGCCCAATTTAACTATCGTCTTTTCGGCAAAATGCATGGCCAGCTCCTCTTCGTCAAGCATGGCAATCAGGTTGTAATCGTAGTGATCGCTCTTCAGCAAAGTTATGTAGCTGGGATACATATTTCTGCCAAAGCCATAGTTCCAGACGCCATCAAGAGTCTCAAAATAGCTCTGAATAAGTCCAAATTTGTCTGTCTGACCGATTGAATCAAAAACCATTTCAGCTTCCAGTCCCTGTTTATCGCTTATCGAGGTTTTATTCATAGCCGCCAGGAAGCTTTTAAAAACAATATCCGTGGCCTTAACCTGAGTTCTTTTTGCGGGGTGCAGGGGACGATTCTCTTCGCTTTCAACGAGTTCAACAACGCCGGTTCTGGTAAAAACAGCGTCTTCACATCCTATTTCTGCGGTCTGACTGCCAACAAGGAAAAAGCCCCGCAGTTCCGGCTTCTGACCTGCCAGAAATCTACTTATGGCTCCTTTACTGATGCCATTTTCCTTAAGGTCTTTCTGCAATACGGGCAAATATTTGCGCAGAGTATTGATCTGATCAGAATAAGCCAGACCGGTTCCCTCGTCGATCTTCTGCAGAAAGCGCAGACTGACTCGGTTAATTTCAGCAATTCTGGCGCCGCGGTATTCCTGAACATAATTAAATGCGATGACCGCAAAGGCCAATAACGGCAGCAGACTTGAAGCAACAAATAAAACCAGCAGCCTTGTCTTAAGGCTTTTATAAAAGCTTACCGGCACAAGAGTGAAAAGGAAGATAGCGAGCAGATTGGTAAAAGCTGCAAGCCCGATCAGCAGATTCTTTCGTTCTGCAAAAAAATCCTTTTGTAACAGAGGAGTGCGATCAAAAACCCCGATCAGCATCTCATCTTCGTTCAAATACGAGCAATAGAGAATATTACTGCCATGTTCATACAACTTTTTAAAGTTACCCGAAATCTTTTGGCAGAGGGACTGCAACCATTCATTATCTTTTGAATCCGGGAATATCTGCCCCTTACGGTAGTGAAAAAATCTGAACCACTTGTGTTCGTATCTTTGGCTCGCAAGCTCACTTCTGACTGCAGAAAAGTCATTTATCCGCCCGGGTTTCAGAAAAACAATTATCCCGACATCGTTAAAAACATGAAGCCAGAGTTTCTGCGACTCCTTAGAAAAAGAAGTCTCCGCCAGAATTGGTGAACTGGAGTTTACGCACCCGTACATCTGCCTTGCAAAAAACAGGTTTCCCAGCAGTTTACGCATATTGAGCAATTCATCTGCCGGAATATCTTCATCGCGGGAGTATTTGATACCTCTGCGAAAATCCGACAGCACCGCTATGGCACGCTGCCACTGCTCTTGTTTTCTTTGATAATCAAAATTGCAAAAGACTACTTTTCCTGATTGGTCCCAGGCGATCACTTCAGCTTCAAGCTTGTTCTGAACAAGAAATTCAGAGAAACTGGAGTGTAGACGCTGAGGATTCTGCCAGTTTCCCCAGAAAATATCACGCAGTCTGGAACAGATAAAATGCTCAGTGTTTACGGCAGAATCAGCAAGGGCATCACATTTCGCTTTAAGCCTGACGACAGAATCGTCAATTTCGCGATCCTGCATTCTCTGATTGATCAGAATCAGACCGACATATACCAGAAAAACCGGGATATTTGTCAGCAGAAGTATTCTGATACTCCTGCTTTTCAGCAGTCGCCTGATAAGATCAATCATTCCCGGTATACCTCACACAAAGCAGACTTAAATCATCTTTTTGCTCTTTCGTCCATGATTGATTTGCCTTGAACAGAGCTTTGATCAATTCTGCCGGCGAATTTGCCGCCAGGCTCTGAACCAGTTTCAGAAAATTTTCAAACCCAAAAGGAGTATCAGTCTGATCTGTATCTTCAATGAAACCGTCTGAATAAAAAAGAAGCATGCTGCCCGGCTTGATTAAAAGCTGAACCTCTTCGTATTCCTTCAATTGTCTTGATCCAAGCGGCATTCCTCTGGCTACAATGTATTCAGCAGATTTTTTTTCAGCATCGATGAGAATCGGGTAACAATGCCCGGCATTGGCCAGTTGAGCTTTTCCGGTCTTCAGACATACCTGCAGGCTGGCAAGAGTCATCATGCGCCGCCATTTTCTTTTCAGAAGATAGAGAAAAACTTCGTTACAGTTTTCCAGAAATTTGCCTGGCGGCAATCTGTTTTCAGGCAGAAATGCCTTTACCATAGCCATTATCAAGGCAGCGGGAATACCATGCCCGGCCACATCACCAAAAGCAATATGCAGCCGGTCATCGAACTCGTAATAGTCACAGAAATCGCCACCCATCGAAGTCATGTATCTTACTTCGGAGCGAATCTCATAGGCCGGCCCGCGCATGACCGCAGGAGGAAGCAGAGCGGCCTGAACCGATGTTCCCAGCGATAGATCTGCCATGCTCTCAATGGCTTTATTAACTGCCTGAGCCAGTTCACCGAGTTCAGATTCATCCACAACGTTCAGGCGCTTACGAAAATTTCTGTTTTGAATTTCCACAAGCCCTTCGCGTATCTGGATTAGAGGGCTGAACATCGTTGTTGCGAAACGCAAAGCAACAAGCAGAACTATTACAGCAACCAGTAATGCCCCCACTGCGACCTGCTGCGCCAGATGGTAAATCTGTATGAAAAGAGGCTGAGACGGGAACGCTGCTGCAAGAATGAATTCATCCAGATGAAAAGGGCTCATCGCTGAAACAATATGACTTTTACCATCAACAATCACATCATCTGCAAACGCAAACTTATCTCTGCGGGCCATTTCATATATCTGTCTCAGCGACAAAGCCACCTTCTGCTCTGCCAGAGACTGCTGAAAACCGGAATTCTCAATTTTCAAAAGGGTTCCTGGAGCAAATTCTTCATTAAAACGCGCCAGATTTTTATCCAGAAAAAGCTCCTGCAGAACGGCCCGATCCCATGTCAGGGTGAGAAATGCCCAGCATTTATAGTTGTTTCTGTCGCCGAGAAAATTCATATAGGTCATTCTATTGCCGCCACCCAGATTGCGCTCAGAGATTTCACCAACATCCCTGAGCAGATTGGTCGTTAAATCATATTCATTGGCAAAACCGCTCAGAGAAATGCTTCCGTATGATTCCGCAGCGATAGCGGACTTGTTCAGAGCCGATAAAATGCTGGAACAGATCATGTCGATCTTACTTTTTGAATTCTCATCTAGTCTGGCGCCTCCTGTAAAATAGGTGCCTTCTTCAGGTTTTACCAGCAGATATTCAGTGGAAGAGAAACTGGCGATTTCAGTCTTGAAATCTTCAATTACTGCAGATTGCCATTCTGCGTTTCCGTATCGCTGCTGATAATCTTCAAGAAACTGGTTTAAACTTTCTGCAAGCTCATTTTGATAAGAAAGATAACGCCGGTCCAGCTCTCTCATCATTTCCATAGATTGATTGTGACGTTGAAAAATAAGATTGGTCTTCTGAAAATTAAAATACTCATAACATGAGCTGATAAGCAGCAACAGCGGCAGACCCGTCGAAAAGCCGACGATCAGAACCAGCCTCAACCTGATTGAAAGCTCGAATCGGTAGCGCAATGAAGCGCAATAAGCTACGAACAGCATAATCAAAAGATACCTGCCCACTCCCAGAAGCCATGCAATCTGGTATCTGCTTTTCATCGGGCTGGTTTCCCGGGGAATAGCAGAAAATATAAAAAGATCAGGGCTGGCCTGACGAAAATGCCAGTAGAAATCTTTTCCCTTTTGCAGATAAAAGCTGGCATTGGTGAATTTTTCTTTTTCGATGAGAAATTCATTTCGCTGATGCAGCCAGGGAGCAAAAAGCTTTTCATCTTTCACCGAAAAATAGCCGGTTTTGACGCCATGAGCACTTTCGATCTGCCTTGAAAGAGTTTCAAGGCCAATATGCTTCCCTTTCAAAGAAGAGTGCAGAATGCAGATCGCTGAGAATTTATTCCCCGCCTGATACCATAGAAAGCCCTTATCTGCATCATTGCTGACAAAAAGGGCTTCGCCTGCCAGACCGGAGCGAAGAGGGCGATCCATTACATCCGCAGTTAAAAATTCGCCAAAATATCGACGCAACAATTCTATATTACTTGAGACCAGTTCGATGCGTGATGGCAGCACCGCACTTTTCAGGCTCTGCTCTTTCTTGATGGCATGAACAGCCTGCACCATTTTTTTCATCAGATAGCCGAACCTCTTCTCATCACTTAATTCAGCTATGACATTGCCATTTTCATCACAGGTAATGACTTTGGCGCGACTGGCAAAACTCTTTTTTACTGCGGCATAAAACCCGGCGCCATTGTCTCCAGCTGTTTCAGCAGCGTTGAATTTCTTCTGCAAAAATGAGTGAAAGAATCTACGATCATCACTGAATGGCTCGATCTTGAACAATGCCGAACTCAGGGCCTTCTCAATCGTCGCTTCCTTTTCTTTCAGCTGCACGGCAAAATGAGTTTCAGCGGCCCATTGCAACACCAGAAGAGGCAGAATTATGAGCAGGACAATATTATAAAAACTATTTAAAAGCCTGGACAACTGAATCCTCAAGTATTGTATACACTCCATCTTGCTGACTCATCAAAGATGATTCTGGGTTACCCTTAGTCAGGAAGAATTTTTTCCAACTCGACTAAATTTTATCAAAACCCTGAGCATATGCACCATTTTTTTTCCGGTCACGACAGGTGTTCTGGCAAAAAACAAAAGAACTGAATGCTATGCCGTTTAAGAGGGCACTCGAGCCGGGCTGGTAAAAGCCGACGGCAGCGATCTGCCCGCAGAATCAGAAACTCTGCCGACCGAAAAATCCAACAAAAGCAATTCTGACAAAGAGTCGCCGGCAAATCCACCTCCCTTGACGTTCGTTTTTTTTTCACTATATTGCACGCAACGCAACAACTGGCAGGAGTAACTCATGGAACCTCAACATCAGACAGGCAGCGTGATATTCATTTATCTGGCGGTATTTGTCGTTGTTTCACTGGTTGCGTCCCTGAATGAATTCCTCGTCGGAGATCTTGCCGACCGCAGCGACCGGGCCAGAGTTAAATCGCAGCTCACCTCTCTTAAAACGGCTTTTTTGTCGTACAAAGGCGATCTCAAAAATTACCCCTTTGCAGGGAAAAATCCCTTCGATGCTTCAGCTTATGCGCGAGTCTGGAAGCATCTGTACGCTGACGAAACCGACGAAAACATGCTCTTCAGCGCCTTTGTTCCGACTATAGATGGTGAGCCCTGCACTCTTGGTCTGACAGCAACCCAGTACAAAGCTAGATGGAAAGGCCCCTACCTGATGTATGAGACACAGGTCGATTCTCTTGTCGATGCCTGGGGCAACCCAATTGCGTATTACTGCCTGGATGACGGCAGATATCTCCGGATTTTTCTACATTCCGCTGGCGAAGACGGAAAATTCGACATGGCCCGCCCCGAGCTTGCTGCGCTGGCGACTGAGCTGGAAAACTACAAGGTTTTTCGTTTCAGTCGGCTGTTTCAGCTTTCACACCAGCCGATGCTGAATGCTAATTCTTCGGAATATGAAGGCGATGATCTGCTGATTCAGATCGACCAGATCCGCAAACCCCACAACAGTAGAATTGTCAGGCTTGCTTCCTGAAACTTACGCAAGAGGAACTCTTAAAACATCAGGGAACTACCAACTTGGCCTGATTTGAAGCCTTGTTTTGTTGGTGATTTCCTCTGTAGATTTCTGAGTATTTTTTTCTGCATTACTTTTCACCAAGACACGATATTCCATTGTTTAACCCATGGAAAACCGAAATAATTGATCAATGAAGACCATCGAACCAAAAAGGAAACAGTTAGCCAAGCCCTAAAAATTCATAAAAATCGATTTATATTGAAGAGGTTGGAATTCCTGACGTCTTGGTCGGTGAAATGCTTTCAAGCTTCCTTTTCAAATGGCTTGGCAAACAAATTTCCAGCCATCAGGCTGTCGTGTCAATAGAATATTTTCACCAGTTTAGCAGTGAAAGTAGAGGATTCACACGCTGCATCCCTTGCAGGCAAAATAGTCGATGAGACCGAATGTCAAAAACGAAAGGAAATTTTATATGCCAAGAGGAGATGGAACAGGACCTGCTGGCGGTGGTGATCGTGGTGGTGGCAAGGGCAAAGGAAATGCGGGAAAGGCTCAAGGCGGGCGAGCGCAGACCGTTAAAAGCTGTGTTTGCCCGAACTGCGGGAAAAAGGTTGCCCATCAGCCAGGGCAGCCATGCAATCAGATTCAGTGCCCGGACTGCAAAGTTGCGTTGGCTCCCGAGCGTTGACCTTAGAGCGAATGGTCGCCGATCTGAGAGAAGGGATCGACATGTATGACCCGGCAATGTAATCTCCCCTTCCCCCACCCGCGTAAAAAAGAATTGCGTATATAATTGACAACCGACTTCGAACATTCTATACAATGTTGAGAAAACAAATAAAGGAAGGTCGGCTGCAATGAGATACTCAACGATTGTGGGTTACGCAAGAATTGTAATATCTTCATTATTTGTTTTCTCTTTTCTTGTTTTCGTATGTTCGAGCATCGGTTGCGGATGCGGCGGATTTGAGTATTCAAGCGGAGTACAGGGAGAGATCGAGGTAAAGACACTTCCCGGTCCAGAGGCCCCAAGCAAAGTTTTGGGAATTGGTCCCGCCATGAGCGAAGGCAAAGACATACTCATTTTCAGACAGACAAGAAAAGCCAGTTCGCTTCCTTTGAATGAAAGGAATTTTTTCTTTATTTCAAAGGTTATGCAATCATATCAACCGGCTGTCAAAGTCATAGAAATCCCCAATTCTGTGTCATATCCTCAAGGTGATTACTATTCAGTCATCATGGATCATTTTCCTGGCAACGGTTATGGCGTTCTTAAAAACGAAGATGGCGGTTTCAAACTTTACACTTCCACCTTCGGCTACAGTGAAAAATACGATGAAATGGTTGTTCCGGTAATTGAAAGCATTGAAAAAGTGCTTGGTCCATGCCCTTTTGATAAGCGCAAACTGATTCTCAACAAAAGCAAATACCCTGAATATACCAAAGCAATGAAGGAAGGAAAGAGTATTATCTTTTACTGTTTTGCCAATTGCTGCAACAGTTTTCCGCCTTCGCAACAGGCAAGCCTTGAAAGACAACTCAAAACAAATTTTGCCAACGAAGCAGGATTGGTAAAGATCGATCACAAGGCGTACACCGATCCGGCCAACGAGCTTTATTCACAGTGTGAGAACATTGTCAGTGTCTACAACAGTAAGACCAGGAAAATTTCGCCGGCGCTTTTTTCTGGAAGCGACACAATAGCCAATGTCCGCAAGTTTCTTAATGAAAGATAGATTGATTATTGTCTTTTTTCCTTTTCGGTCAACGCTTCGAAGCCGGCGATAACGTCGAAAAGTTCCTCGTCGATGCCGCTTTGCCGCAGGCGATGAAAGGTGCCAGTGAGTTCATCGAGTAATTCACTGATGTTTTTTTCGGCGCGTTGCATAGCCGCCAGTCGGCTCGCATTCTCGCTGGCAAGCGATTCGGCACAGGCCCGGAATAGCGAAACGAATAGATAGCCGCGAATAAGAGCCTGCAACGTTGCGCTGTTATCACCCATGACCTCGGGCAACGATTTTGTCGGCCAGGGGAGCTTCAAAAGGTTCTGGCGCCAGGTTTCATCGAGCGGCAGCAGCCGCTGCCTGACTGGCGCATAGGCCGTCACGGACGTCTGGCGATGATAAAAGAGGTTGAGTTCAGAGATTTCACCTTTGCTCTGGCGCTTTTCGCTCGCCATGAGAATTTTCATGACGAGCGGAGTGATTGCCTTGACGGAATTCGGCACAGTAAAAAGGCCGACAGGCGGCAGGCCAGCTGCGACCAAACGGGCGTGGACACGCTCACCGACAGCCCAGACCATAGGCCTGGCGGATTGCGTCGCCAGAATCGCAGCGGCATAATCGGCCACCGTATCATTGAATTGCCCGACCAGGCCCTGGTCTGAGCCGAACACAATGGCCCCGGTCACGGATGTTTGTTTTCTTTCGGCAACTCTGGACGACGGCTCTCTTTGTCGGAAACAGGCGCACAAGCCAATTTCTACCGTTCGATAGTAGTCGCCCAGCGCTGCCACCGACTTTTCGTATTGCACAATATTGGCGGCGGCCATGACTTTCATGGTGCTGACCACGGTCAGGAGATCCCCGGCTCCCAGAATCTTTCGGCGCAGGCTTGCGCTGGTATCACTCATGAATTTTCACCTGGATCTGTCTCAGGCTGAAAGCTGGCCAGCGCCTGGCGGGCGATCTCAATAATCATTTCCCGATCCTCGTCGCTCAATTTTTCGGCTGTATCGAGGCGCTCGAGCACCTCTGGCGGAAAACTGGCCGCAGCTTTTTCGAGGGCGTGCTCAGCGTTGCGCATTTGATCAAGCGGCACGTGGTCGAAGAGTTCGGCGGCCAGCGCCAACAGCACGGCAATCTGCGCTGGCACGGAAACCGGTGCGAATTCAGGCTGTTTGAGGCAGGCGCGAATTCGCTGGCCATGGTCGATGATTTTACGGGTGTCTTCATCCAGACGTGCGCCGAAGCGCGAAAACGTTTCGAGCTCCTCAAACTGCGCGTAATCGAGCTTCAAAGAGCCTGCCGCCACGCGATAGGCCGGGCGCTGCGCTTTACTGCCCACCCGCGAAACCGATTTTCCGACATCGACTGCCGGCAGCACGCCTAATTCGAATAGCGATGGCGAGAGGTAAATCTGCCCATCCGTGATGGAAATCAAATTGGTCGGAATATAAGCGGAAATGTTCTGCGCTTCTGTTTCGATAATAGGCAAAGCGGTGAGAGAGCCGCCTCCAAGGTTGTCGCGCAAGTGCGTCGCGCGTTCCAGCAGGCGCGAGTGAATATAGAAAATATCGCCGGGAAATGCTTCGCGGCCGGGCGGACGGCGCAGTATGAGCGAAAGTTCACGATAGGCCCGCGCGTGATGGGTGAGATCATCGTATACGACCAGCACATCACGGCCTGCTTCCATGAAAAACTCCGCGATGCTGGTTGCAGCATAAGGTGCGATGTAGGCGAGACCGGGCGGATCGTTGCCCTCGGCCACAACGACGACGGTGTAATCCATCGCGCCTTTTTCCCGAAGTGTTGCCACAGCCTTCGCAACGGAGGAGGCGCGCTGGCCGATGGCGCAGTAAACGCAAAGCACATTCTGGTCTCGCTGATTGAGGATTGTGTCGATCGCAATCGCGGTTTTGCCCGTCTGACGGTCGCCGAGAATCAGCTCGCGCTGGCCACGACCGATTGGAATCAGCGCATCGATGACCTTGAGACCAGTCTGCAGTGGCACCCGAACCGGCGCTCGTGCCATGATCGGCGCAGCAGGACGCTCGATAGGCAATCGGCTGGTAGACATCACTGTACCTTTATCATCGAGGGGGCGACCAAGCGGGTCAATGACACGTCCCAGCAAACCCTCCCCCACAGCCATGTCCATGACCCTGCCGGTCCTGCGCACTTCATCACCGACCTGCAGATGGCGGTATTCACCGAGTAGAACGACACTCAACTCGTCTGCATCAACATTGAAAGCAATGCCGGTAATGTTGCCGGGAAAAGTCACCAGTTCATCAAATCCCACCCCGGGAAGGCCTGCCACCTTGACGATACCGGTGGCAACACTTGTGATTATGCCTACTTCCTGTAGTTGCAGTTGTGGGTTGAGCTTTTCGCGTGCCTGGCGGATCTCCGCGAACACGCCGTCAAAAACATTCTTAAGGCTCTCTGACTCTATGTTCATGGCGTTTTTGCAGCTGCCAAAGATTTTTCAGATTCTGCATCCGCTTTGTCGACAGGTTTGCTCTTTGCCTGCAGAAGTGTCTCGACCTCCCTTTCAAGCGAGGTAAGGTAATCAGCGATGCTCCAGGCCACCTTTTGCCCGTTGGCGATAAGTTCAACTCCACCGATCAGATCGGGCGAAGTCTCAAAACGGACACGGACTTCTGCTGAGAAAGTCACATTGAGAGCATTCTGGATGGTTGCGCGTTGTTCTGACGGCAGATCAAATGCACTGCGTATGAGAACGGGCTCACGCGCTGTTTTAATAATTTCAGCAAGGCCGGCTCGCGTCTGGCCATCAATCTCGCGCAAGCGACGGGCAAACACTTCACCCAGCCGCTCTTCCAGGTCTGTCGTGGCGAGGTCAGCCAGCACCTTGCGGGCAATGTCAAAGACCTCATTTTGTGTTTTGCGCCTGATTGCCTGATGCAAGTCGCGTTCTTCGTTTTGTAATGCCACCTGCCGTTTGGCACTGAGTGCTTCAGCAGCCTGTCTGGCTTCCTCGACAAGCCGCTGGCGAAGCACTTTTGCTTCTTCCGTCGCCTGGCGGAAAAGGTCGGCGCGGTTCTGGTCAATCTCTGTAAGCTTCTGCTTGAACTCGTCTTTATCTTTCTGAGCTTCGACCATTTTTTGGTCGGCATCTCCGAGTTTTGTTGCGATCAATTTCTCGCGCTCGTCGATGGCATTAAGGATCGGCTGGTAAAGAAAATACTTCAACAACCACATCAGGACGAGAAAATTGAATGCTTGCGCGACAATGGTAAACCAATCAATAGCCATAGTTTATTTTTCCGCCGCTTTTTCGATAATATGGTTCCAGAAAGGGTTGGCGAAAATTAGAATCATTGAGACCACGAAACAGTAAATAGCCGTTGACTCGATCATTGCGAGGCCAACGAAAAGGGTTCGGGTAATTGTGGGTGAGGCATCGGGTTGCTGAGCCAGAGAATTCAAGGCGGTAGCCACCGCTTTTCCTTCTGCTATGGCCGGACCCAGACAGCCGATGCCAGTGGTGAAACCAGCCATTACAATTGAGGCTACCGCGATCATTGTCATACTATCCATATATTCTCCTAGATTCGGTCAAGATGCAGCTTCGGGCTGTGGCGCAGGTTTGCGAACTCGCGTGGCGGCGGCGATGTAAACCGTTGCCAGAATGCTGAAGATGTAGGCCTGCACCATACCGGTGAGCAGACCGAGTACTGTCATAACGATCGGAAAAAGG
>PGYA01000119.1 GCA_002839435.1 Candidatus Riflebacteria bacterium HGW-Riflebacteria-2 | reverse complement strand
CGGGCCGGTCGCCAGAGAGCTTCGCGAAAAGCAGTTCATGAAGATCGTTTCTCTGGCCCCTGAAGTACTCTAAGGGAGCGATAAGATGCACAAGAAGATCAAGGCCAGAAGGGCTGTAGAAAAGCCCCACATCAAAAAAGACGACCAGGTAGTTATTCTCAGCGGTGACGACAAGGGCAAAAAAGGCCGCGTTCTCTCGGTAAACCCCGAGAAGGGCGTCGCAATCGTTGAAGGCATTAACTTCGTTAAGAGACACACCCGACCCAGTAAAAACGTGGGCAAGGGTGGTATCGTAGAAAAGGAAGGCCCGATCGCCCTCGGCAGAATCGGCCTTCTCACCCCGGACGGCTCCAAACTCACCCGCGCCAGATTCGTTAAGCAGGGTGATGAAAAGAACCGCATCTGTGTAACCACTAACGAGCCTCTCGGCCGCAAGTAAGTAACCTGAACCTGTTCAGGAATAAGATATCATAAGGAGTTTCGGCATGGCAAAGACAGATAAAGCAGCCCCTACAAAAGCAGCCCCCGCAAAGGACGCTGCCCCTAAAGGGCCAAAGTCTCTCCCAAGGCTGAAGGAAAAGTATCTGAAGGAAATCGCTCCAAAGCTGGTCTCCAAATATGGAAACCCGATGCGAGTCCCAAAGGTAACCAAAGTGGTTATCAATATGGGCGTTGGCGCAGCTACTCAGAATGCTAAACTTCTCGAAGCCGCAACCAGAGAACTTACCACCATCGCCGGTCAAAAACCGGTAATCACCAAGGCTAAGAAGTCAATCTCTAACTTCAAGCTGCGTGCAGGCGTCCCCATTGGATGTCGCGTCACTCTCCGGGGCGATAGATGCTTCTATTTCCTGGACAAACTTTTCACAGTAGTCGTTCCGCGTATCAGAGACTTTCGCGGTCTCTCTCAGAAGGCTTTTGACGGTCGTGGCAACTACAGTCTCGGTCTTCAGGAACAGCTGGTATTCCCCGAAATCCATTACGATGCAGTAGAAAAAGTTCAGGGCATGAACATTACGATCGTAACCACCGCCCACAATGACGGCGAAGCACTTGAACTGCTGGAAATGATGGGTATGCCGTTCCGCAAGGCCGCTAAAAAAGCGGCGTAATCATAAGGAGTTGTTATGGCTAAGAAAGCACTCATTGAAAAGTGGATGAAGGCTCCCAAATTCTCAACCCGCGCTTATAATCGCTGCCATCTCTGTGGTCGGCCGCGTGGTTACATGAGAGAATTTCAGATGTGTCGTATTTGCTTCAGGAATCTCGCCTCTTTTGGCAAAATTCCCGGCGTGACCAAATCAAGTTGGTAAAGGAGAACAAAAAATGAGTATGACAGATCCCATTGGAGATATGCTGACTCGAATCCGGAATGCCAACATGGTTAAGCATGAAAGCGTTGAAATGCCTTCTTCCAAAATGAAGATCGAAATTGCCAAGATCCTCAAAAAAGAAGGATACATCCGGGATTTCCGATATTATAAATTTCAGAACAAATTCAATCTGAAAGTTTTCCTGAAGTATGGTGAAAAGAATTGCCAGATTCTCAAAGGTATCAAGAGGATCTCCAAGCCTGGTCGCAGAATGTATTCAGGCAAGGAAGAGATCGTAAAGGTTATCGGCGGTCTCGGCGTTTCCATACTCACTACTTCCAAGGGCGTTTTGACAGATAAAGAAGCTCGCAAAGCCGGTGTCGGCGGCGAAGTTATCTGCCACGTCTGGTAAGCGGAGGAAAAGACATGTCTAGAATTGGTAAAAAACCTGTAATTATTCCCAAAGGCGTTGAAATCAGCATCAAGGGCAATGTCATTTCTGTGAAAGGTCCGAAAGGCCAGCTCAGCAGAGAAATGCCGGCTGAAGTCAAAGTTGCTCAAGAAGAAGATAAGATTGTATGTACCATTCCTGAAAACAGCTCCAAGCCTGTTAGATCCAAGTTTGGTCTGGTCAGGGCACTTGTCAATAACATGGTTACCGGTGTTCACACTGGTTTTACCAGAGGCCTCGAAATAATCGGGGTTGGTTACAAGGCTCAGAACCAGGGTGACAGCAAAATACAGTTCAACATCGGGTATTCTCACCCGGTAGTTTACGAAGCACCGGCTAATATTACCCTCAAGGTTGAAGGTAACAAGGTATTTGTAAACGGCGTTGACAAAGAAGTTGTTGGCCAGACCGCTTCTGAAATCAGAAAGATTCGACCTCCCAAGCACTATAAAGACGGCGCTGGTATCAGATACCTCGGCGAAAACGTGCGCATCAAGGTCGGCAAGAAGCTTGCAGCTTAAGGCATTAAAGGAAGGTAAAATATGAAACTCGGTAAAAAGGAAATGCGTCAGCGGCGTCACGAACGCAGCAGATTTTATTTGTCCGGTACCGCTCAGAAGCCCAGGCTTGCCGTTTTCCGCAGTCTGAAACACATTTACGCTCAGATAATCGATGACGAAACCGGTCAGACTCTTGTTATGGCCAGTTCGCTCGACAAGGATCTGCGCGTTGATGTTGCCGGCGGCAACAAGAACGGTGCTAAGTCTATCGGTCAGAAAGTGGCTGAGAGAGCGATTGCTAAAGGCGTAACTGCCGTCGTATTCGACAAGGGTGGTTACAAGTATCATGGTCGCGTCAAGGAACTGGCCGAAGGCGCCAGAGCCGCTGGCTTGAAATTCTAGGAGGAAAGCTCAGATGAACGAACAGGGAAATCCTCGTTT
>PGYA01000066.1 GCA_002839435.1 Candidatus Riflebacteria bacterium HGW-Riflebacteria-2 | reverse complement strand
GTATGCAGAAGCTGGTGGCTTCGGTGACCAAGCGGTTCGCCGAGGAACTCCCTATACATTTTCTGTATGTCGGGATTCAGGTGCGAGGCCCGGTATTTTTCGTTCTTGTCAATACTATACAGCGACTTCATTCTGGCGGCAACCGCTTCTGCTGTAACGCCGATTGGCTGCCCGCCGCCGTTGATGCAACCGCCCGGGCAGGCCATTATTTCGATGAAATGCAGGTCGTTGCGGCCGGCGCGAATCTCATTGAGCAGATCAGAAGCGTTTTTCAGGCCGCTTACCACGGCAATGCCGATTTCAGTGCCTTCGATGTTGATTTTTGCTTCCTTGCGGCCTTCGAGACCTCTGACTGACTTGATGTCGAGGTTGTTCAGCTCCTGGCCAGTCAAGAGGTGGTAGGCCGAGCGCAATGCTGCTTCCATGACGCCGCCGCTGGTGCCGAATATCTTGCCGGCGCCGGTTTTGAGGCTGAGCGGGTTGTCGGCCAGCTCGGGATCGACGTTGTTGAGGTCGAGGCCGCGCATTTTCAACAGACGCACAAGTTCGCGGGTGGTGAGCACTGCATCTATATCAGGAACGCCATCCGTGAGCATTTCTTCGCGGGTGACTTCGAACTTTTTGGCGATGCAGGGCATGATCGAGACGCTGAATATCTTTTTCGGGTCAATTCCAGCTTTTTCGGCATAGAAATTTTTTATCACTGCGCCCATCATCTGCTGAGGACTCTTGCATGAAGAAAGGTTTTCAAGCATGTCGGGGTAGAATTCTTCGGCGAACTTGACCCAGCCCGGCGAGCAACTGGTGATCATTGGCAGTTTTCCCTTGTCCTTGAAGCGTGCGACAAACTCAGCTCCTTCTTCCATGATGGTCAGGTCGGCAGTGAAGGAAGTGTCGAAAACCTTGTCGAAGCCAATGCGGCGCAGAGCGGCGTTGAGCGGGCCGCTGCATTCAGAGCCTGATTTGAGGCCAAAAGCTTCGCCGACAGACACTGAGATTGCCGGAGCGTGCTGTACTACTACGACCTTTTCGGGGTCTGCGATGGCTTCGAGAACTTCCTTGATCGAGCTTTTTTCGCGCAGGGCGCCGGTCGGGCAAACCTTGATGCATTGCCCGCAGAATACGCACGAGCTCATGTTCATGCCTTCATTAAAAGCGGTCTCGATGCGGACTTTGCAACCTCTGCCGGTGAAGTCGATGGCCGATACGTTCTGGATCTCTTCGCAAACACGCACGCATTTGCCGCAGAGAATGCACTTGGCCGGATCGCGTTCGATCGCCGGGCTGGAAACGTCGAGGTGCCAGCTGCTTTTTTCGCCCTGGTAGCGTCGGGTGCGCACGCCATATTCTTCGGCGAGCGTCTGTAGCTCGCAGTTGCCGTTGCGCACGCAATACAGGCAGTCATCGGGGTGATCGGCGAGCAGCAGTTCAATTATGGTTTTGCGGGCCCTGACAGCTTTGGGGCTGTGAGTCTGGCATTTCATGCCATCGGCAACTGTGGTGGCACAGCTGGGCACGAGACGACCGTCCATTTCAACGACACAGAGACGGCAGGCGCCAGAAGGCGGCAAGCCTTCCATGTAGCAGAGAGTGGGAATTTTGATTCCCGCGCGTCTGATGGCGGTTAACAGCAGTTCGCCCTTTTTAGCTTCGATTTGTCTATTGTTTACTTCGATTGTTGTCATGGCTTCACTCCTTCACGACTGCCTTGAACTTGCACACTTCGTAACATGCGCCGCATCTGATGCACTTATCGGAGATGATGTAGTGTGGTGCTTTTACTGTTCCCATGATGGCGCCGGTTGGACACTGTTTCGCGCACAGGGTGCATCCCACGCATTTGTTGGCGTCGATACTGTAAGTTAGCAGGTCATGGCAGGCGCCGGCCGGGCACTTGCGGTCAAAAACGTGCGCTTCGTATTCATCACGGAAGTAGCGCAGGGTCGAGAGTACCGGGTTCGGCGCAGTCTGGCCAAGGCCGCATAGGCTGGTATCTTTGATGACGCCGGCGAGGCGCTCCATATACATTACCGCCTTGAAGCGTTCGAGGCTCGAGCGTTTGTCGCTGGATTTCGGGCGTTCGGTTATACTTTTGAGTGTTTCGAGTATGCGCCGGGTTCCTTCGCGGCAGGGAATACACTTGCCGCAACTTTCACGCTGAATGAAATCCATGAAGAACTTGGCAAGGTCAACCATGCAGGTTGTTTCATCCATGACGACCAGGCCGCCCGAACCCATCATGGCGCCGATGCTTTTAAGTGATTCATAGTCGATTTCGACGTCGAGGTGCTGTTCGGGCACGCAACCGCCGGAAGGGCCGCCGATCTGAACGGCTTTGTAGCGCTTGCCATCGGCGATACCGCCGCCGATATCGAATACCAGTTTGCGAATCGGGGTGCCCATGGCTACTTCGGCGAGGCCGGTATTAGTGATGCGGCCGGAAAGCGCGAAAACCTTGGTGCCGGGGCTGCCGGCGGTGCCGATCTCTTTGAACCAGTCAGCGCCGTTTCTGAAAATATCGGGGAGGTTGGCGAGGGTTTCGACGTTGTTGATAACAGTCGGACAGCCAAACAGGCCGGATATCGCTGGAAATGGCGGTCTTGGCCGTGGCATGCCGCGCTTGCCTTCAATGCTGTTGATCAGGGCGGTTTCTTCGCCGCAGACAAAGGCGCCGGCACCCTGTTTGATGACCATGTCGAGCTTGAAGCCGCTGTCAAGAATGTTGTTGCCGATCAGTCCCCATTCGCGGGCTTCGGCGATGGCCCATTCGAGGCGTTTGATGGCCAGAGGGTATTCGGCCCTGATGTAGATATAGGCCTTGCTGGCGCCAATCGAGTAGGCGCCGAGCAACATGCCTTCGAGCAGGCGATGCGGGTCGCCTTCAATGACAGCGCGATCCATGAATGCGCCCGGGTCACCTTCGTCTGCGTTGCAGATCAGGTATTTCTTATCACCAGTTGCTGAAAGTGCGAAGCGCCACTTTTTACCGGTCGGAAAGCCGCCGCCGCCACGTCCGCGCAGGCCGCTGCTTTCGACGACACTGCATGCCTCTGACGGAGTATTGCTTTTAAGCGTTTTTGCGAGGCCGAGATAGCCGCCGCGCGCAATATATTCTTCGATATGTACCGGGTTGATTTCGCCGCAGTTGGCGAGTACGCGCCGGGTCTGCAGCTTGAAGAATGACGAAGAGAAAAATTCGGGAACGTCCTTCCAGTTGTCGTAGCCTTCTACGCTGAACTGTCCGAGAAGATTTTCACTCGGGATGTTGCCATTGAACACCTGGTCGAACAGAGGAGCAACCTTGTCACCGATGATTTCGCCGAAGCTGACGCGGGCGTTGCCAGGCAACTGGATGTCCACTATGGGTTCCTTGATGCAGAGACCGATACAGCCGACTTCGAGAACCTCGGCGTCTTTTTTGTTGCTGGCCAGCCAGTTTTTGACTGCTTCGAGAGTTTTGCCAGCGCCAGCACCGAGTCCACAGGTTCCGGCTCCGACGTAGATTACCGGTTTCTCGATTTTTTTGCGGCTGATCAGTTCGAGCGACTCGCGCCGCATTTTGCGGCATTCTTCGCTGTCATGGCAGAGAGGGCCGTTGATGCGGCACTCAATCAGATCGGGACAGGGTTTTTCGGCTGAATGATGACACTGCGAACAACAGGGATCGTGCATTGCTTTCATTTACCGGCCTCCTCGCTTTTTTTACGGTAAGTTCTGAGGATTTCCGGTATGTCGTCGGGTTTGACTTTGGCGTGGAAGTTGCCGTTAATGGCGATAACCGGGGCAAGGCCGCAGGCGCCGATGCAGGCGACGACTTCGATGCTGAACATGTTGTCGCGGGTGGTTTCGCCGGCTTTGATGCCGAGCTCGCGCTCGATGCGGGCGAGCAGATTGGCGCTGCCCTTAACGTGACAGGCGGTACCGCGGCAGACCTGGATAGTCCATTTGCCGTTTGGGCTGAAGCGGAACTGGTTGTAGAAAGTGGCGACGCCATAGATCTTGCTTGCCGGCAGGTCAAGGGCTTTGCCAATTTCGATGACCGATTCGCGTGAGATGAAACCTTCCTCTTCTTGAACTGCCTGCAGAACCGGAATTAGGGAATCGCGTCCGGGATTGGAGATCTGTTGAATGACTTTTTCTACCACGCTCATGTTGACTTCCTTTGCTGTGTGTTTTTCCGGGAAAAGTAAATTGCCTTTTCGAGTGCGCTCGTCATGTCGAGAGTCTCGATAAAAACTCCGCTGCCGGTTGTTATGTGTCTGGGGGCAAAATTTAAAATGGCTTTTATGCCGCTTTCGATAAGAGTTTGCGCTACCTTTTCGGCGCTTTCGGCAGGTACTGCAAGAATCGCCGTGTTGATTTTCAGTTCGCCGAGCATGGCTGGCAGTTGTTCCATATCGTAGCAGCGCCGGCCGCAGATTATGCGCCCGCTTTTGCCGGGATCGCTGTCGAAGGCGGCGACTATGTCAAAGTTATCGCGCGAGCCTGAAAAATAGCCGAGTAACGCACGTCCCAGATTGCCGACGCCGATCAGTGCGATATTTTGTTTGTCGGAACAGTCGAGCAGTTTTGAGATTTCTTCGATGAGCAGGCTGATTTCGTAGCCTTTGCTCGAGCAGCCATTGCAGCCGACCTCCATCAGGTCGCGTCTGACCTGGGCGGCAGTACCGGAAACGATCTGCGAGAGTTCATGCGAGTACACACGGTCTTTGCCTTTTTTGAGAAGATCCTTGAGATAGCGCCTATAGGCGCTCAGGCGTTCTATGGTTTTTTCAGAAATTTTCTTTTGGTTTTTACTCATTTTTTCACTGCTTTAAAATGTTAAAAAAATCACGCTGTGCAATATTTCACAACTTTAGTATAGTCGCTCTGCTCGAAAGTGTCAACCGGCTTGGTGAAAAAAATCGCAAAGCGCTGCTGGTGTTTGTTTGCTTCGACTGGTGCAGCTGGAATAAAACTGAGTGAGGAAATGTACATTGGGTGCTTAACAGAATATCTCAATGCCTGTTTGATGATGCAAAAAGGTGGTTGCTATATTTTTCTGGCGATGGTAGTTTTGCAGGCCGGTTTTGAGAGATCGCAGGCTATGTGATTTATGGAATCTGCTGTGTATGGGATTGCAGTGTGTACATATCTGACTGCCGATTCGCTGCGCTGAATTTGATGAGGAGAGAGACATGAAAATTCTGCTGATATATCCCTCGCGGCTGAGCAACCTCGAGCAGCCGATGAAATACCGACTCGGCTTTTTACCGCCGCTGGGGCTGGCCATTCTTACTGCTCTTACCCCAAAACATCATCAGGTAAAAGTTCTCAACGATATTGTCGAAAATGTTGACTTTGACTCTGATGTCGATCTGGTAGGTCTTACGGCGATGACAACGCAGATTTCGCGTGCGTACCAGATCGCAGATGAGTTTCGTCGGCGCGGCAAAAAAGTTGTGCTGGGCGGGATTCACCCGACATTTTTTCCGGAAGAAGCCTTGCAGCATGCAGACAGCGTCATCATCGGTGAGGCCGAGGGACTATGGGAGCAACTGCTTATCGACGTTGAGAATCACTGTCTGAAAGATCGTTATCAGCACAAAGAATTCTGTTCGCTCGATAATCTGCCGACGCCCGACTGGAGCAACCAGGATCTCACTATTTATCCGCGCATGCTTGGTGCAAAGCTGCCGATGATGCCTGTGTTTACAACGCGCGGCTGCCCTTACGGCTGCAAGTTTTGCGCGGTGACAAAGGTTTATGGCAAGTCATACCGGGTGCGTCCGATCGCTGATGTGGTCAGAGAAATTGAAGCGACGAACATACGCGAAATCTTTTTTGTCGATGATAACATTGCCTGCGTGCCAGAACACAGTAAAGAGCTTTTCAGGGCGCTTTCCGGCAAGAATATAAGTTGGATGTCACAGATCAGTACAACAGTTCTGAAGAATCCTGAACTGATAGATCTTGCCGCTGACTGCGGTTGTTTTTATCTGTTTATTGGCATGGAATCACTTAACAAAGACAGCCTTAAGGGCGCAAAAAAGAGCTTCAACAACGTCGATAAATACGAGGAACTCATTGCGCGCATGCATAAGGCGGGTATCGTTCCGTATCTGAGCTTTATTTTTGGCTTCGATGAAGACCTCGACGAGCAATTCGATCTGACGGTCGAATTTATAAGGCGCAACAAGGTCGGTTATGCTACTTTCTGGCTTCTTACGCCGCTTCCCGGCACCGATCTTTATTGGGAATTTCTCAAAGACGGTCGAATCGTCGATCATAACTGGAGCCACTACGATGCCAATCAGATTGTCTTTAATTCGCGTATAGAGAAAAGCGAGCTGGAAAGGCGCTATTGGAAAGGCTACAACAAGCTGTTCTCTTGGCGGTCGATTGTTGCCAATATGGGTAACGTTGTTAAAAATTCGCGCCGGCCGTTCAACGAGTTTTTGCGCAGCCTGTTTTACATGGTTTACATTCACATAAAAGTATCGAATAATGATCATCCTTTTTCAGGCGGAATTTTCAGGCGTAGTTGATCTATAGGAGATGGCATTTTCATCAGCACTGATAATTTCTGAAAACCAGTCAGGGGAAATTCAGGTAATATAGTTAGTATGACCAAGGGAGGGCTGCTGTGAAAATATATCATTGGGCATTATGTGTGCTTCTGGCGGCAATGTTATGGCCGGTTGCGGCTTATTCAGATGCAAATCCGTTTGACGCAAATACTTCTGTCAAGCTCGTCAGCAAGGTTTCGGTGCCGGCGGATGTGACAGACGTCGAAACCGCAAAAGCAGCCGGGGTAGAAGCCAAAGACGGCTTTCCGGTTGCCGGCAGCGTTAGTGTCGGCAACTCGACCCTGCGCATGCGTTCATGGCCCTGGGGCGATGTTCTGACGACATACCGAAGCGGAACCTCGGTCAAAGTCATCGGCGAATCCGGCGAATTCTACCTGGTCGAAGTCGATGGCCAGCAGGGTTACATGCACAAGAACTATGTAAGCATTCCCGGTGCGGCGGCTCCCGGCGAAGCGCCATATTATCCTGGCGATACGGCCAGCGGTGGCGCACTCTCTCTGACCGCCGGAGTTCAGGCGTCAAAAGATGGTGCTGCCGGGAAAAAGCCTGCGGTTGCTTCGTCTTCTTCGAGCTCCAGCAGCAGTTCGAGTTCTGCCAGCTCATCGAGTTCATCCAGCTCTGCAACAAAGCCGACTGTCGGCAGTGGCGGCAAGGTTGTCATCAATGTTCCCCAGAAATGCCAGATGCAGGTCAAATGTCCGGCGCCTGGTTCAGCCTGTGGCCCAACCTCGCTCGCGATGATACTCGCGCATTATACCGGCAAGAATGTCGATGCGCTGGCATCTGATCTCTGGTCTGTCTGCGGCGCGACTGCAGCCAACGGAACCGGGCACTCAGGCCTGCAGAAAGGCGCCAAAAAATACGGTTACCCGAACGCCAAATGGCATTATTGTGTGACGCAGTCGTGGGTGCGCACGCAGATCAAGGCTGGCAAGCCGATTCTGGCGCACGTTAAGGGGCATTATGTTGTTATCAAGGGCATTGATGACTCTGGCCGGATCTACTTCAATGATCCTGGCAGGAGCAAGGTCGATCGTTCGATGTCTTTTTCTGAATTTTCAGCCTGGTGGCGGGGCGCCAGTTCTACTCATCCCTGCATGGTTCTTGAATAATCGGAGCATAAAATGACAAAAATCATTGTAATAATTCTCGCATTGGTAGCCGCTGTTCCAGCTGCTTTCGGCGCCGAAGCTGCCGTCGCAGCTTCCAGCGAAGCCGGCGTCTTTGTTGCCGGTAGTTTCACCGGAGTCAGCGCTACGCCTGACGGGTCGATCTATCTGCTGGGCAGAGATCATCGCATTGTTAAACTGTCTCCGGACGGGCAGCAGCAGTCGATGCCGCTTCCGGCAGTCGAAGGAACCGGCGAAGACAGCTATTTATGTGACATGGCGGCCGGCGAAAACCAGCTGGCATTCTGTGGTTACGCTTATTCTGGCATCTATGTGCTCGACTTGAACAAGCCCGAAAAGCTTGATTTTATCAAGGTGGCAGTCGAAAATCTGCCGGTAAATCTGCTGATGGTAGCCAGAAGCGGCGATAGCTGGTGTGTCAAGGATGCTGACGAGCGGGTCATACAGGTGGCCGCCGATGGCACGCTCAAACACCTGCCGCAATACGCCGCCATCGAAACTGATAAATACGGCAAGGCCGTTATCATACCGCCGCCGCGTGATATGGGCGACAAGATCGTTTACCCGGGCAATGTTTTCAGAGAAGACGGGCAGCCGCTCTGGATCGCGCCATCAGCTGAGGCGCCGCGCGAAATCATGTCGGTCGAGTATCTTGGCTGTGATAAAGATCAGCGCGATATTTTCATGGTTACCACGGCCAGTGGCGAGCTCGATGCTGAAACTTCACTTTTTGCGGTAAAACACAGCAAAGTTGTTGCCCGGCGTGCGATTCCGCAGCCAACAGCGATGGGCGTCATGCGCTATTGCCGACTCGCGCCCGACGGCTCGGTTCTTATTCTGCTGGCCGACCCCAACGAGCGCGAGGGCGTGCTGATAAAGCGCATCAGTCTAACTACCACCCAGGCCAGCGAAGGCTGAATTGAAGACACGCGAGTATTCAATTCTCGCTTAAACCTCAGCTCTTACAAGAACTCAGCCCGGCGCTGTCGCCAGGCTGTTTTTTTATGGCGGCATAACTGCTCAGAATCTCGAATAACGATAACTTATTCGATCCCGATAGCGAACCAGATACCGATTCGATAGCGATTGCAATCAGATAGTGTTTGACCGGGCGGGGGGAAAGTGGTATTTTCTGCACCTGTTGAAGATGCAAATACGAGACCAGGCGGTATTTCAGGTGATGCGTTCGCAGGCGGCAAACGGTGATATTTTTGAGTCGGGGCTGATGCCTTATGACGAGGCACTTTCGCGCATTCTTGCCGGAGTTTCGCCTGTTCTTGAGAGCGAACGCGTGCCGCTCGAACGTGCCTGTGGCCGGATACTGCACACATCTGTTGTTTCCGCAATCAATGTGCCGGCGCATACTAATTCCGGGGTAGACGGCTATGCCCTGCACGCCGCTGACATTGCCGAAGATGGCTCTGCTCGCCTCGTTATCAAAGATACAGCACTTGCCGGCGAGAAATATTCCGGCACCATTGGCCGCGGCGAGTGTCTGCGCATAATGACCGGCGCGGCCGTGCCCGAGCCTCTCGATACGGTAGTCATGCAGGAACATGTTGAGCTTGTAGATGGCTGCATCAAGCTGAATTACCGTTACAAGGCCGGCAAAAACGTGCGCCACGTCGGCGAAGATATAAAGGCCGGTGAAACGGTTATGGCGGCCGGTCGCAGGCTGACGCCGCCCGACGTTGGATTGCTTGCATCGGTTGGCGTCTGCGAAGTCGAAGTCAGGCGTCGGCTGAAAGTGGCGGTTGCCTCGACCGGAAACGAGGTTAATTTGCCGGGTCGGCCGCTGCCGGCGGGCGGACTGTATGACAGCAACCGCTACAGCCTGATGGCTGCTCTCAGCCGGCCTGATATCGAAATTATCGATCTTGGTATTCTGCCCGACAGTGTCGATGCGCTGCTGAAAAGCTTTAATGAGGCTGGCGAATGCGCTGATGTAATAATTTCTTCAGGCGGCGTTTCGGTGGGCGAAGCTGATTTTACCAAAATGGCGCTGCGCCAGTCGGGTCAGGTAGATTTCTGGCGGGTGGCGATCAAACCCGGGCGGCCGCTGGCCTACGGCCGCATCGGCGCGGCCGCTTTTTTCGGTCTGCCCGGCAACCCGGTTGCTGTAATGGTTACCTTTTATTTCTTTGTGCTGCCGGCTCTTGAGAAAATGCTGGGAATCACCGACAAGCCGATTATACCTACTTTCAAGGCGCGCAGCAGCGAAGATTTGCGCAAACTGCCCGGTCGCACCGAGGTGCAGCGCGCCATTATCAGCCGCGACGAAAATGGCGAGTGGCAGGTCAGAACTACCGGGCGCCAGGGCTCAGGGATGCTCAGTTCGATGAGTCGAGCAAATGCTTTTATCATTCTCGATCACGACAGCGACCGCGTCAGCGCCGGCGAATGGGTGGATGTCAAGCCTTTCAGTGCTCTATTCTGAAAGAGAAGAGAAAGAAAAAGAGAGGATGATCCGCAGATTGCGCTGATTGGCGCCGATTTCTTTTTTAGGATAAGCAGGCCGTGCCTTGTGGGGTTAGTGCCAAGATCGTGAGCTTTTGGTGTGAGTCCGTTTGAAGAGAGGATAATCCGCAGTCGCCCACAGGAGGTGGGTGATACTTGGGCGCATCAGGATAGAAGCGCCCAGGTGATTGCGCTGATTGGCGCCGATTTCTTTTTTAGGATAAGCAGGCCGTGCCTGGCGGAGTTTATACCGGAAGCGGGAGTTGGTGCTTTGAGAGGGTGATTGCGCGAGCGAGCACGATTACGATTACGAGCACGAGCACGAGCACGAGCACGAGCACTAAGACAATACCCAATTCCGATACCCGATACCTGATACCGATAGCGATTAAGAGAAAGGGAGGAGGGCGGGGGTGTTGAGCTGGGTGCAGGTGTGGTCGCCGATGACTTCTGAGAGTTCGGCGGGGGTGTTGATGTTGGTCAGAACGTTTTTCCAGGTTTGGTTGTCGTCGCAGATCGTCAGTTCGCGCACGCGCAGACCGCTGTGAAATGAGCGCATGCGGCGTTCGTTGCGGGCAAGAGCCGCTTCGACGGCTGCCAGGCAATCGCGGGAATAGACGGCAAACAGTGGGTGAACACCGTCTGACGTGCTTGGGATAACCACATCAGTGTCTTTTGAGTTGCGCATCAGATCGAGAATGGCGTCGCGTCTGACAAAAGGCATGTCGCAGGCCATTACGAATATTTTTTCATTAGTGGCCTGGCGCAGGCCGATGGCGAGTCCGCCAAGCGGGCCGGCCCGCATCGGGTCGTCGATAAAGCGTGCGATTGCCAGATCGGTTACCGCAAACTGCTCGGGAAAGCCGACGATCGAGACCTTTTCGGCGACGCTGGCGACTTCGCGAACAATGTGCTTCCAGAGTGGGATGCCGTTCCAGTCCAGGAGCGCTTTGGGGTAGCCGAGACGCCGACTGGCGCCGCCGGCGAGAATAATGGCTTCAAATGGTTCGACAGAATGTTGTGTCATATTCTTACCCGCTCCGGGTGGGTGTAAATATTGAATCGCTCGCCGCGCGCGAATCCGATAAGAGTTATGCCGAGCTCTTCGGCCAGCTGAACAGCGCCTGAAGTCGGAGCAGAGGGCGAAATCAGAAACGCAAAGCGGCCGCGCACTGCCTTGGTAACTATTTCGGAGGATAAGCGGCCAGTAGTAAGCAACATCCTGTTATTTTCAGCGTCTGGTGTGAGCCGGTCGGAGCGGAGCAGCCAGCCAAGGACTTTATCAACGGCGTTGTGCCGGCCGATATCGTCGCTGCAGAAAAGTATTTCATCGTTTTCGGCGACAGCGGCTGAATGTACCCCGCCGGTGTCGTGAAACAGCGACGATTTGCGCTGCAATTTGCGCATCAGATCGATGACTGTCTGAGGTGCTATGCTGGCCTGCGAGCTGATCGGGCTGAAAAAACGTGAGTTCAGCGCACTGACGAAAGTAAGACCGCGCCCACAGCCAGTCGTAACCGATCTGATTTTGTCGCTGAACACCGGTTGAATGTGCTCGGCCAAATGAATCTCAACCGACATGGCGGTCGGATTGAAGCTGATTTTGACTATATCTTCGCGGTGGCTGATAACACACTCACTGTACAGAAAACCGGCAGCCAGTTCCTCGATCTGATCGGGCAGGGCCATCAGTCGCACAGATTCTTTGCCATTGACGAACAGGCTGATCGAGCGCTCGGCAACAACCGCTTCTTCTCGGTCACACGCGCTTTCCTGCTCGTAACGTTTAACTGTGATTTTATGTGTGTTTAAGGTCGGCTCAGCATTCATCGTTCAGTGGTCTCGGCTCTAACAGAAAATAAAGTTTGCGAAAAAAGTAACAAAATGATACACTCTGCCGCGTTCAAGTTCAATAAATTTGAATATATCATATCACAATGCAGGAGATCATGAAATGAGTGCAGAGAAGATACATAATCGATGGCTGATTGCCATCATGGGTACACTGTTGCAGATGTGCCTCGGTACCGTTTATGCCTGGAGTTATTTTCAGAAGCCGCTCGTAGAAGGTTTTGGCTGGAGCAACGCGGCAGTTGCCGGCGCTTTCAGTACTGCGATCTGTTTTCTTGGTCTGGCAGCAGCCTGGGGCGGCATGAACCTCGCCAAATATGGTCCGACCAAACTGGCCATGGGCGGTGGCGCGCTGTTCGGTATCGGTTATCTGATCGGTGCTTACGCTCTGAACATTCAGTCGATCATTCTGCTTTACATCGGTTATGGTGCTATCGGTGGCGCAGGTCTTGGTCTGGGCTACGTCACCCCGGTTGCAACCTGTGCCAAATGGTTCCCTGACAAAAAGGGTTTCATTACAGGTATGGTCGTTATGGGCTTTGGTCTTGGCGCACTGCTGATGTCGAAGTTTTTTGCCCCAATGCTCATGAACTACACTCAGGGTAATGTTATGATGGTATTCGCCTATCTTGGCGTCATTTTTCTCGTATTGACTGTTCCGATTGGTTCATTCATGAAGAATCCTCCGGCTGGATACGTTCCAGAAGGTTTTACACCTCCGGCAGCACCGGTCTCGGCATCTGGTAAGGCTATAGAAGAAGTTATTCACCCGACCATGACCTACATCATGTCGAAGAAGTTCATCATCATGTGGCTGATTTTCTTCTGCAATATTACCGCTGGTATCGCGATTATCGGATTCCAGTCACCGCTCCTGCAGGATCTCTACATCGGCAGTGATGCCCAATATGGCGTGGTTAAAGAGTTGAAGGCTCTTGCAAGCCCAACTGCCGAACAAAAGGCTCAGTTGGACAATCTGATCAAGATTCTTGCAGGTTTTGGTGCAACTCTTATCGGGATTACTTCATTGTTTAATGGTCTGGGCAGATTTTTCTGGGGCGGCCTCTCTGACAAAATCGGCCGCGTTCAGGCTTTTCGATTGCTCGTTGGCACCCAGATCCTGGTTTTCGTCGCTCTTGCCTATGTTGGAAATCCCTATCTGTTTGGTCTGCTGTTCTGTTACATCCTGCTCTGCTATGGTGGCGGATTCGGTACAATGCCATCGTTTGTTCTCGACGTATATGGTGCCAAGATGATGCCTACCGTTTATGGTATCATCCTGACCGCCTGGTCAGCAGGCGGTATCGTTGGCCCACAGTTTGTGGGTATTATCAAAGATAAATTTCCGGCACAGGCTCCTCTCTATACTTTCTGGGCTGGCGCTGGTATTCTTGCAGTCGGTCTCATTCTTTCCTTTTTGACCGGTAACGAAAAATTCGAAGCTGGTGATAAGCCAGCTGAAGAGGCTGCTCAGGCTTAATCTGTAGCACGTTAGTTCACACCCGGCTGAGAGTTTTCTCAGCCGGGTTTTCTTTTTTGTGGCAGGTTTTGTCGCGCAGAATTTTATCAAACTTCTTGCCAAATCAGAAAAACAGGCGTAAAAGTGCTTCATGTTCGCTTAATACTGGCAGATGCCATTGCAGGAATTTACTATGCAGCAGTATCTTGTAGCTCTAATCATAATCATGGCCGGTGGAGTTCTAGCCTTTGTAACCAGAAAAAGCCGGAATGTGAGCACCTTTTTGGGAGCCGGTTCCGCCATTCTGGGCGCTCTTGTCGCCGCCTGGCCAGTAGCAAGAGTGTTGCTCGGCAGAGCCGATCTGCCCGTGCTTATGCTTCAGTTTCCGCTGGGAGAAGCAACTCTCAAACTTGACGCTATTTCGGCCTTTTTTGCTTTGCCGGTGTTGTGTCTTCTGATAGCAGTATCTCTGTTTTCCGGCATCGATGCCGGACATGACAAACATGCTTACGATGGCTGGTTGTTTTTTAACATGTTGTCGGCATCCATGTTGCTTTTGCTGGTTTCAGCCAATGCCGTGTTGTTTCTGGTTGCCTGGGAGCTCATGTCGGTTGCCGCGTTTTTTACTATTGCCTATCGTGATGAAATTGTCTCAGCACGCAGTGCCGGCTGGAAATACCTTGTCGCCAGCCATATTGGCACCGCAGCGCTGATGCTTCTTTTTGCCATGCTTGCTGCCCAGAGTGCTGGTTTTGAATTCTCCCAGTTTGCCGCGGCGCAACTGCCCAGTGGCATGCACAGTGTCGCGTTTTTGCTGGCGCTGTTTGGTTTTGGCGTAAAGTTTGGTCTGCTGCCGCTGCATGTCTGGTTGCCTGATGCGCACGCCTTTGCCGATGCGCCGGTTTCAGCCGTTCTGTCTGGCGCCATGATCAAGATGGGTTTTTATGGCTTACTGAGGATTTTGATGCTGTTACCGGCTCCCGAAGCCTTCTGGGGTTGGATATTAGTAGTCGGTGGTCTGCTGACCGGCATTTATGCGATGGCTATGGCTCTTGCCCAGTCTGATCTTAAGAAGGTTATCGCCTACAGCAGTATCGAGAACGCCGGCATTATCATGATGGGAATCGGTTGTTCACTGGTGGCGATTGCCTGGAAACAGCCTTTTATTGCCGGTATTGCCATGATCGGCGCTCTTCTGCATATTCTCAATCATGCCGTGTGCAAGGGCCTGATCTTTCTTGCTGCCGGTGTCGTCTATCATGCCATGGGCACTCGCAAGCTTGAAATGATGGGCGGACTGGCCCGTAGCATGCCTTTTACGGCCGTCTGTTTTTCTGTGGCAGCAGTCGCTATATCGGGATTACCGCCATTTAACAGCTTTATCAGCGAATTTGTCATTTTTACGGCCGGTCTGCATACAGCAACAATAAAAGAGCCGACTGCAGTGTTGCTCGCATTTATGATCATGAGCGGTCTGGCACTGATCGGTGGTCTGGCCGTGGCAACTTATGCCAGGACCTTTGGCCTGGTTTTTCTGGGCGCACCAAGACAGGCCAAGCGTCGTGAAATCAGTGATGTCATACCGGCCCTGCGCCTGCCTTTCCTGCTGCTTCTTGCTGCTATAGCCGTATTGACTCTTGCTTCCCCCTGGATCATCAAGATATTGCAATCTGTAGTGCTTGTTTTTATGGCCAGACAGACTGAATTCACCGCAGCCAGCATGCAGATAGAATCACTTCAGGCGCCAGTTGTCATTGTGGTAACATTTTCGCTGGCGCTGATCGTTATCGTTCTCGCTGCCTGGCAGATTCGCCGCCGTTTTTTCAGTGCCGGCGACCGCAGCGACCGTCCCACCTGGGATTGTGGCTATGCCGCGCCAGATGCCAGAATGCAATACACTTCGTCTTCGTTTTCGCAGACGATTGTCGATATTTTCTCGGCAGTTGTCAGACCATATAAGCATGGCGAGAAGGTTTCCGGGCTGTTCCCGCAAAATGCCAGCTTCAGAACGGATGCGCCAGATTCTCTGCTGCGCTACCTGTTCACTCCGATTTTCAGCCTGGTAGATCGCGTCCTGCTTCCTTTACGCGCATTTCAGCACGGTCGCCTGCATCTTTATATCTGTTACGTCGCAATAACCCTGCTAGTATTACTGATCTGGAAGGTGGTGGTAATATGATCAGCCTGCCGTCTATTCTGATCTGTCTGGCAATGATAGTTCTGGCGCCTCTTTTTCCTGGCGTCATCAACAAGACCAAGGCTTTTTTTGCCGGTCGGCAGGGGCCGCCGTTGCTGCAGCTTTATTATGACATTATAAAAATGCTGCAGAAGACCTCGGTTTACAGTGAGACAACGACGGTGGTGACTCGCATCGCACCTTTTGTTATTCTTTTTTCGACCCTGGCTGCCGCACTGCTGGTGCCTGTAGCATTCAGAAACGCCAGCGTATCCTTCAGCGGCGACATAATTCTGCTTGCTTATCTGCTTGGCATCGGGCGCTTTTTTATGGTGCTGGCGGCTCTCGATACCGGTTCGGCATTTGAGGGAATGGGCGCCGCCCGCGAGGTGCTCTATAGCGCACTGGCTGAGCCGGCGCTGTTTTTCGGGCTGCTTGTGCTGATCAATGAGACTTCGCAGACCAGTATTTCGGCAATATATGAAAAGCTGACGGTCGAGAGCTGGTGGCAGAACCCGGCAACTTTTCTGCTGGTAGCCGCCAGCTGGATGATAGTATTGCTCGTCGAAAATGCGCGTATTCCAATCGATGACCCGAATACTCATCTTGAACTGACGATGATTCATGAGGTCATGATCCTCGATTACAGCGGCAAAGATCTCGCCCTGATTGAATTTGCCGGGGCTGTGAAACTGGCGATTTTCAGCAGTCTGCTGGTTGGTCTGGTTTTAAGCGGCCAGGAACTGGCATTGCCTGCGCAGTTGTTGGTCTATGCTGCCGGCATGCTGCTTGTATCGATCGTAGTGGGCATTGTCGAGTCGACAATCGCGAGGTTTCGACTGCTGCATATTCCAAAGTTCATTGTCGGTTCCGGGGCGCTTGCTATAATCGCGCTGATTCTCAAACTTTCAGGAAACTAACTATATGAACAGCATAGCTACACTTCTGGCGATTACCTGTATGTTGCTGCTGGGTTCGAGTCGTCTTCTCGTTTCGATTCGCATGGTTGCCTTTCAAGGCATTCTGCTTGGTCTGCTGCCGCTTTTTGTCACCGATCACATTGGTGTGGCGGCGGTGCTTCTGATGCTGACCAATATCGGGCTCAAAAGCATACTGCTGCCCTGGCTTCTGACCAAAGCGCTTTTTGAGTCTGGTACTCGTCGCGAAATCGAGCCATTTATCGGGTTTGGTGCGTCGATTCTGGCCGGGGTGCTGCTGCTTGCGGTTTCTGGCTATATTGTTAATCGTCTGCAGACAACCGCCCAGATCAGTTCACCTTTCACTCTCATAGCCGGCTTTTTTATGTTTTTTTCCGGGCTGTTTCTCTTGATTACAAGGCGAAAGGCGCTTACCCAGACCCTCGGCTTTCTTGTTCTCGAAAACGGCGTGTTCACTACTGGTCTGAGTCTTGGCAGCGAGTTTTCGGTGTTTGTCGAACTTGGTATTCTTCTCGACGTCTTTGTCGGCATCTTCCTGATGGGCATTATGCTTTTCCACATTGACCGCGAGTTTGACCATATCGATGCCGACCGCTTCAACGAGCTTTCCGATCTGGCTGTCGATGTTGGCGACAGTGAGGAGGCCAGCGAATGAACACCGCCTACGCTCTTATCATTCTGCCGGTCATTACCGGAATTATTTCACTTTTTATCAGTTCCGAACGGCTGCGCCGCAATCTGCTGGTCGTGGTAGCCTTTGTTCATCTTTTCATGAGCATTATGCTGTGTACTGGCGCGGCCGGCGAGCTTAACGGCAGCTGGATCGGCCTCGACCATCTCGGGCGGCTTTTTCTTATGATCGTCAGTCTGCTTTTTGCCGGTTCAGCGATCTACTCGATGGAGTATCTCGACAAACACCCGCATTTCGATGGTCCGGCAATTGCCGGTCTGCGCATGCCCGGCAACAGCAACGCGGTTTTTGTCGCCTGCATGCAGCTTTTTCTTGCGGCAATGAGCCTGTCGGTTATGAGCACGCACTTAGGCTTGCAGTGGATCGGCATAGAGGCTACGACTCTCGCAAGCACGCCGTTGATTTATTATCATCGCAACAAACGCTCGCTGGAAGCTGCCTGGAAATACATGATCCTTTGCTCGGTCGGCATTGCTCTTGCGCTTATGGGCGTATTTTTTCTTGCCATGGCAGCTTCGTCGCATGTGCAACAGTTTACGCCGGTTGGCCTCGCGCTTTTTTCAGGCTATCTCAAGATTGAATGGCTCAAGGTCGCTTTTATATTTTTTCTGGTTGGCTATGGCACCAAAATGGGTCTGGCACCGATGCATACCTGGCTGCCTGATGCACACAGCGAGGCTCCTTCGCCAGTTTCGGCAATGCTCTCAGGCGCTTTGCTCAACTGTGCTTTTCTCGGCCTTCTCAGAATTTACCAGGTGTGTGCAGCGGTTCCCGGAGTTGCATCTTTTGCCAGTGAGCTTCTGATTATTTTTGGCCTGATCTCGCTGGCCATATCTGGTGTTTTTATACTGCGCCAGCCGGATTACAAAAGAATGCTGGCCTATTCAAGCGTCGAACACATGGGAATTCTGGCGTTGGGCGTTGGTCTTGGCGGATCGGCCATCGCTGCTGCCCTGCTGCATGCCGTTGGCCATTCGCTGGTCAAGTCGTCGCTGTTTCTGCTTTCGGGCAATATTCTGGCGGTTTATGCCAGCAAGAAAATCGAAGACATCAAGGGACTGCTCAAAACCATGCCAGTTAGCGGCGCTCTCTGGCTGGCCGGCTTCTTTGCAATTACCGGAACGCCACCTTTTACTACTTTTACCAGCGAATTCGCCATTGTCAGGGTTGCTCTGCAGTCGCACAGCTGGACAATTGCCATTCTGTATCTGCTGTTTCTGCTGCTGGTGTTTATTGGCATGCTCACCGCCTTTATGCACATGAGCCTTGGCAAAAAAGGTGAAGTCGAAGTCGATGGCAGCGCCGGCGAATCCTTCTGGCAGGTGTTGCCGCCCGTAGTTTTTCTGACGGCGGCTTTGTTTCTTGGTCTGTATCTGCCTGATTTTATGCGCTCTGCCATCAACGGAGCGGCTGTTCTTCTCGGAGGTAAGCCCCTGTGAAAAAGCACGCAAAAATAAAAAATTCTGCTATGGTGAATATTGCAGCGGTGCAGACAGTCGATAATCAACAGTTTAAAACAGATCTGGCTGCTTTTGTCGCTGACGGGTGCCGGATTTCGGCTATGTTCTTGTTGCCCGGTGCCGATCAAAAAGTGATTTACGCTGCGGTCAGCGATGACCGGGACGGAAGTATCAGTCTGCTGGCAACGCCCTGTCAGAAAGAGTTCGCGTCGCTTACGCCTGACATGCCGCAGGCTCACTGGTTTGAGCGTGAAATCCATGAAATACATGGTATTGAAATGCCCGGGCATCCATGGCTCAAGCCGATCAGGTTCATGCCGGCAGCCGACGCCAAGGAAGAAGTCTTGCCCGGCGTAACCAGCTATTTTGAAGTGTCGGGCGAAGAAATTCATGAAGTCGCGGTTGGGCCGGTGCATGCCGGTATTATCGAACCCGGCCATTTTCGCTTTCAATGTCATGGCGAGAAGGTGTTGCATCTCGAAATCGAACTTGGCTATCAGCATCGCGGTATAGAGCGCGCCATGCTGCGCGGCCAGCCGCACCAGAACCGGCGCCTGGTCGAAGTTATTGCCGGTGACAGCACGATTGCGCACAGCATCGCGTATGCTATGCTGATCGAAGCGCTGCATGGCCTTAAGCCCGATAAAAGTGCTGAGCTGGTAAGGGGCGTGGCACTCGAGCTTGAGCGCATGGCCAATCATACTGGCGATCTGGGCGCTCTTGCCGGCGATGTCGGTTTTCTGCCGACATCGGCTTATTGCGGACGTATTCGCGGCGATATTCTCAATACCACAGCCGTTCTTTGTGGTAACCGTTTCGGTCGCGGCATGGTAAGCCCGGGCGGCATAGGTTGTTCGTTCGATAAAACCATTGCTGACACTGTTCTAGAGAGGCTTGTTCCGATCGAAGCGGACCTCAGGTCTGCCATAAGTCTGATCTGGAACACGCCATCAGCCGTCTCGCGTTTTGAAGAAACCGGCTGTGTCAGCCGGGCAGACGCCACCGCTATCGGCCTGGTCGGCCCGGCAGGACGCGCCAGCGGCTTGCCGGTTGATATTCGCAATTCGCATCCTTTTGGTGCTTATCGAAAGCATAAGCCCGAAGTGCCGGTCGGGCGCAACGGCGATGTCTTCTGGCGTGCCCGTATCCGCTGGCTTGAGCTCAAAGACTCTCTGCGCCTGATCCGTGAGATGCTGGCTGAAGTCGGCGATGTTGCGGTTGCACCGGCTTTTTCTTTGCCGGCCGCGCCTGATTCTATGGCAATTGCGCTGACCGAGGGCTGGCGCGGCGAAGTCTGTCATGTCGCGGTTACTGACAAGTCTGGCAGATTGTTAAATTACAAGATTGTCGATCCGTCTTTTCACAACTGGTATGGTCTGGCGCTTTCGTTGCGCAACCAGGAAATATCAGACTTTCCACTGTGCAATAAGAGTTTCAATCTCTCTTATTGCGGGCACGACCTGTAGGGGTAATCAGCATGCTTCATATACTCAGGGCCAGATTGCATCAACAATACAGAACTTATCCTTTTCCTGAAAAAAAGCCGGTTCTATCGCAGCGCTACACCGGTCGACCGCTGATAAAAGGCGATGGCTGTGTAACCGATTGTTCAGCCTGTGCGCAGGTTTGCCCGGTGGGAGCTATATCGCGCAGCAGCGCAGGAAAGCCGGTAATCGATCTGGGCCGCTGCATTTTCTGTCACGCCTGTGAGGCTGCCTGCCCGGCAGGATTGATCAGCTTCTCTTCAGAATTTGCTCTTGCAACCAGCAACAAAGAAGACCTTATCGTCAACAGCGATAAATTCAACATTGCCAGCGCGCTGCCAGAAGAATATAAAAGGCTTTTCGGGCGCTCAATGAAGCTCAGGCAGGTCAGTGCCGGCGGTTGCAATGCCTGCGAAGCAGACTGTAACGTATTGAACACACCTGCTTTCGATCTGGCGCGTTTTGGTATTCAGTTCGTCGCTTCGCCCCGTCATGCCGACGGTCTGCTGATCACCGGGCCGGTAACGCAAAACATGAAGCTGGCTCTGGTTAAAACTTACGAAGCATTACCATCGCCCAAAATTGTCATCGCAACCGGTGCCTGCGCGATTTCCGGCGGCCTTTTCCGCGATAATCCAGAAGTGAACAATGGCGTGGGAGATATTGTCCCGGTCGATCTTTATATCCCCGGTTGCCCGCCCAATCCCTGGACAATCCTCGACGGCATGCTGCGTCTGATGGGCCGCATCTGATAAATAAGTAAGAGGATTGAGTGATGATCGAGATAAAGATTCCGGGCTATGAAGATCTTTCGGCCGAGTATCTGGTGCTTGACTATAACGGAACACTTGCGGTTGATGGAGTTCTTATTAACGGAGTTGAACCGGCTCTCAATGAGCTTGCTCAACATCTGACAGTTCACGTGGTGACGGCAGACACTTTTGGTCACGCCAGAGACGAACTGAAAAACGTTAATGCGAAGCTGACCATTCTTGGCCCGACAGACCAGGCAGAGGCTAAACGCGACCATGTGTTTGTGCTTGGCAAAGAGAATACTGTCAGTATCGGTAACGGCCGCAACGACCGCCTGATGCTGGAAGCTGCTGCGCTTGGTATTGCTTTGATTCAAGCCGAAGGTGCATCGGCCGAGACCTGCCAGGCTGCTGATATCGTTTGTCTGTCGATTCTCGACGCGCTTGCGCTTCTACGCAAGCCGAAACGTCTGATTGCGACCCTGCGAGGCTGATCTGCCTTTGCTTTTTTTACCTTGTTTTCGATCGCACTTCTGCTATGCTGTTTAAGCAATAATATGAGTGGGGGAGCTATGAAACGTAGTAAAAAGCTGGTTTTGCTGGCGCATTGTATTTTGAACTCAAATTCAAAGGTTGTCGGGCTGGCGCAGTATGCCGGCGCGCTCGAAGAGGTTGTCGTTGGGCACATTCGTCGCGGCAGCGGCATTATTCAGCTGCCATGCCCCGAGACCACTTTCCTTGGGATGAAGCGCTGGGGAATGACACGCGAGCAGTATGACACGCCGTTTTACCGCAGTCATTGCCGCAATATTCTGCAGCCGTATATGCAGCAGATCGAGGATTATCTCGCCAATGGCTATAGCATCGAAGAAATTGTCGGTGTCGATGGCAGCCCGAGTTGTGGCGTGAATCTGACCTGCGCCGGTTACTGTGGTGGCGAGATGGAGGATGCCGCGCGGCAGCACAATAATGTGCGTGAGGTCAGAGGTCGCGGTATCATGATGGAAGTTCTCGTTGATTTGCTGGCGGAGAAGGGCATCAATCCTACTTTCTCTGCTATCAGCGAAAAAGAGTCCAAATAATCTGTTGAGGAGAAAAAGTAATGAAATATGGCGCCAGAAACCTGATCAAAGCGAAGGTTAAGTCGGTTAAAAAGGGCGACGTTATGTCGCTGGTCAAGTTCGACGTGACTGACCCGGCCGAAATGTCTTCGGTTCTTACCACCGAATCGGCCGAAGCGTTGGAACTCAAGCCGAACGACGAAGTATATCTCGTCATCAAGGCCATTCACGTACTGCCAGTAAAAGAGTGATTTTCTGATACTTCCGTTTCTAGTCCTCTACCACATTTGAATTGCAGAATTGCGTTGAATCTAAGTAGGCATGTTAAAAGACCATCACAAGGGCGTAGGCAGGTTTCTCATTCGCGTAAGCTTGTGACGAGCATGCCTGCCATCCAGCAGGCAAGCGAGG
>PGYA01000065.1 GCA_002839435.1 Candidatus Riflebacteria bacterium HGW-Riflebacteria-2 | reverse complement strand
CGTAGCGACGAAGCAATCTCTCTGTCGATGGGATTGCCGCGTCGGGCTGACGCCCTCCTCGCAATGACGATAGCACCCAGATTCAATGTTGACAGAGGACTAGAGTAATGAGGTTAAGACCAGCATGAAAATTCGCGTATCATACGGTACTGCTATTGTTCTCGGGCTTGTTCACGCGCGACAGGATGTGGCACCAACAACGGCCTATCTTTTGTTCGACCGTGGTTGCATCGGCCAGTGCTCTTTCTGCTCACGCGCCAACGGCAACGTACGCTCGCAAAAACTTTCACGCATCATCTGGCCTGAATTTGAACTTGAACAGGTGCTGGAGAAACTGACAACCCCTCCCCTGCCCTTTGCCAGAATCTGCCTGCAGACCGGCTATAACCCTGAATCTGAATCAGAACTCAAAAGCCTGGCGCAGCAATTTGTTAAAACTGGCATAGCGACAAGCGTTACCCTAAGCCCGTCGCAAACACTGCTTGCCGGAGAAATGCTTGAGATGGGTCTCGATCATGTTGGAATAGGCTTGGACGCAGCAAGTCCGCCGACTTATGCCACGCACAAAAAGAAAAACTGGCAGCAGGACTGGCCTGCCCTGCTTGATCTGCTGAGCAAAGTCGGTGATAGAATTGAAGTTCATCTGATTTTTGGCCTGGGCGACAGCGAAGAAGCTTTCTGCCAAAGAATTCAGGCAATAATTGACGGCGGCGGCAAAATTTCACTTTTTGCGCTGACCCCGGTGAATGGCGGCAACCCGCCGGAATTTGCCGCATATCGCCGCGTGCAGGCATTCAGATTCCTGTGTGAGAAACAAAAAGTAAGAGTCGATGACTGCCAGTTTGCTGATGGCAGACTGACGGGCTTTCCCATCGCAGGTGCGAACCTATGCGAGGCGCTCGAAAACGGAGATGCTTTCAGAACCTCTGGTTGCGGCAACTGTAATCGGCCATATTACAATGAAAGACCCGGACAGCTTTTCTACAACTACCCCAGACCGCTGTCTTCGCCAGAGTTTACCGCCGCCGTCGAAGTAATGGCTCTGGCAGACAGATGATTATCTTCTTACCAGAATGATCAGGGTAAGGTCGTCCTGCGGCTGGTTTTCACCGAGCCATCTTATGTATCTGCTGTAGATATTCTCATAATATCTGGTGGCGTCAATGTCATAAGACTCAAGCAAAATCTGCTTAAAGCCATCATAACCGATCTCCCGACCTTCAGAATTCATTGTCTCGATTATTCCGTCAGTGTAAAAAACCAGCGCCTGCCCAGCTGCCAGTTTGACTTCAGTGTTTGAAAACTTCGACTTTTTAAACCCACCTAGAACCGGTGCCTGCAAAGTAATTTCACTGGTCTCGCTCCGGGCATGATCTACCAGAACCGGCGAACAGGCCCCGGCATTTGAGTAGACACCTTCGCCAGATTCGGCATCATAGCACAGATATTGAAAAGTCATGATCTTGCGCTGCACTTTTGTACGTGTTTCATGAATGATCTGGTGCAGCCGAGACAGCACCGCCGCAGGGTCTTTGAGACAATCGCGGCAGCGCATGACCCCGGCTTTAGCCATGGCCATGATCAGCGAGGCTCCAACACCATGCCCGGCAACATCGCCGGCCATTATCACATAACTGCTGCCATCGACATGAAAATAATCGAAGTAATCGCCGCCAAGCTCGGTCATTGGTATGTTTCTGCCATAAAGATCAAATCTGCTTTCTGCAATCCCCTGTTGCGGCAGGAGCCGCGACTGAACGATTCCGGCCAGAGAAAGCTCTTCAAAATCAGCCATGCTGCTATTGAAAACCCTGGCCATCTCACCGAATTCATCGCCTGAGATTTCCGGCAGTCGGTAGGAAAAATCCCGATGCCTGATAGCGACAGCTCCTGCCTGCAGCGCCGATAAAGGCGATACAAAGCTTGCCGAAAAAACCAGCGCCAGGCCAACCAGAAGAAAAATGGTAACGACACCTGCGCTCAGCATGAATCTCTGCTCTTCGGCAATCTGCGCATCTATTTTTTCAAGTGGATAGAAGGCGTAGAAGTAAAAATCACTCAGGTTCTGCGAACGCATTCCGGCATATACATGAGGCTTCCCGTCATAGTTGGTAAACTGCGGTTCTACTGAAGGCTGCACGCGGGTTTTCCGGATAATTTCGCTGAACCACGGACTGTCTGCAACCTTCAGCAATTCTTTAGCATACAACCGCCCATCGGAGCTAATGAATTTCAACCCCAGAGGGTTTCTGTCGAAATTGTCGATCTGCCGCCTGATAAAATCACGTTGCAGAAAAGAATTTCTGAACACTATCATATAAAAATAATCTATCAGCAGGTTATCGTTAAGTGAAATCAGCTTGACCAGTACCGGATTGGTGCGTTCACCCCAACCAAGAAACCATATTTTGTCAGTTGCCAGCATGATATTCTGGATGATTTCATGATATGGTCTCTGGTATGCCATCTCAGCAAGCAGTTCTGTCTCGTTGAACCTGTCCACATCTATTGGCTGGTTGTTCACCACAGAAAGATAATAGGCGGAGATATGCTGAAACGTTTTCAACTCAAGCATTTCTTTACTCTGTACTTTATCGCCGTCTGCAAAAGGAGCAAACCTGCCATTGGCAAAAATTCCGCGCATATCCATAACTATGGCGGGACAACTCGCAATCAGCCTCACATCCTGAAGAACTTCCCCAATATGCAACCTGATCTCGTCAATTACCTCTTCTCTGCCAAACTTATCCGGCAGAATCTTTTTGATGGCCGATATTGACCTGTCGACCCGGTTAATCATATAGGCGTTGTTGATATTGCTGCGGCTTTCAACATGTTGCAGATATTCGATACATTGCTGGTAAGCGCTCATTATCAAAGATGTCTTTTTGCGGGTAACATGGTCTGAAGCTGCCAACGCCAGACAAAGAAGAGGCAGACCGGTGGTAACCATAAGCATCAGCAAAAGTTGTAACTTAACAGAACAGCGGTTCAGGCCAAGGTCGGCACCATAACTTTTCAATATCAGCAGAAGACCAAATATGCTTACCAAGGCCAAAAATGCAGCAAGTTTGCCCGGGGCAAGCAGTGAACTGTAGCGTTTAGAAGCCACCAGAATCTTGCCCCCTGCGATTCTTTTGCCGGCCAGCATAAGCTCATCAAAAAAGTCTGAGGATCGCCCTTCTCGTTCAAGCCTGATAACCGATTCAGTTAAATGTTTATCACGTCTTGTCAGCCGGGCCTGCCTGCTGGTATTGATGAACCCGGCTTTAACGCCACTATCTTTAAATTCACGGCAGAACATCATCAGACCGGTATCATCTGCCAGAATATCTCTGTTGAAAAAAACCATGGCAGAAAATTTGCCGCCTACGGCAGCCCAGAAGTCGGCAAACTTGCCGGCGGAATCGGGCCTGACCAGTTTAGGGTGCCTGTAATAAAGGACGGCAGCCAGTCTGTCGAGATCAAGGTGTGGACCAAGGATTCTTCGCATACGATTAGTCGCATGATCAAGCTTACCCGCGCCTTTGTTGTACAGAAGATTGAGATCCCGAAATAGCTCCGGCAATACCCCGGTGCCCTCATACTTTCCGGCAAAATGATTATCAGCAACAACCTGCCCATTTGAATTCCATATTATCCAGGAAAGTTTGCCAGCAGCAGCTTTTTGGTGCTTATCCAGCAGCGCCATGAAATCACTGTGACCGGTTGAAATTCTGAAATCGTCATTAAGCCTTCTTACCCAGAAAATTTCGGGATCAGCATAAAGCGTCATCTGTTCGAGAAGGCTGGAAGACTGCTGAGTGAATGCCTGCAGCTGCAAGTCCCGGTGCTGCTGCTCAATATGGACAAGGCCGTAATAAACCAGCAGATAAAAGACGCTCAGCGCGAGAATCGCAGGCAGATAGCCCGAAACCCTTGCCGAGTGATTTACTTTTAGCTCTGAATGCATGCTAACTGTTCCATTTCACCAGAATGACGGTTTGATCGTCATCCTGTTTGGTTGCCCATTTTCCATGACTCTGTAAAAGTGCCTGCAGACATAAATCAACCTTGTCGCTCCAACATGCCTGCAACATCTGCCTGAGCCCTTCATAGCCCAACGCAGCGCCGTTGCCGCCCTGCGCTTCAGCCATGCCATCGGTATACAGGCACAACATCTCGCCAGGGGTCAGCCTGAACCTGACCGTTTTGTTCTGCTCGGGGGCGTTGTAGCCAAGAGGCAGACCGGCCGATGTTACATGCTCGATACTGCCACCATCACTGCTGATTCGCATGGGGCGGCAGTGTCCACGATTTATCAACAGACATTCGCCTGTCTCAGAGTCAACCGTCAGGAAAAGGCCGGTCATATATTCTTTAGTGCCGGATTTTCTGTTCATGAAAATCGTCTGGTCAAGAGCATCGGCCAGCTTCTCGATACCTGAGAAACGACTTCTTTCATCGATCAGAGCAGCCTTAGCCATCGCCATGATCAGGGCTGCCGTAATTCCATGCCCTGAGACATCGCCGATAAAAATACCCAGAGTCTTTTCAGCGGTCGGAAAGAAATCGTAACAGTCGCCGCCAATGCGCGAAAACGGCTGAGAATATGCGACCAGGCGTAGACGCCCGAGATCGGTTTCCCTGGCTGGAAAAAGATTTTCCTGAACAATTCTTGCGGTTTCGAGATCTTTCAATGTTTCAAGAGTGGCATTAAAAGTCTGTGCCAGTTCGTTGAACTCTTTGCTCGCGTCGATTGTCAGACGATAAGAAAAATCACGGTGGTCGATAGAGCTGATCGCATTTTTTATCTCACTGACTGGATTGAGAAACTGGCTCGCGAGAAACCTGAACATCATGAAAGTAAGCAGCAGAAATGCAGCAGCAAGGGCTGCCATCTGCAGTTGAAGACCGTAAATCGTCGCCTCGATACTGTTCAAAGGCAGCAGGTAGAGCATGCTGACGCGGTCTAGATTCAGACCGCGCAACGCAACTGCCGTGTAATTGCCCGTGCTTAAAGGCAGAATGGACTTTCTCGCAATTTGATTATTGTAGGCATGCAGACAGAAATCTTTGAGGTTTTGCGTATCAGGATGCCTGGTGAAAATCCTGTCATCGCCGGGATAATAGGCGATAACATGCGTTCCAGTCGATAAATTTCCGGTGAGGTTTTCTGCATGAAACCGCTCAAAAAAGCTTCGCTGCAAGGTGTTTTTGCGCCAGAACAGCTGCAATATTGCAAGATTCTGATAGCTTTCGGGAACCCCGAGAAACTCAAAATAAAAATACAGTTCGTGCGCGCCCAAGCCCCAGAACGAGATTTCGCGTTTTTTTGAAACTGCGTTAACGCCAAGTTTTTCTGCCATAAAAAGGGAATTTTTATTGTGATGCCCGACAGACCGGCTGAGCGATTTCAGAATTTCCATGGCTATCTGGCTGGTAATTGTGTAGTCAGAAAAGAATGTTTGCTTGTTGTCTTCAATAAGATTCTGGCCTTTTTCGTTGTAAAGCTGAATAGATTCAGGCTGCGAGAATGTCATCAAATGGCTGCGAATGGACTGCAACGGCTCAGAACCGAGAATGCCAAGTCCATATCTGCCGTTGCACCCATTTATGAACTCGCTCAAGTACGCAGCATGATCCTCGAGAAATACCTGGAAATTTCTATCGATGCTGTATAAAACATTGATTCCGCGCGTCTGAGACTCATAGATCAACTGCTGCTTTTTCTGATCGAGATACTCGAGACCAATGCTTCCCATTATCAACAGAGGAATACCGCCGGCATAAAGAAAAATAACCGTCAGCTTGAGCCTTATTGATGAAAAACCGGACCATCGCGTCTTATACCAGACCATAAGAATAAAAAGCAGCGGAAAAGCCATTCTGGCCGCTTTTCCAAGATAATGTTTTCTTTCGCGTTCCGCTGAAAAATGTAGATCGGATGAACAGTAAGCCACAGCGCGCTGACTTTGTCCTACCATCCGACAGCTGACCAGAATATCGTCAAACTCTTCCAAACGGGCCGGGCTCATGTTTTCGAATCGGCTTAAAGCCTGAATCAGCTTTGGCGCTATCCTGCTCTCCGCCGGCGGGAAAAAAGCCTCGGAAGCCGGGTAATCAGAGAGATGCAAGGTAATTTCCGGCAGACTCTTGCGAAGAATATTCAACGCATATTCAGTGCCGGCTTTGCTACGAATGAACCTGTCATTGATAAAACATAAAAATCCAAAATTATCATTGATGCGATACCAGATGCGACTGCGCGGGCCGGGGGGAGCCGTTTGCAGAGGGCGACCCAGCTGACCGCTCATCCAGGGGTAACGCAACTGATAGCCAACCAGCAGCTTGCCGAGAAAGTTACGCAAGATCTTGGCTTCTTTGTCTATGTCGGCGAGATTACCCAGGGTCGCCTGCTCATAAACTTCGTCCCAACGGCCGAGAAATTCAGAAGCCCGTTTCAGAAACTGCCAGGTTCTTTTGATGATGTAACCATAAGAAGTTTCGTCAGATAGTTCCTTGTCCAGCTCACCACGGCCATCCCAGTAAATGAAGGTAAATGTATCGGGATGCTTTTTCTGCAGACGGGTTTTCAGTTTAAGAAAGGTTTCCTTTGGTTGCTGCGACGCCAACAGTTGCTGATTCATTTCCAGCAGTAGAAAATGGGTAAAATACTCATTATCGCTGAATTGTTCGACGGTTTTAAGGGCCGTTTCCAGGCGGGATGCAATCTCTTCGCTCTGGTTAGCAGCTCTTACCTTAAGAAGATGATCCAGCCCGAGACTGATCAGACCTGCCGGAAAAAGCACGAAGCAAAACAGTATCCCAAGCCATGAAAGAACCGGGAACCTCTGATAATATCCTCGTGAAAGATCTTTTTCCTGCATGCCTTCAATTTACCACAGCACCGGTTTTCAAACAAATTGGCAACACTTGCAAATTAGTTCCAGGCAGTAGCAAGAATCAGAGCTGTTCAGGTGCGCCGACGCCGAAATCAGTGTTTTCGAAAAGCACATCGATGCCCGGGCGGTTTTTGAGCCATGCGAACTCATGTTTGAACCAATCCTGTAGCGAAATATCGGCCTCGATACCGGTGGTGTTGTTTACGTAAAGGTTTATTGTGGCGTATTCGAAGTTGTCGAGCAGAATTTTTATGTCGTTCGCGATCATTTCTCTGGTCTGCCCCTTGATTCCGACCATAAGGCAGATCGACTGAAAATAGCGGCGCACTTCTTCTACGGAATTGAAGTCAAAGCCCTTTTTGAGCACCTGATTGCGAAAATACTCATCAAAAGTTTCGATCCCGGTGATGAAAACAATCGGCACACCAAAAAAATCGCGCATTTCATCGAGGCGATGACGATAACCCCACCAGGCCTCCATGTAGAGTTTGCGAATGTGCAAATGATCGACTGTTTCTTTGACAAGCTGCAACGATGCCTGCGGTATTTCAAAACAACTGCCAGAATTTATCACCTGCAATACGCCGTGTTTGCCGGTAACACACGCGATCACCTCGTGGTTGGTCGCGTTCATGGCCACCTCATCTTCGCTGTTATCGTGAATGTAATCGCAAAAACTGCAGCGCCCCCATTTACATGGAAACGCCTTGAGCAGAATAATCTCGCGCTTGTCATGAACATTTTCGAGGCAACAGTAGCGAACTATATTCATTGTATTAACCTGTTATTGTTTACCACCGTGTCAGAGTAATGGTAAAATGCGACAAATGCAATACGCGATCAAAATCATCATCACTGTTTTGCTGGTGGTAGGCATAAGCGAAGCCGGCAAGCGCAACCACTACGCCGGAGCCATTCTTGCTTCGTTACCGCTAACCAGCATTCTGGCTCTGACCTGGCTTTATTACGAAACCGGCAGCAAAGAAAAAACGGCACAACTGACAAGCGACATAACATATATGGTATTGCCTTCACTGACATTTTTCATCACATTGCCGATTTTACTGAAAAGAGACTTTTCGTATCCACTCGCGCTTTTAATCAGCTCGAGTGTGACATTTGTATGCTATGTTCTGTTCCTTAAAATTCTGAGCGTTTTCAGGCCGGCTTGATCAAATGTCCGGCCACTCTGCGACGCCACAACAGGAGATTGCCATGTTTGAATTTCCCGCCGTTTTTTACTCAGATGTGCGAATCGAAAAAGTATTTCGTTCGCTGATCCGCATCGAAATGGGAAAACTTGAAGAAGTGAAGGAAAAGTCCGAAGCCGGAGCCTTTATCAGGTTATACGACGGCAAACGCTGGTATTACGCTTCTACGACAGATATTTCTTCAGTTAACAGCGAACTGTCACAACTGGCAAAGCTGGCTGCAGCAGCCGATCAAAAGGCAATCGCAAAGCTGACCGCCAGAATGGAAAAAAATAACGGCGATTTCTGCAGTTTTACCTCACAGTCTGTGGCAAAAACGAGTTTACAAGATAAAATTACACTGCTTGAATCATATGCCGATCTGATAAAAAACGACAGTGAAATCACGCACTGGTCGGCCTCTTACAGCGACAGTCATATTTGCAAAGACATTTATTCGAGCCTGGCGACTGACGCCAATGCCGGCCTGCACTTTGACACACAGACCGCCGGCCTGCGTCTTGGCATACGTTTTGGCAGTGACGCCAATGTCTTCAGCGAAACCTGGTGCAAGGCCGAAACAGGTTTTGAGCAGCTGAAACAACTGCAGGCAGAGGCAAAAAAGTACATCGAACAGGCGCGCGACTACTTTCATCGAGCAGAAAACATCGAAGGTGGCGTATATACTGTCATTCTGTCGCCTCTGGCAGCCGGTATTTTTGCACACGAAAGCTTTGGCCACAAGAGCGAAGCCGACTTCATGATCGGCGATGCTGCCATGCTCAAGGAATGGCAGCTCGGCAAAAAAGTTGGCTCTGAACATCTCAGCATCATCGACGATGGCAACCTCGCCGGTAGCGGTTTTACGCCATTTGACGACGAAGGCACCCGGGCGAAAAGAACTCCGCTCATCGAAAAGGGCGTTCTGCGCGGACGCCTGCACAGCAGCGTTACGGCAGCCGATCTCGATGAAGCAGTAACCGGGAATGCCCGTTCCATCAGCTTCGAATTTGAACCGATCGTGCGCATGACCGCAACTTATATTGAACCCGGACAGATCAGCAAAGATGAGCTGTTCGCTGGCGTTGAACGCGGCATTTTTATTGATTCGGTCAAGCATGGCTCGGGCATGTCGACCTTCACGCTGGCGCCATCTATGGCCTATCTGATCGAAAACGGCAAGATCACGAAGCCGGTGCGGTTTTCGGTAATCACCGGCAATGTCATGCAGACCCTCGATCACATCGACGCGGTATCAGACAAGCTCGAGATCTTGAGCTTTGTTGGCGGCGGCTGCGGCAAGATGGAACAGTATCCGTTACCGGTAAGTTTTGGCGGGCCCTATGTGCGGGTCAACCAGATCAATGTGCAGTAGGAGGCCAGAAGTGAGAGAAAAAGTCGTTCAACAGGTTAAACAGACATCGCTGAGCATCGTTCAGAACTCAATCAGTGCGATCAGGCGAAAAAACATACAAAAAACCGGCTGCCGGGTGATAAGCGGCAACAAAATCGGTGTCGCCGGCGGACTTGGTATGGTCAGTGATAATGAGCTTTTTGCCCGCGCCGAGAATTCTCTCGAATACGGCGTAGAATACCCGGTTGCACTCAGCAGCGAACAGCAACTGCACGACCGCCTCGACAATCTTGCCATCAGCGACGGACAGATTTGCGAAGCGGTTGAACGTGTTCTTGGAGAACTTAAGCGCCGACACCCTGATTTTGCCGTAAGTAACAAGGTTAATTACAATAACGTATCTTTCAGCCTGGAAAATGAGGCGAACCTCTCTCTGAGCCACAACGACAGCTATATCAGCTGGAGTTTTGCGCTCAAAAGCAGCACTTCTACCGGCATCATGGATACTTTTTTTGGCGTTGTCGATCGCAAACTTGAGCCTGACAGGGTTATTGAAGCAACTTCAGCAATTATCGAAGCTTACAACAACAAGGTTGAACTGCCGGCTGGCCAGGTACCGGTGATAATTCACCAGTCCGCACTGACCCGGCTTTTTCAGCGTGACCTCAACGGCAAAATTGTCGGGAACAAGGCTTCGCTACTACAGCAGAAGTTCGATCAGAAAGTGTTTTGCGACAATTTCAGCGTAAAGATAGAAAACGACCCGGTCGAGACTTTTGGCCCGCGCTTCGACATGGAAGGCGCCATCTGCGCCGATGATCTGCGCTGGCTGATCAAAAACGGCGTTATTCTGCGCCCTTATACCGACAAACGCACGGCCCAGCGCTATGGCTTTGCCCACACGGCATGTGGCAACGGAGCCTATGACGGGGTGCCTTCTCTTGGTGGCTGCAACATGGAAATCGAGCATTCCGGCAAAACTCTATCAGAACTGCTTTCGGACGGCGTTGGTATTCTGATTGCGATTGCCGCCGGTGGCGATTTTACACCCGACGGAAACTTTGCGACACCGGTTCAGGTTGCATACCTGACCGACGGGGTCAAACTGCTGGGTCGTTTGCCAGAGCTCACCATCAAGGGTTCGTTGTTCGATTTTTTCGGGAATGACTTTATCGGAGTGAGTTCCGACAAAATCTATCTGAGCGGAAACGATCGCATGCTGGTCACAAGGCTCGCTGTCGAAAAGCTTTGAGAGACAGCGGCAACATAAAGCTTTTTACCATGCTGCTGGCTGGCCTGGTTGTGCTGGCCGCGCCGCTGTGGTTTTTCAACAACCTCATCGAGACTGCTCTGCATAGAAGCGAAGACTCGGCCATGGGCCTGCTGCGTGAAAAACTGCTGCAGGAAAGCGAACGCGTCAAAGAGTTGATGACCCCTGCCGCTTACATTAAAGAGACGATCAAAGAGGCACACAAAACGATTTTGCCGGAAGTAAACCAGAATCTGATCAAGCTAACACCAGATAAAGACTTCGGCCAGGAAATATTTAACGATCAGATGCCGTTAAAAATGCTGAAAGCGTTGCATGACCTGGCGCTTGAACCACTATACATTACCGTAGCCAGTCCTGAGTTTTCTGATGTGCACTACTGGTTTGGCAGTGAACTGCTCAGACAATGTCAGGAGCCTGAAAATCTGGCATCGGTAATGGCTTATCAGCTGATGAGCACAAGTTTAAGCCTGTATGAACAATACTACCAAAATCAATGGCCTTTGCTCAGTCTGTCTGAAAACCTGAGGAAGTTTGGAAATTTTGGCTTTGCCAACTCTTCCTGGATGGGCTTCACGTATCTCAACCGCTACAGCGAATTTATATTGCCACATGACACAGTCGTAGAGAAATTTACTGATTACTATGGCCGACAGTCACTTTATTATTACGCATATAACTGCCTCAGCCGAGTGACCCTGCACGGCGGCTACCAGATTGGCATACTTCAGGAAAGCGTCAGCGCGCGCGCAATATTGCGAAGTGCTTTAAGCAGAAGCCCAAAAGAGATCAACGTCAGCCTTGTGCAACTGCCCAAAGCCAGATCAGGCTTTTTCACTAATGACAATGGCCTTGAATTCTTCGACCGGCCGCCAACCGGCTTCTGGAATCATTTTTTCTTCAAGCAACGTTTATTTAAAAAGAAAATTCCGTCAAACATTGATAGTTACCACATCCGTCTGAGAGCTTCTCAGCCGGAAGAAATCAATGCATTCAGAAAAATTCATAAAGCCTTTCGCCTTCTGGCCGGCGGCTTGCTGCTGCTATATGCCATGGCAGCCATTCATTACTGGTTGTTTGGTTTAAGCCTGCAATCCAGCATTAGACGGAAACTTGTTCTGCTTCTGGCTGGAATCATCTTTATTCCGGTTGCCGGCAGTGGTCTACTGGCCTTTATCAGCCTCAAAGGTTCTGACCGGGTGATTGAAAACCACGTAATGGAAAAAACCATGGCGCTTTTGCATGAATTCATTCTTTATGACGATGAAAACGAAAACCGCTCACAGCTGGCAATGCTCGAAATCAAACGTCGAATCGAAAACTATGAGGGCAACAAGCTTGATCAAGTAAAGATACTGGGCAGCCAGGCCGGCGACAATCTCGAGTGGCTAAGAAAACTGACGGGGCAACACAGCATGCTGGCTCAAGACGGCAGTATCATTCATTTTGCCCCCAACCTGTCCAATAACGGGAGAGATTCGCACAAGCTGCTGGACATAATCCTGCCCAAATATTTTGCCAACCTCGGACTGCTGAAAAAGCGGGGAAATTTTTTGTCAGACACTTTTGCACTTGGACTTTCAGAAGACTTCATAAGTCCATCACGCGAAGAGTCGCGACTGCCACATGAATCGACATTGCAGCAGGAAATTTCCCACACACTTGATACAAGCCGTGCTGCAACCATAATAGCTCAAACCAGAGGCGGCAATTTCATCAATGTTTTTTCACGTGCAAAAGATGGCGATATCAACACCCACGCGTATCTCAGCGAATTTGCCGAGAATAGCCAGAAGTGGTTTGCCAGATCAGACCCCTACTGTGATATAGAACTCAGTGCGAGATTGCGCCGGCAATATTACGTTTCCATGTATGCCTGGCCTTCCAGCACATTGTTAAACGATGAAATGCTGGAAAGTTTTCGATGGTTACTGGAAACTAAAGATTCTGGCAGACGCATCATTCACCGCGATGGCGGAATCAAAACCAACGCCTGGAATCTTCGGCCGCAGCGTGCTGCCATATTTGCGGCAATCGGTCAGAACCGGGGCAAAGGCATAGGTCAATTCGCTATCAGCATGATTTTTCCAGTTTTAGCCGGCTACGCAGTATTGGTGGTAATGGTTTTGTCACTTCTGTTTGCCGAGTTCATCATCAAACCGGTCAAAATCTTTTCAGAAGGGATCCAGAGACTGAGCAACGAAGAGTATGGTGTGATTATCGACAAATTTTCGGGTGACGAGTTCAGCCAGATGACCTCGGCCTTCAACAAAATGTCGGCAGCACTTCGCCAACGCGAAATGATCAAGCGACTGGTCTCGGCCAGGCTCGTTGAACAGGTGGAAAGCACCGATGCTACAACGGCAGCCCGAACCGAAAAAGTATGTATCAGCGTGGTTGCGTCTGATATCAGAGGCTTTACCAGCATAAGCGAAAAGTTTACACCATCAGAAGTCGTTGAGCTGCTCAACACCTATTTCACCGCCATGGAAAAGGCCATAAGCGAGAATCACGGAGTAATAGACAAATACATCGGTGATGCTATTCAGGCAGTATTCTATGAACAACCTGGCCTTGCCTGTTCAGCCGAGAGAGCCTGCCACACCGCTTTGGCCATGCGCCGGCAGTTACAGGAACTCAATCAGCAGCGAACTGAAATGGGGCTTTTTCCCTTGGAAAATGGAATCGGTATTGTAACCGGCACGGCTGTTTCAGGCAGCATTGGCAGCGAAACCGGGCGCAAGGACTTTACCATTATCGGCAGAATAACCGAGCGTGCTGCCCAGCTTGAGGCAGCAACGGTAAATGCTAAGAGCAGAATTCTCGTATGCAATAGCACTCAGATTACAGTAGCAGGTAACTTTGCACTTACCAGGCATGATGATGTGAGCTGGGAGTTGTCTGATGTCGGTTGAATCAGCAGGCAGAATAACCAGATCGATAGAAATTTCAGCGCTGACACTGCTATTTGCATGGTTTCTGGTTCTTGTTCTGCCAATTGCCGGTTCGCTTCTGGCAATAGACTACTTTCTGACAGAATATGCGCTGTTCGCAAAACCCGGCGAACTCGAGCGGGCGCGTCAGAACATCGAAGAATGCCGTGAACTTCTGGTAACCGAAAACTTTCTTACTTCGCGCATAAATGCGCTTGAACGTTTAACCCTTCCAGTTGAACTGCAAAATCCCGACGAACTGCAGAAGCATGTTGACCTGACTATTCTGGGAAAGGCGATGATGCTGTTTTTTTTTGATGACAGCGGCAGCAATTTGACGCTAAGAAGCTCACACCCACCAGAGTTCAAACGGCAGATGCCTCCGGCGCCACTTTTCCGCAAGCAGATACAAACCCTGCTAAAATACAACTATCTTACAGAGGCTGATTCAGAGCCGGCAGACGACCCGGAAACGATTCGCAACTCTCTCCAGATTCAGCAGATGTTCAAAACAATAACCCCGGTAATAGTAAAACCCGGGCAAGCGGTAAAAAATTATTCGGTTGCTTTTGGCGGTGAAATTTTCTTTGTCTGGTTCGAATTCGTTAAGCCGCAGGCTGGTCAGAGAGGCTGTCTGGCCGTTGTCAGAGGCTGTGATCTATCATGGCCCGGTATATTCAGCTATATCAAGCAGAAACATCCAGCTTTTCGACTGACCCTGAAAAAGCAGAATGTGATGAAAGCAATCAGCCAGCCAGGTTCTTTCTATAGTGGTCTCCGGGAAACAAACGGCAAAGTCGTCATTACAGCTGCAGCTGATCAGCGCTTTATCAGAAGCTGGCTGCATAACAGCGGCGTCAGGCTCAATCAGAAAGATCATGATTTCAGTATTCCTTTCATTGAATATCATCTTGCCACCGAGAATTTTCAGCACAGTTTTCAGAAGATAAGAAAGCACTTGTGGCTGCTGGGCAAAATACTGATAGTCTTATCTCTGGTTCTTCTCATGCGCATGCTGTTATTTGGAATCAACCTTGATATCAGCTTTAAGCGGCGAATTCTCGCCAGCGTCGTACTGATTTCGTTTTTTCCCTATGCCTTTTTGAGCATTGGCTTTTACATGCAAAGCCAATACGACGATTTTCTTGCGCGCATGAACATGCTGCAGCATATCGAAATCAGTCTGGCCCAGACGAATAACGAACTCAACCAGTTTTTTGCGACTCTGGAAAGCTCTTTCTTAACCTATGCAAGAAAAATCGACCGCGCGATATTTAAGGATGACGCAGCCATTTATCGCATGTTCGCTGAGATAGGCCGCGCGTTTCCCATATCTGCAGTTGCTGTACATCGGCCAACAGACTCCTTGTCGGTTAAATTTCCCGAGCGAATATCGCCGGGCAGCGAAAACAGCTCTGTAATGCTGATTGAAAGCTTTATTCCAAAGCGTTCCATGCTACTGCTGCTTGAGCCTGAACCCATTACCAAGCGAGAACGCCAGGATATGATAGATATTGCCGGCAATCTGGTCAAAAGCGCTTCGATACAAGATGGTATGCGGTCAAATGGCCAGTTTTACTACGTTGACCAGACGCAGAACGTTATCTGGTATTCGACCGTCAAACTCTATGACGAGAGTGACCCGGCAATGCCATTTATGGGACTTATGGGCAGCAAATTTGAGGCCGGGCCCATCCTGAAATCGCATCTCCGGCAGACATCAATTGCAAAAAACGGCTTTAGGGAAACTTTCGGCAAATATACCATCAAATACGCTTTTCTCCCGACAGAACGCACCGGCACCAGAAAGATATGGAGCGGCAGCGGTTACAAGAATGAAGCCAGTATAAAAATGATGGCAAAGAAGGAAAATTCAAACATGTCCAGCGAGATCGATGCCAGTGGCAACATCGGTTTCATCGTCAGTAGATACAATTACAATATTCCGCATGTTGCTGTTGCCATGGCAACATGTGATGGGCAGACTGGTGATTACCTGCAAGCTCTCGGCGGCCTTCTCGCCTATCTCTGTCTGGTCTTCTTTCTGGTCAACCTGTTGCTGGAAAAATTCTTTGTATTCCCGGTCGTGCAACTGGCCAGAAATGCCGAGCGAATTGCACGTGGCGGCGATAAATGGAATCTGTCGTTGACAACCGGAGACGAGTTCGAGCAGCTGAACGTCTCATTTTCTGAGCTGGTCGTCGGCCTGCAACAGCGTAACATGCTGCGCGACTATGTGTCAGAAGACGCGATATCAGAGATCGAAGCGGCCGGAGTAAAAGATATGGCGCCCGGCGGCGAATATCTTGAAGCTACTGTAATATTCGCCGCCCTGCGCAATTACTCAGAAATGACAGCAGATTTTACGCCAGAACAGACGGTCGAACTTATCAACCGTTTCATAACCTGTGGAGACGATCTCGTAAAAAAACATGGCGGCACTATCGACAAGATTATCGACAACACGCTGATGCTGGTATTCCGCGCCAGCGAAACCCAGAGCGAATCGCACGCCTTGCGGGCAGTCAGAACCGCGCTCGAACTGGCTTCCGAAATGCATCGGTTGAATCTCGACATTTACGCCGGTATTGCTTCGGGTACGGTTATTTCCGGCCGAATCGGCTCATACAGCGGCAAACTCGACTACACCGTCATTGGCGACCAGGTCAATCTTGCCGCCAGGCTGAAAAACGAGGCGATTGACAGCAGCAGCGGCCTTATCATATCGGGCTCTACCATGCGCATGCTCAAAGGCAAAGGGCGCGTCAACTTTCTGCGCCGCTGCTCGCTCAAGGGCAAATCACGCGAATACAATATCTACGAACTCTACGAACTGCGCTGATTCAGACTGTCATCGCGTTCTCACTGAACCATGAGACTGCTTCGACTCAAAAGCACTGCATTTCCATGCCGAACTTGTCGTGATGCTCATGGCAGCGGAACAGATAAACGCAGCCGGCATCGCCCCACATAAGCTGCACTTCCTGCTGTGAATCAACCTGGCAGATAAATTCCATCGGCTTTTTGCAGATCGGGCAGATGCGCTCAGCCTCGCCCTGAATCCAGATCGGGTAACCGCCAATACTGGTAAATGGTTCCATTTCACAGCCAATTTCGAGGCCGGCGTCTTCATATACGCTCACTGGGTCGTCGGCGTCTTCCTGCTCACACATCTCAGCAATATTGGGGTATTTCTCTTCGATGGTCTCGTAGTCAGGCAATACATGCACCTTTTCGCTGCGACACGAGAATGGCGTAAGATCCTGATCCACGCCAGTTCCATCACTGAATTTTTCGGGCGAAGCAGTATGATAGGCTCTTACCAGCCACATCCCGGGTTCTTCTTTTTCAGTTCCGATCGGGGTGCACTTGAAGCAGTAAAAGAAAGCCAGCAGAGGTGGTGCTGAAAGTGCTTTTTTATCAGGCAAGGGATAAAACTGAAAAACAAAACTCAGTTTTTCGCCACAAACCGGGCAGATTGGCGCTGTCTCTTCGACTTCGGCATAGGCCGGGCCGGCAAACCGGGTTTCGGCAGCCATCAGTTTGGCAAAACCCGGCTTTTCAGGAATTACCCGCAGGCATTCTTTTCTGATTTTTTTCAGGGCATCTTTAAGAGTTTCCTTAACAGCTTCACTCATTTCGCCTTCTCCTCGTTTTTTCTGCCGGGTAACGGTAATGCCCGGTAATTTTGTAAACAAATAACATATCTTCAAGAACAGGGCCAGCACCAATGTTATGAACTATCAGCGGGCGCAGACCATCTTCTGACCTGCGATCCGTGACGATGCCAATATGCGGCAGATTGCCCGGCAACATCCAGGTTACGAGATTGCCCGGCCGATAATCTTCGCCATTCTGGCTGACTGCCAGCTTCTGGCCCTTTCGCGTAAAATAGGTCTGAAGATTCGGCACCCGGCGGTGGTCTATGTTGGTATCAGGCTTTTTAAGCCCCCAATTTTTCGGGTACAGGGAAAAATGCCGGCGCATGTCTTCGTGCACTTCTTTCTGCAAATCGATGCCAAGTGCGCGATAAACTCTGATAATCTCGTCGGTGCATACTCCAACATCAGCCGGAACATCGCCGCCCGGGTAACTGATTCTGCGATAACTGCCGTCATAGCGGACAGTATGAGTTGTCCGCTCAATTGCGGCAGCAATCAGCTTTTCGGCATAAGGGTCGGTCAGTGTCGATGAAGTCGCGCTGGCGGCGTTTTCAGTTACCTTGCCGGTCTGTGCCAACACCGGCGACAGGAGCTGAAACGCAGCAAGACTGAAAAGCAGAAAACAGAGAATCTGACAAATGGGCAGTCTGCGCTGAATAGGCATCTGATCAGCGCGGCATCGGGCCGAAGTGTTCGTTGATAATCAGCCACTTTCCGTTTTCATTAATCCAGACAAGAGTACCACGGCCTGGGTTGGTGAAACGCTTTCCGTTTATTGTGCCAGTCCACTTGAAGTTAAAATTGCAGGTAGCAAAAGAGTCGGTTTGCAGATTCCAGCGAATATCCTGCACGTCAAACAGTTCATCCTTGATCAGCGAAAACGTCTTCTTTATGGCTTCGCCGACTGCGACCTTGCCGTGGTAGGTGCCTTCGGCAAAAACCACGGTAGCGTTTTCATGAAAAAAGATTGAAGCGGCCTCCCAGCTCTGTGTGGCGAGAGCATCTATGTAATTATTCAATGTCTGGTCGAGTTGCGTTTTCATTGTATGTTCCTGTTTTGAGCTTTCTGATTGTTATTATCATCGGCTGCAAACGCCAATTTTGGAAGCATCACAAGCCTTTTTCTGCATTAAGCGAATAATAGTCGCCGAATTTTCGGTCTTCAATCAGAACGTGCGCCTGTATCCAGACATAGAGATAACTCACCAGTTCAGAAAAAGTGCCGCCATTGCCGCTTTGCATGTCTTTCAAAAAGTTGGCCAGATGGTTCACCATCTGGTCGTGCAGTTTACGATGCGCAACAAAGCCCGGATACTGCATTTTCTGCATGAGTTCTTCTTCATCGCGAAAATGCGTGCGGGCGTATTCGACGACAAAAAGGATTGCATCCGAGAAGTTCTCGTCATCAGCTTCGCCGCATGCCAAAAGCCTTTCGAGTTCATTGACCTTTTCAACCAGTTCTTTGTGCTGAGCATCGATCCCTGGGCAACCTACGTTAAATTCATCACTCCATTGCATTTTTTCTCTCGCTTATGGATAAAGTCAGTCTGGCGCCTATCTTACCCTTTTAAACGATTTTTTACAATCGCCTGCCACGATTCACGCCAGGCAATACTGATTTTTTCAGTTGATCATTTCCTGGCAAAACATTCGCTATTAAAAGCTCATTCAGCAGCTGCAAGGCCTGAAGAAAAAGCAACCCGGCTAAAGGCCGTAGCCTTTGGATAGAACCGAACAATGAGCTTATGTATAACGTCAAATCGCCAAGCTGTAACCGCGGCGGCATCTGTGAAAGTGCCATCAAATCGAGGGCACACCGGTAGTTAAAAAGACTAATTTTGTCAGGCATATCGGCCGATTGATTTATAGAACCTTTTATTTTTGATAGAAACCTGACTGTAGAAAACAAAGACATTTATTAAATCAGGTGCTTGAGAGAGTAACGGGCAAATAAAAATGACGCGGCAACAAATCTACATGGCAGGACATTCTGGCTTGCTGAAAAATTTATCAGCCCTATGAATAGAAAGACAAGCGCGCTAACCTTGCTTGTTCTTTTCTGCTTTTCTCTGGTCTGCAACTCATTGCAGGCCGAAGATTTTCTTGCCCGCAGACCAGGCTATGGCTATACCACCGGTCATGAATTCGACCAGCTCGAACCGGTTAAGAAGCAGCTCATAAGCAAACCCACCGTCATTGCTCCTCCACCTGTGGTTGAGCATGCCGGCCAAAAAGCCAAGCCCGGCAAAAGCACTACCAGCCGCAAAGTAATTCTGGTCGAGCCACCAGAAGAATTTAAAGAGAGCCTGACCCCGATAAAAACGGTTAAGCCGTTAAGGCCGGTAAAACCGCAGAAACCTGAACCGGCTGTTATAAAGAAAGCCAAGCCGGCGAAAATAGTTAATTTGCCGGGCGAAAGCAAAATCAAGCCGACCCCACCGGCTGCAATAGCAAAGGTGGCTGACCCACCGCCGATTAGAGAACCTGTGCCAGCCCGGCCAACTGAAATCAAAGCCAGAGATCCGGTGCCAACACCAACTGTCAGCCATACAACAGCCCAAAAAGCACCACCAGCTCGGCCGCCACAGGCGCCCGGGCTCGTTTCCGTTTCACCCGCCCTGCCAGCTGTTGGAAAGGGCGTTCAGGTTTCACCGGTAAAAGTTGTAGCCGAACCACTCGGGAAGCCTGCGCCAGCAATCTCCAGCGCTAAGGCTGAATCCGCGCTGCCGCCCGCAGTTCCGCCGGCAAAGCCAGCACCCGTTGCACCATCAGCCGCGAAAGCTGTTACGAAGCCAGCCCCGGTTCCATCTGCTGCGTCGCCGTTAGTGGTGCCCCCCCCAGAGCCGGTTGCGTCTCCCGCCATGCCCCATCAGCCGAGCGCTGCTGCTCCGACAAAGACAACGGATGCCTCAGAAACCATAGTTGATAAAGTTAAAAAAGATTCCAGCAGCAGAAAGACCGCTGACGCTGAGCCTGCAAAAACAGTCGCAGCCACTAAAAGCCTACCAACCCAGAGCGTCGAAGTAACTACAGCCGCTGTTGACAAGGGTTCGGTCATTTATGGTGTCAACAGTTTCGACAGCGGCCTGCGCGTCGAAGCAAACAGTGATTTGCAAGGCATCGTGGTTGAGCCCGGCAAAAGCTTTTCCATGAGCTTCCGGGTGACCAACATGTCGGGCCGGCCCGGCAATTTTACTGAAGAATTCAATATGCCCGAAGGCTTTGAATTAACTTTCCCACCGGCTGAATTCAGTCTTGAGCCCATGGAAAGCTTCAACAGCATCGTCATGGTTTCGGTGCCCAATTATCTGCCGGCCGGTGAGCATCAGTTCACTTATAACGTCTACGACCCAAGAGACCAGTCAGTTCGCGGCAGCCTGTCGTTCAGCTTTAAAATTATGGAAATGGTCGATCTCAAGTTCGTTATCGAAGAGAAGCCAAACAGCATAATCGACGGTGAAAGCTTTGCTATCAAAGGCAAGCTCTTTAACAACAGCAACGCCACTTTCAGCGTCGGCCTGTCGCTGACTCAGCAGAAGCATTTCAAGGTCAAAGTCACTCCCGATAAAGCCATTCTAGCACCGGGTGGCTTTGTCGACCTGAAGATAGATGGCAGAACCGGTGTTGATAACCATCGTGGTAGTTCTCTATCTACAGTTTTGACGGCAAGAGATCTTGGCCGACGCGATCAGAGAGTTCTGTTGAAACAGGGCATCAGCATTGGTTTTTATACTAAGGCTAACCAGAAAATTGATTTTAAGAATTACCTGCCGGTGGTTGCCACAGTCAAAATGGACAGTTATGACAACGAGCAAAGTTCCCAGATAGAACTAAAAGGCCGAGGTTATCTCGACAACTCCGGGCGACGGCGAATTGACTTTCTTATGAGAGACAAACCATCCGGCGATGCCCCTAACCTACGTTTAAACAGAGAAGAAATGAGTCTACAGTATGACGAAGAAAGGCTAAAATTGAGACTTGGGGACCATAGGTTTGGAGTCGCAAAGTTGTCACAAGCCTATCTTGGTAGAGGAATCGGGATAGAATATAATCCATGGAATGAAACAAGTTTTGGGATCATTGGCTTTAAAACAAAATGGTCAAACACCCCTCTGGAAGGAAAAGGAGTTTATGTTTCCCATATATTGAATGATCGAATAAGTTTTAAATTAAGCCATTTTGTTACCGACAGTGATAAATATGAACTTAGCCCGGAAGAAAGATTTACCACACTGGCATTTACACTTAAGCCAGACCGTTACTCCACATTAAGAGCTGAAATTGGTAAAAAGTGGGGCGGTGACCTGGTTGATAAACGTGATGCTGCATTTTCGGTAAATTACACAACGCAAGTGCGTAATTACGCAATATTCAGTATCAGCCACACTGATACTGGCGTAATTTATGCCGGTAAATCGGTTGGAAATGAGAACACCACAACTTCAGTGAATGTTCCCATTGCTAAGGGACTTAATGGAGTTGTCACCTATTCATCTGCGAAGCAGAGTCCGCTCATTAAAAACGCTGGTAATTCGGCCGCAAAAACCGATCAATTGTCTTCAAGCATAAACTACAGGTTGAATGAAAAAACCTCTTTTCGGTTGAGCATTATCGACAGTCATCAATTTGATTGGCTCAGTGAGAAATATGATGTGCGTGATAAAACTTATCGGGCCGGTATTTCACACAATGGCAGAAGATTCAGCTCAAGCTATTCTCTTGATAGAAGAAAGGAATTGAACCAATTATCAGGGACTCAGACCTGGCGAACTTCTCATCGAATTCAGAGTCTGTTTCGTTTGCGCGACAGCCTTATTTTGAGCGGCTTCGCCGGAACGAATCGAAATGTTGCTCAATCAGATAGGCCTGGTAATGATTCTGACAATCTCGGACTGAGTATCAACTGGAAGCTATTGGATTCACTTACAGCCATAATGAATTACCGGGAAACTTTTTATAAGTCTAATGATAGAAGCTATCTGAATTTGGACTTTAATCTACAATACAAATATCTTGAAAACAGTGTTGAATTCAGGGCAACCCAAAACGAATACTCAAATCAGAGCAATATGCCGGTCTACTATGAAATCAGTCTGTCCAGAGAATTTGGTATACCAGTAAGCAGAAATAACAAAATTGGCGCTCTTACCGGTGTTGTAACCGAGATGTTGGGCAGCGAAACAAAAGCTCTGGGCAACATTACCCTGCTGATGGCAAACATGGCTGCAGTCACAAATTCAAATGGTAAATTCGTTTTTGCCGATCTGGCCCCAGGCACTTATACGCTTGATATAGACCGCCGTTCTGGCTGGAGTGGTAGAGTAATTGTGGACACCGAGTTAAGATAGTAAAATTTAATGACGAGGTGTTCAGATGAAAAAGACAGAGCAGATTAGAAGAACGTTTA